>JAICTU010000039.1 GCA_025936205.1 Polyangiaceae bacterium | reverse complement strand
GCAGCGATCCACCAGGTTCGTGCACTGCTCGGTCCCCGTGCACGACTGCATGCACGTTCCGTTCAAGCACACGTGCCCGGCGCTGCACTGCGCCGTGCGCGTGCAAGTCACGGGCGGATTGGGGTCCGGCAGACAGATGCGCGTACCCTGCTCGACGGCGCAGCGGTCTCCCGTGCCGCACTGCGAGTCCGACTGGCAGCCGTAGAAGCACTGCCCCTCGCTGCACTTGCCCGGCCCGCATTGACTGTCCCGCTCACACGGCTCGTCGAAGGCAGAGTAGCGCTGCCCTTGCGGCAGGGGGGCGGGGCCGAGCTCGGGCGCGCGCGCAGAGGCGCCGCTCGTTGCGGGCGTCGCGCTCGGGCGCACCCCCGCGTCGACGGCGGTCGACGGTCGATTGGGCTGCACGCTCAGCTGCGGATTGCACGGCGACACGAGGCTGCTGCAGTACCGCTGATAGCCGTAAGCAGGCGAATAGCTGAGGTGACATTCCCTGTGCGTGTCCGAGCAATAGTCGCTTTCGTGATCCTTGGCGAATTCGCACGCGCTGCTCGCAAGCAACGCGCCCACACCGATGATGCTCCACCTCTTCTTGGCCATGCCCACCTCGCTAGAAAGACAGATGTCCTGGTGCGGCTCCGCTGAGCCACGCAGCCCAGAGCTTAGCTCCTCCAAATCGGCGTGCTTGCCGACCGCCGGCGACATGCCTGGCAACGAACTCGCAGCGCGCGCATGCGACGTTTCGTTGTCTACACGCGCGCGTGACGCTGCGAGTGAACGGCTACGCTCGCAGTGTGACGCTCACAGCCACAGTGTTGCATGCGGCCGAGATCTGCGCGGCATTTGCGTGCAAATGCTCACGCGTTCCGCGCCCGTGCGACAGACGTCGAAGCAACGTCACGCACTCGTTCCACGCTCGATCGACGGAGCTTTCTCCGAAGCGCTGCAAAACGCCGTGGGCCTGACCACCTCGAGCGGGGGCGGGCCGTGTCCCGAGGCTCCGCATGGCGCCGTCGAGTGGCAGCCCGGCCCACAAACTTCAGATCGAGTGGGGCTCGTAACTGCAGCTCACCCGGCGACTCCAGCATATGCCCGCCGCGCGTTCCTGAGGTTCCCACGGGAACAGGTCGGGTGGCGCCGTCCGCGCTGAGGTTTCCCATGGGAAACAAGGGGGTGCGCTCGCGAGCGACCGGGCGTGGGCTTCCTGCGGGGCCAACTGGCTGCGGGAGCGCTCAGTCCAGGTCCGGTACTTCGCTCTTGCGGCGCAGGCGCACCGCGCAGTTCTTGTACGAGGGCTGGCGCGAGTAGGGATCGAAGGCCGCGAAGGTGAGCTGGTTCACCTTCGCATAGTGCATGGGCATGAAGCACTGGCCCGGCCGCACCAGGTGGCTGATGAAGGCGCGCGCCTGGACGCGGCCGCGCCGCGACTCGACCACGATCCATTCGTTCTGGTTGATGTGGCGATCGCGCGCGTCTTTGGGGCTGATCTCGACGTAGCAGTCCTGTGAGTACAGCTTGCGCAAGACCGCGCTCTTGTTGGTGCGTGTGCCCGTGTGCCACTGGCTGGAGCTGCCGCGGCCCGTCAGGAGCACGATCGGGTAGTTCTTGTCCACTGCCTCCGGCTGCTTGCGCGGCTCCTCGAACAGGAGGCGTGCGCGGCCGTCGGGGTGGTGGAAGCGGCCGTCCTCGAACAGGCGCCGTTCTTCGCCCGGCGCGGGCTGTTTGCCCTCGGGCAGCGGCCACTGGATGCCGCGCATCTCGTCGAGCATGCGGTAATCGGCGATGCCGGTGATGTCGCAAGGGCGCCCGCGCGTGCAGCGCTTGAGGAGCTGGAAGGTGGCCTCCGGCGACGACCAGTCCTTGAACATCGCTCCGGCGCCCCAGGCGTCCGCGAGCAGCTTGATGATCGAGAAGTCGGCGAGGGCCTGCCCCGGCGCGCGGGACACCTTCTTCACCAGACCGAGGCGTCGCTCGGAATTGATGAAGATGCCGTCCTTCTCGCCCCAACCGGCCGCCGGCAGCACCAGATCGGCGAAGGCGGCCGTCTCGGTGCTCGCGTACATGTCCTGGACCACCAGGAAGTCCAGCTTGCTCAGCAATTCGTGGGCGTCCGCCTGATTGATCCAGGAGTGCGCGGTGTTGGTGGCGACCACCCACAAGGCCTTGATCTGGCCGCGGTTGATGCCCTCCATGATCTGATCGTAGGCCCAACTCGGCTCGCTCGGGATGCGCTCCGGGTCGATCGAGAGCAGTTCGGCGATCTGCGCGCGGTGCTCGGGATTGGTGAAGTCGCGCCCGGCGAACAGCCCGGTGGTATTGCTGAACATTCGCGAGCCCATCGCATTGCACTGGCCCGTGATGGAGTTGGCGCCCGTACCGGGGCGGCCGATGTTGCCGGTGATCAGCGCGATGTTGATCAGGCTTTGCGCCAGGCGCACGCCTTCGTAGCTCTGGTTGACGCCCATGGTCCACCACAGGCTCACCGCTTTGCCGGTGCCGATGCTGGTCGCCAGCTCCCGGATCTGCTCGGCGCTCAGGCCTGTGGCCGTGACGGCGCGTTCCAGCGTAAAGGCGGACACGTGGGCGGCGAATTCGTCAAAGCCGTTCACGTTGCGCTCGATGAAGCCGAGATCGATGTGCCCGTTCTCGATCAGCAGGTTGGCGACCGCGTAGAACAGGACCAGATCGCTCTTGGGCTCCAGCGGCAAGTGCAGGGTGGCGGCCATGGCCGTCTCTGTCTTGCGCGGATCGATCACGATGATCTTCGGCTGCTTCTCGTTGCGGCAGACGCGCTCCCACAGGATCGGATGCGCGATGCATGGGTTCGCGCCCACGAACACCAGCACGTCGGACTGCTCGAAGTCCGCGTAACTGTAAGGTGGGGCGTCGAAGCCGAAGGCTTGCTTGTAGGCCACGACGGCGGTCGCCATGCACTGGCGCGTGTTGCCGTCGCCGTGGACCATGCCCATACCGAACTTGGCGAACGCGCCCAGCAGCGCCAGTTCCTCGATGGTGATCTGGCCGGTGCCCAGGAAGGCCGCCGAGGCTTTGCCGTGCTTGTCCTGGATCTCGCGAAAGCGCTGGACGAAGAACTCGATGGCCGTCTCCCAGTCCGTCTCCGCCAGCGCCTCGCTTCGGCTGCGGCGCAGCAGCGGCGCGGTGGCGCGGTCCTTGGCGGCGAGCGGCGCGAGCGCCTCCCAGCCCTTGGGGCAGGCCATGCCCAGGTTCACCGGATAGTCCGTGGCGGGCGAGAGGTTGAGCGCCTCGCCGTTCTTCAGATGGATCGACAGCCCGCAGCCGGTGGAGCAGAAGCCGCAGGTCATGGTCGTGGTGCGGTCGGGAGCCAGGCGCCGCGGCACCTGCCCCAGGCCGAACTGCCCCGGCTGGCGCAGCAGGTCGCGTGTCAGGTCGCCTTGGCGATCGTACAGCAGGCGCGCGAGCGAGCCGCCCAGAGCTTTGCTGTCGGTCACTTGCCCACCGCCCCCGGCATCTTGGGAGAGGCGGCCGCCATGAAGAACAGGCTGCGCTCGAGCAGCTCGCCGCCGATCAGCAGCAAGCAGCCGAGGGCCGCCAGCGCCAGCGCCGCATTCGGCAGCTGCACATGGGCCGCGGTGGGCGCGAAGAACGTGGGCAGGAGCAGCGGGATGACAATGCCGCCGACCACGCCGACCAGGAAGCGAGCTTGCGTCAGCGTCGAGAGCTCACCCCACATGAGCAGCGCCGTGCGCTTGAGGTCCGAGACCTGCGCGCTCTTCAGATGAGCCAGCACGCTGGCGTCGATCAGCAACTTGAAGGCGGCCGCGCCAAACAGCGTCTCACACAATCCCACCAGGATGGGGCCCGAGACCGGCTCGCCGAAGTACGCTGCCGCGCTGAACGTCACCAGGGTGAGCGACAGCCCCAGCAAGGCAGTGGTGCCGAGAAAGCGCGGCGCACAATACGAGAGCCGCCAGAACTGCCGGCGCGTGACCGCATACAGCATCGCCGAACAGAACACGCCGATCAGCCCGCTGAGCGCCACTGCCGCGCCGAGCCAGCGCTGCAGGCGCAGGCTCCACAGCGGATCCAGGGGCGGGAGCCCGAGGAGGTGCAGCAGCGGATCCGCCCAGGCTCCCGCGGCGTACGCGACGGCCAACCCCGCGAAGGCGCCGAAGCCGGCGATCTCGCGGCTCATCCAGGAGTGACCGATACCCATGATGGCACGGAAGCCGTATTGCGGGCGCCCGAGGTGCAGCGTGCTGGCGGCCAGCGCCACCAGGCCCAGCGCGAGCGCGACCAGCGCGTGATAGCGCTGCACGGCCCCGCTCGAGTAGAACGACGTGACCAGGTAGTTGACGCTGAACGCGCCCACCGACAGTTGCGTCAAGACCAGCAGCACCACCAGCGGGAAGTGGTTGTGCGCCGGCCGCACGTTGTAGAAGTCGGCCGGCAAGGTGTTCTTGGGGAACACGCGCTTGGTTTTGTATTCGGTGGTGGGCAGCGTGATGCCGGGCGAGGGGGCGCCGGGCAGGAAGGCGTCGGCCTGCACGTCTTCGACGATCTGTGCCGTCTCCACGATCCGGATCGCGATGGCCTCGTTGGGACAGCCCTGTACGCAGGCGGGTGCTTCGTCGACCGCGAGCCGATCACTGCACATGTCGCACTTGCGCACGATGCCGAGCTTCTTGTTGAACTGCGGCACCTCGTAGGGGCAGGTCAGCGTGCAGTACTGGCAGCCGATGCACTGATCATCCAGGTGCCGCACGATGCCCGTGACCGCGTCCTTCTCATAGGCGTTGACGGGGCAGCCGAGCATGCAGGCCGGCTCGATGCAGTGGTGGCAGGCCGTGGTCACGGTCTGCTGCAGCGGCTGGCTGGCGCTACCGCCGTGCAACAGCCCCACGGAACGCCAGGTCTCGGCTTCGTCGAGCCCGTTCAGGCTGTGGCATGCGGTGACACACGCCTTGCAACCCGAGCAGCGATCGAGGTCGACGCTGAAGGCATATTGTTGGCCGCTCTTCGGCTTCGAGACAGGCAGCAAGCTGCGGTAGTACTTGGCCTGGGCGGGTAGCTCCGTCGTCTCGTGCAACTGCGAGAAGCGTTCCACGGCGGTGAGCTGTGCCTGTTCACGCAAGTAGTGCTGCACCAGCGGCAAGCGCTTCGGTTCGCTTTTCCGTGCGCGGCCCTGGGGTGTGCCTCCGAGCATGTTGGCTTCGAGCTCGGCGGTCGTCGTCATCATGTTCAATGCATGACTTTGCGGCAGTTTCCGGCGTATTGCGGCGCAGCTAAATTCGCGCCTCGAGCTCGGCTCGGACGATCGTTTGCTGCAGCACTCCAGACACACGCAAGAAACAGCTATTCGGGGCGCGGGCTCGGCCGATGCCAGCTCGAGCGCCAGATGTCGACGTCATTTCTGCGCGGAGTCGTCAGCCTGCCGTGCCGCATCCGAAACATTCGCCAGCGTGTTCCACCGGGCGGGGACGCGACGCTGCCAGCCCACGTAGCAGCCGACCACGCCGGCCAGCGCGGGGGCGATCGACAGCCACTGGCCCGTGTCGAGGCCGCCGGCCGTTTCAGACAGGGGCACTTCCTTCCAGAACTCCACCAGGAAGCGTCCGCTGAAGTACGCCCCGAGAAACAAGGCGATCAACAGCCCGCGCGGCCTGCGCTCGCCGCCCAGGCGCCGATCCGCCCAGAACAACAGTCCGAGCACAGCGAGCCCGAGCAGCGCCTCGTAGATCTGTGTCGGGTGTCGCAGCGGAGGATCGAGGTACCCGTCATAGCGCGGGAAGCGCACGCCCCAGCTCGTGCCCGTGCGCTTGCCCACGATCTCCGAGTTGAACAGATTGCCGATCCGGACCAGGACCGCACCGAGCGCCGCGGAGAACGCGAAGCGGTCGCAGCCTTCCACGAATGACTGCCGGCGCTGGCGCGTATAGGCGTACATCGCGACGGCCAGGCCGAGCGCGGCACCATGGCTCGACAGACCGCCGTGATGGATCTCGAGTGACCAGAGCGGGTTGCGCGCGAAGCGCTGCCACTCGTAGAACACGACGTGACCGAGGCGCGCACCGACCAGCACGGCGGCCACCCCGTACAGCACGAAGTCGTGCGCGTCTTCGGGGTCTCCACCCGCGCGGCGCAGCTGCCAGTCGAAGAGCTTGTACCCGCCCAGGAATACCAGCACGTAGAGCAGGCTGTAGTAGCGGATGCCGTCGACGGGCAGCTGGGCCCAGGCCGCCGGAAAGTGCACCAGCAGCGGGTCGACGTCCCAGGTGAAGGCCATGGCGAGAGCCTGTAGCCTGGACCGAGAGCCGGTGGCCTTGCAACAGCCGGGTCAATCAGCTGTAGAACCCCGTGACTCGGCGCTATGCTGCCGCCGCCGCCGCTTCCAGCAAAGCCCGGCTCAGGCAGGAGAACGGAATGTCATTCGAGCGTCAGTTGCCGCGCGTCACCCACAATCCATCGACTCTGCGCGAGGGCACCAACCCGGGCTCGTTTGCCAATTCCCCGGAGATTGGCGGCGCGCGCTCCTTCTCGTCCCCGGATACTCCCGGCATGCCCCAGCCGAGCGAGCTGACGGCCTGGGATTTCTTGCCCGCGGGCTGGCGTCGCACGGGCAATGGCTGCGAAGCGCCCCCAGGTTTCCGGCCGGTGACTCAGCTCGAGTACGCGCGGCTCGGTGAGATCACCGCGCAAATGCGCCGCGTCGCCGAGCGCGAGCGTCACCTGACCCCCGAGCAGGTCCGCGACGAAGTCGCCGCGGGGCGCCTGATCATCCCCTGCAACACGGTGCATGCCGGCTACCAGCTGGACCCGATGGCGATCGGCCGTGCCAGCCTGACCAAGGTGAACGCCAACATGGGCGCTTCCCCCATTTCCTCGGGCACGCGCGAGGAGCTGGACAAGCTGGAGTGGGCGGAGCGTTGGGGCGCCGACACCGTGATGGATCTCTCCACCGGCGGCGACCTGGACGAGTGTCGTGACGCGATCGTGCGCCACGCGCGCGTGCCGATCGGCACCGTGCCGGTGTACTCGATGGTGCTCGGGCGCCGCATCGAGGACCTGACCGAAAAGGTGATTCTGGACACGCTGTTGCATCAGGCCAAGCAAGGCGTGGACTACTTCACGATTCACGCCGGGGTGCGGCGTGCGCACTTGCCGCTGATCAAGCGGCGCCTGATCGGCGTGGTTAGCCGTGGCGGCTCCTTGCTCGCCAAGTGGATGCTGGTGCACGGCAAAGAGAACCCGATGTACACGCACTTCAACGAGATCTGCGACATCATGCGCGAGTACGATGTCTCGTTCTCGCTGGGCGACGGCCTGCGTCCTGGAGGCCTCGCCGACGCCAGCGACGCCGCGCAGCTCGGCGAGCTGGACGCGCTGGGGGAGCTGACCGAGATGGCCTGGCGCAAGGGCTGCCAGGTGATGGTCGAGGGCCCGGGCCACGTGCCCTTCGATCAGATCGAGTTCAACATGAAGCTGCAGCGCCAGGTGTGCCACGGCGCTCCCTTCTACGTGCTCGGCCCGCTCGTGACCGACGTGTTCCCCGGCTACGATCACATCACGAGCTGCATCGGTGCGACGGCGGCGGCCTATCACGGCGCCAGCATGCTCTGCTACGTGACCCCCAAGGAGCACCTCGGGCTGCCCAAGAAGGATGACGTGAAGCAGGGTTGCGTCGCCTACAAGATCGCGGCGCACGCCGCGGACGTGGCGCTCGGCATCCCGGGCAGCCGCGACTGGGACGATCGCCTCACCAAGGCGCGCGCCGCGCTCAACTGGGAGAAGCAGTTCGAGGAGGCGTTCGACTCCGACCTCGCGCGCGCCTTCCACGACGAGGACCTGGACGTCGACACCGACTTCTGCGCGATGTGCGGGCACGACTGGTGCTCGGTGCGCATCTCGAAGGAGATCGCCGAGTTTGATTCCGGCAAGGCGGAGGGGTACCAGCGCGAGCGCGTGCTGCAGAGCCCGGCGCTGAACCCCGAGCAGCGAGCAGTGCTGGAGCGGCGTGGCGTGCTCTCCCCGGAGGAGATCCACCGGCTCGCCTCCAAGACGCGGCGTGGAGTGGCGGCGCAGCCGGGCCAGAAGGCGGCGTGCCACAGCGACCTGGCGAACGCCTCTGCCGCGCAGGAGCTGCAGGAGAACCTCGTGCAGCTGCGCCGTTCGCCCGCCGCGGAGTGAGGGGGACCGCCGCCAGACGCTCGCATGCCGATCGTGGTCGTCGTCGTCGTCGAGTCGCCCCGGGCCGCGGCTCCGCTCGAGCTCACGTTTCCGCCCGATGAGCACATCCGCATCGGGCGGGACGCCAAGAACCACGTGCAGCTGCCGGACCCTTCCGTCAGCTTGCTGCACGCCCGGCTGGCGCCCGTGCCCGGCGGGGGATACGTGCTGATCGACGAGAACAGCACGAATGGCACGTTCCTGAATGCACTGCGGGTGCTGCCCGATACCGCCAAGCCGCTCGCGGACGGGGACCGGGTCCAGGTCGGGCGCGCGCTCTTGCGCGTGCGCTTCCGGGAGCCGTCCACGGCCCCTCAACCCGCGTTTTCGACGCAGGACCTCGCGCTGGCGCTGGTCCAGGGTGCGCTGATCCAGTCCGGCTCGGCCATCGTTCCGCGGCTCTGTGTGGTGGCAGGCCCGGACCGGGGCCGGGAGCTCGTGCTGCGCGAAGAGCGGGGCTACGTGCTCGGGCGCGACCATGACGTCGACCTGGCGCTGCGCGACGAGGACGTTTCGCGCCGCCATACCAGCGTCGTGCGCCGCGGCTCACGCCTGTGGGTGATCGATCTGGGCTCGAAAAATGGAACGCGGCTGGATTCGCGTCCGCTGCGTCCGAATGTGGCCGAAGCGTGGGTCGACACGGCCTTGCTGGAGCTCGGCAAGACGCAGCTGATGATCGAAGATCCGGTCAGTTCCGCGCTGCGCAACCTGGAACAGGTGCCCGACGAGCGCCTGGGCTCGGATTTCCCGCCTGCACCGGGGTCCGGCGCCCCCGTCCACACCGCCGTCGTGCCGCTCTCGGTCGATGCGCGCGCGCGCCTCGCCCTGCCCGCAGACCCGCGGCCGGGCTTCACTACCGCCGTCGAATCCAAAGGGGTTTTGTCGCTCAGCACCAGCAGCTCGAGCTCCGCCCCGAGCGCGCCTATCGAGGTGCTTCCATTGGGCGAACCGCCTCCGCCCGTGCCTCCCAAGCGCCGCGTTTCCTGGTCCGCGATCGACGCGCTGGTGGTTGGCGTTGCAGTAGTCACCATTGCCCTGAGCGCCCTGGTACTGGCCTGGTTCCTGGCCAGCTGAGCCCACTGAAAGGCTCCCCGTGCGCCCTACATCCGGCTAGACTGTCGCCGCAGATGGGCACGGGCGAGACTCCGGCACGCGTTCGAGCGGTGCTTTTGCCGCCGCGGCCATCCCTTCGGCCCGCGCTCGCGGAGCGAGCGGCGGCTTCCACGTTCGATGATCCCGCTCCGGTTCCCTCGCGTTTGCGACCGACGGCCGATCTCTCGAGCGCGGATCTTTCGGGGATGGGAGAACCGCTGGTTTCCCCTGCCATGGCTTCATCGTCGAACGGCGACTTCGCGGCTGCGAACGATCTGCCTCCGGTCGCACCCCGCCAGGAGCCGGCGCCCAAAAACTTGATCGAGTGCCGCGTGTCGGTGGTGCCACGCCTGCCGGTGGTCAACCTGGAGAAGCCGAGCTCCGCCTGGCCGGATCTGACACCGTCGCCGGTGCCGCGCGTATCGTTGATCCCGCCCACGGGGCGCATCGATCATCACGCGCTCCCATCGGAAGCGCGCTACCAGCAGACGGTCGCCCCACGGCTGCGCGCCGGCGGGCCGCTGCCGCTGCCGACTCCGGCGATGACCATGCCGCAGCTGATGTTGCCGCCGCGTCGGGGCCGCTGGGCGCGCCTCGCTCGCGACCTGCGCTCGTCCAAGCGCGAGATCGCGCTGGGTCTCGGCATCGGCATCGGGCTCTCGCTCTTGCTGGGCAAGCTGGGGCAGACCTATCTCGAGAGCCGCCGTGGTGGCCGCACGGGCGCGATCGAGCAGTGGACGGCCAGCGCGCTGCCGTCCCCCGAGCCGCGCAGCCTGCCTGTGCCCGCAGCAGTGGCACCCCCCGCACCCGCAGCCGTACCAGGGACAGCACCCGCGGCCGCATCCGCAGCTGCAGCCGTCGCGGCTCCCGCCGCCGCCGCAGCAGCAACAGCTGCGGCCGCCGCCACAGCAGCAGCACCGGCGGCCGCCGCGCCCGCGAAAGCTCCCGTGCCCCCACGAGCCCTGCGCGCCACCAGACGCCGCCACGCCCAGCGCAACCTGCCCCCGATCGACACCAATCCCTGGGGCACGTCCGATTCCTCGTCTCCCAATGACGACGACGCTCGCGGTAGGTCGCCATTGACGCCTTCCGAGAGCGCGGGGCTGGGTCGCGAGCTGCCGCTGTGAGGAGCAGGCGGGGCGGGTTTGGCTGCGCGGGTTCGCAGCCGTGGCGACGCCTGTGCGCGGCGCTACTGGTTGCGTGCGCGCTGCCGAGCAGCGCTCACGCGCAGAGCAGCAAGCCTGCGAGCGAGAAGAGCGGAAGCACGAGCCCGAGAGCCTCGACTGCCTCTGGAAGCTCGAGGTCGTCGACCGCAGCCAGGAGCGTGAGGGCGTCGAAGAGCGCGAGCGCTGCCAGGACGCCGAGCAGCGCGGAGGAGCCGCTGACGGTCATGGACGAAAAGGCGAGCGCGACCTTCAAGGAAGGCCTGGCCGCTTTCGATCGACGCGATTTCGAGGCGGCGCGCGTCGCGTTTCTGCAGACGTTCGCGCTCAAGCCGTCGGTGCCGGTCGTACGCCGCAACCTGGGCCTGGCCGAGATCTACAGCGGCCACTACCTCGACGGTGCCCGGCGGCTGGCGCGCGTGCTGCACACGACGGACGAAGGCAGCGCCGAGGATCGCGCGCGCATGCTGGACAGCCTCAAGAAGGCGGAGGCTCACCTGGAGCGAGTCAGCATCGAGGTCCGGCAAGAGGGCGCGGAGATCACCATCGATGGCGTGGACCTCGGCCCCTCGCCGCTGCCCTTCTTGTGGTACGTCGCGCCGGGCGAGTACCAGGTGCGGGTGACGAAGGCCGGCTTTGTCGCGCACGAAGAGTCGCGCGTCGCCCACGCCGGCGAGGCGAAGCACCTGGTGGTCGTGCTCGCGCCGGTGCCGCAGGCGCCGCCACAGCATGTCGCCCTGGCACCGCCGATCGAGCCCGAGGAGCCGGCGGGTCCCAATGGCTGGCTGATCTTGACCGGCGGGGTCGTGACCGCGGCCGCCGTGGCCGCCGGCGTGACCTTCACCATCGCGGCGGACGCCAACGCCGACAAGGTCACGCGTATCAACAAGGTGCTGGACAAGCCCGGCTACAACTGCCCCAGCCAGCCTGAGTGCGCGCCGCTGCTGAGCGCCTCAAAGACCCACGACCATCAGCAACGCTACGCGCTCGCGAGCTTCGCCGTCGCTGGCGTGACCGGCGTGGCCACGCTGCTCTACGGTCTGCTCGGCGGCGGCGCGGACGAGCCCGACGAGGCTCCGGCGGGCAGCGTCCAGAACCGGCTGTCCGCGGGCTGGGCTGGTTCGGGACCCTGGCTGTTCTGGAGCGGCGATTTCTGAGCCATTTTCGCTCGCTTGGGGGCCCCGCTGCGGTACAGATGCGGAGGCGGGGCGAACCCGCGGGTAGCGGTTGACCCAGGGGCCGCCGAGAAGTCGTCCCGCCGGGACTTTTCGGTTACTCTTGGCGAGTGAAGCGCTCGTCCCCACTGGAGACGTTGAAGGACCTGCGCGAGCGTGCGCGCGAGGGCGAGCAAGCGCGCCTCGCGGCGCGGATTGCGTCGGAGAAGCAGGCTGAGCTGACGGAGCGGAAAGCCCGAGAGCTGCTGCTGGCGCGCTCCAGCTCGAGCGAGGCCGCGCGCCGTTCGGAGCAAGAGCGCCTCGGGACGCAGGGCATCACCGCCGCCGAAGGCCAGCGCCTGCTCGCCTGGGAGCGCGCCGAGCGGCGCACGCTCGAGCAGCTCTCGGGAGACGTGCAGCGCGCCACGGCGCAACGCCGCTCGGCCCAGCGCGATCAGGAGCAGGCGCGGCGCGCCCTGGAACGTGCCCATGCCGAGCTGCAAGTCGTGGAGCAGCGCCTGGGTCAGCAAGCGCGCCAGGCCCAGCAGCGCGCGGAACAAGCGCAGCAAGAAGCCCTGGACGAAGCCGCCGTCAGGCGCTTCAGCGAGCGGAGCGGCGCATGAGGACGTGTTGGATCGCCGCCGTGTTGCTCAGCGCCGCCGCCGCTTGCGGCGTCGGCACGCAGGGTTGCTCCTCGAGCTTGTCCAACCGGCAGAGCACGGCCAGTGTGCCCGCCGCGCCCGCGCCGCCCACGGGCTTGCTCACGCCTGCAGGCGAGGCCACGCTCGCCGCAGCCGAGGACTTGTCGAGCTTCGTGCCGCTGCTCTCGCAACCAGCGCTCAGCTCGGCGCTGCAGGCGTTCGAGGCCGAGGACTACGCGAGCTGCGCAGGTCTGGTCGAGGCGCACATTCAGAGCTCGGAGCTGAGCGTGCTCGACGAGCCGCGCTGGTATCTGTTGCTCGGCACGCTGCGCGAGAAGTCCAGCGACCTGCTCGGAGCCACGCGTGCTTATGAGCGCGCCACCCAGAGCGCCTGGCCCCTCGCGGACTACGCAGCGCTCGGACTCGGGCGCTCGCTGCTCGGCCTGGCCGACTGGGACGGAGCCGAGCGTGCGCTCGCCAGTGTGCCAGCCAACTCCGGCACCTACGCCTCGGCGCGCGGTCTGCTCGCCGAGATCGCCTGCCGCCGTGGTGCCGCGAGCGAATGCCTCGAGCGCTTGCGCGTGTTCCGCGAGCAGCAGCGCAAGCCGCTGAGCTGGTCGGCGCAGGCATTCCGCGTGGCGGAGTTGCTGGTGAACCTGGTGACGGGTGAGACGCCGCCCGCGAGCGACGCGGGGACGACGACGGCTGCGCGCGTGCTGACCGGGAATGTCGTCGCTATACCCGCCAGCGAGCCAGCGGCCATGCCCGCCCCCAGCGCCCCGGCTGCCGGCGGCCTTGCTGCGCCGGCCTTGCCGCTGGTGCCGCCGCCCACGAGCGAGGATGTGCTCGCTGCGCTGCGGCTGGTGCGCTCCCTGATCGTCGATGCGCCCCGCACGTCGTTGCGCAACGACGCGAGCTCGCTCGAGCGGCGTTTGCTCGATGCGCTACCGGAGGCGCTGCAGGCTCGCGAGCGCCAGCTCGCCCCGAAGGAGCAACTGGAGCGAGCGGAGGCGTTCGGCAGCGCGGGGCGCCCGGAGGAGACCAATGCCGTGGTGGAAGCGATGCTCTCCGAGCTGGGCGACGCCGCGTTTGGCCCCATCGCCTGCCAGGCGCGATTGATCCAGGCCAAGGCGTTGCTCGAGCTCAAGCAGCGCACGCGCGCCGAGGGCCGTCTGAACGAGATCATCGACCGCTGCAAGAGCGACGATCTGCGCGTCTCGGCGCTGTATCTCGCGGGCAAGTCTGCGTTCCAGGACGACCGCTACGCCGACTGCGACAAGATCCTGGCCCGCCTCGAGCGCGAAGCCCCGCGCCATCGGCTGGCGGACGACGCGCGCCTGTACCGCGCGCAGGCCCAGCAGGAGCTGGGCGCCGAAGCGCGCTCCGTGGCGCTGCTGGACAGCATGCCCAACGACTATCCCTCCGGCGATATGGTGTCGGAAGGGCTGTTCCTGCTGGCGCTCGACTACATGGAGAAGGGCAACTGGGCCGAAGCGCGCAGGGTTCTGGCGCGCAGCGTCGCGCTCACCAGTGACGACGCGGGGCGTGGCCCCGACACCTCCGGGCGCGAGCGCTACTTTCAGGCGCGAGCCCTGGTGGAGACGGGCGAAGTCGAGCAGGGGCTCGTCGAATACGAGCGCATCATCGCGGAGCTGCCGCTCTCCTATTACATGTTGCACGCCTACTCGCGCCTGGCCGAGCAGGATCCGGCGCGCGCCAAGCGTGCGCTCGACGGCGTGCTGCAAGGCGGAAACGCGCCGCCCTTCAAGATCGAGCATCGGCCCGAGTTTGATCAGCCCGGTTTCTTGCGTGCGCTGGAGCTGTTTCGGCAGAGCGACCTCGACGGTGCCCGCCGCGAGCTGGAGCTGATCAATGCGCTCAGTTCCAGTACTTCGCCCTCGGTGCTGTGGGGCGTGGCGCTCCTGTACGCCCGAGCGGGTTCCGCCCGGCTCTCGCACGCGCTGCCGCGCTGGCAATTGCACGACTGGCTCGAGCGCTGGCCGGTGGGGCCCTGGAAGCAAGCCTGGGAGCTCGCGTTCCCGCGGCCTCATATCCAGGCCGTGACCGAGGAGTCAGCGCGCCAGGGCGTCGACCCGGCGCTGATCTACGCCGTCATGCGCGAAGAGTCGGCATTCGATCCGGAAGCGGTGAGCCCCGCCAACGCTTACGGCTTGATGCAGGTGATCAGCCCCACGGCGCGCCGCTTCGGCAAGGAGCTGGGGCTGCCTTACGATCGCAGAGCCCTGACGACGCCACGCGTGAACATTGCGGTCGGCATTCGCGTCCTCGCCAACTACCAGAGCTATTTCCCGGGCGATCCGCTGCTGGTGATTCCTGGCTACAACGCCGGTCCCGGTAAGCCCAAGCGCTGGGCCAAGGACTTGCCGAGCGCTGATTTCGACCTCTGGGTGGAGTTGATTCCGTACCGGGAAACACGGCGTTACACCAAGCGAGTGTTGGCGAGCCGGGGTGCGTACGCCTTCCTCTACTATCAGCCGAGCGATCCCTCCGCTGCCAACGATCCGCTCCGGCTGCCGCGCCGGCTGAGCCCCAACACGCAGAACTGAGCGAGCGTGGGCCGAGGCCGCTGGCCTCGAAAAGCGATTGTCTCCACGCGGGGTTTTGCCGATAGTGCGCCGCGCGAGGGGCGAATCGCATGCAACTGTTTCTGCGGGGAGACCCGGCACTCCAGGCGCAGGATTGGTTGCTCGAACATATGCCTCCCAGCCTGCGTGAGCTCGGTCCGCAGCAGCTGTCCTGGTGGCAATGGTTGGGCTTGCCGGCGCTGGCCGCGCTGGCGCTGGCTCTCGCGATCCCGCTCAGCGGCGTGACGCGCGCCGTGCTCGCGCGCGTGCTGAAGCTCAACACCTCGCAGCAGAGCGACCCCAAGATCGGCGAAGCGCGCCTGCGCCGTGTCAGCGGCCCCCTGTTGCTCGGCTGGGCGGCGCTGCTGTTTGGACTCGGGCTGCCCTGGTTGCGCCTCACCGACCACGCGCGTGCCGCGGTGCAGGTGGGCCTGCGCGCGACGGGGTTGATCGCGTTCTACTGGGCGCTCTCGCGCGGCATCGACGTCGCGCAGCACGTGGTGGGCGCCTCCAGCTGGGGGCGGTCGCACTCGCGCTCACTGCTGCCGCTGGCCTCCAAGGTCGGCAAGGTGTTCGTGGTGGTGCTGGCCGTCGTAGCGCTGCTCTCCGAGCTCGGTTATGCGGTCACGAGCTTGATCGCCGGCCTCGGTATCGGCGGAGTCGCGGTGGCGCTCGGCGCGCAGAAGACGCTGGAGAACCTGTTCGGAGCTTTCTCGATCGGTGCTGATCAGCCTTTCTTGCAAGGCGATACGGTGCGCGTCGGCGAGCTCGTCGGCACGGTCGAGGTGGTGGGCCTACGCTCCACGCGCATTCGCACGCAAGACCGCACGCTGGTCACGATCCCCAACGGCAAGCTCGCAGACATGCAGATCGAGTCGCTGGCGGTGCGCGACCGCCTGTTCTTCGGCACGTCGATCCGGCTCATCTACGGCACGCGAGCCGAGCAGATGCGCACCATCCTGGCGGGCCTGGAAGCGGCGCTGCGCGAGCAGCCCAAGCTCGTGCCCGGCAGCGGGACAGTGCGCTTCGTCGGGCTGGGCGAATCGAGCCTGAACGTCGACGTGCAGGCGTACTTCGCCACCACGGATTGGAACGAGTTCCAGCTGCTCCGCCAGGAGCTCTTGCTGGGCTTTCTACAGGTCGTCGAGGCCGCGGGCAGCGCATTCGCGTTTCCCACTCGGACGGTGCATCTGCAACCGGGCCACGAGGGACGAACCCTCCAACACCCATCAGGAGACCCATGAGCATTCTGTCAGACTTCAAAGCGTTCGCCATGAAGGGTAACGTCGTCGACATGGCCGTCGGCGTCGTGATCGGAACCGCCTTCGGCAAGATTGTGACCTCGCTGGTCGGTGACATCATCACGCCGTTCCTGGGGATGCTGATCGGTGGCGTTGACTTCAAGGACATGAAGCTGATGCTGCGTCACAAGACCGAGACCTCGCCCGAGGTGACCTGGAACTATGGCGCCTTCATCCAGACCATCTTCGACTTTCTGATCATCTCCATCTCGATCTTCACGATCATTCGCATGTTGAGCATGCTCCAGCGCAAGAAGGCCGAGGCCCCCGCCGCACCGCCGCCTCCATCGCAAGAAGTGGTGCTGCTGACCGAGATTCGCGATGCGCTGAAGGCCAAGGGCTGAGTCCGAGTCGCGCGGGACGCGCCGGGATCACTCTGAGTCTTTGCCGGTAGCGGAGCCCTCGATCCCTGATGCGCGCCTTTACCCACACCGAAAGCGACGGCGTCCGTGCGCAGTCCCGGGCTCCCAGAGGCCGTTCGAGCTGTGGTGGCCGCGCTTCGAGTGCGACAGGAGCCGCCCGATCGCGTCCTATTCGATGGTGATGTCGTTGATACCGAAGCAGTCGGGGTTCGAAGGACTGGGGGGAGCCATCCGCGGGGCGTGGCTCGGCGCTGCGCAGCGGCTGGCGCGGCGCGTTGCCCTTTGCACGCTGACACTCGAGCTTTCCGGGTGTTATTCGTACACCTATCGCGGGCGCGGTCCGGGACTGGACTACCAGCGCGTGGCCATCGAGAATCGCCCTCATGAGGAGGTGCGCTGGTCATCCTGGTGGGGAGGGCATGCGGACGAGTGGAGCCCGATGCGCTGCCAGGCGCAGGACGCCGAGGGGCATTGCACGGAGCAAATTCCGTATTGTGATCACGGGCTCGGACAGGTCGAGGTTTCGTACACGGCCGCGAGCGTGCTGTTGACCATCGTGACGCTCGGCATCGTGGTGCCGATGCGCGTGAGCGCCTGGTGTGCGACGGATACCGGGCCGCATTCGGGGCCGTGACCTTCGCGGCCGTGACCTTCGCGGCCGTGACCTTCGCGGCCGTGAGTCCTTCTCGAGCGTTCAGGGAGCAGATGGTTCATGCCGACACCCGTGATCGAGACCACGCAGCACGCCTCCTGGCAAAATTGGCATCGCACCTCGTCAGTAGGTGGCTCCGTGCGCACGTTGTTCAAGCCGCGCAATCGCTGGACGGCGGCGGCGCCCGGAGCGCACAAGTGGTTCGAGCCAGGCCTCGCAGGTCTCTGCTCCATCGTGCAGCAAGCGGAGTCCGAGGGCCGGCGCGTGCGCGCGATCGGCTCGGGCTGGTCGCTGTCTTCCGTTGCTTACGTCGACGACTTCCTGGTGGACACCTCGGCGCTTTCGGAGTGGAGCCTGGGATTCTCCGCCCCGATGGTGGAGCCGGCACACGCCGCGCGCCGCGACCGGCTCGTGCTGGCGCAATGCGGCGCGCAGATCCGCACGCTCGACGCGCACCTCGAACAGCGCAGGCTGGCGCTGCCCACGCAGGGAGCGAGCAATGGGCAGACGATCGTGGGGGCGATGTCCACGGGCACGCACGGGTCCGCGCACGACGCGGGCTCGATCGCTGACTTCATCCTGGGGCTGCACATCGTCGGGGAAGGGGGGCGCCACTACTGGGTACAGCGGGCCTCCGATCCGGTGACGACGCCGGCGTTTGCCGCCTGGCTCGGCAATGCCGTGCCTCTGCGTGACGACGAGCTGTTCAACGCTGCGGTCGTCGGCTTCGGCAGCTTCGGGCTGATCCACGCCGTGCTGTTCGAGGCCGAACCTGTCTTCGTGCTGGAAAAGTTCGTGCGCCGGTATGACTACCCGGCCGTCGCGCACGCCGCTCAGACGCTGGACACCACCGGGCTCGACCTGCCGAGGCACGACCGTCCGTTTCACTTCGAGGTGGTCGTGAATCCGTATCGCCGCGGCGCAGGTGAAGGCGGCGCCTTCGTTCGCGCGTACTACAAGAAGACGCTCGGCGCGAACGAGCCATTGCCCGTGCTGTCCGTCGGCGAAGGCGCCACGATGCGCAGCCCGGATCTCGTCAACCTCATCAGCACTCTGTCGGACGCGCTGCCGGCACTGGTGCCCGGCTTGCTACAAGGTCAGCTCGAGGGCTCCTTCCGGCCCACGCCCCTGCCACTGCGCCACGCGCTGCCGGGGCAGATCTTCGACGATACTCTGCCCTCGAACGGCGGCACCAGCCTGGAGATCGGCGTACCGCTGGCTCGCGTCGGCGATACGCTCGACGCCATCTTTCGCGTGACGGACGCGCACGTATTCGGCGCGCCGGTAGCGCTCCGCTACGTACGCTCCTCGAGCGCGACGCTGGCCTTCACCTGCCACTCGCCGACCACCTGTACGCTGGAGATACCCGGCATCGATTCAGCAACGGCGGCCTCTGGACACCGGCAGATTTTCGCTGCTCTGGAGGCCGCGCAGATTCCGGCGACCTATCATTGGGGTCAGCAGGGCCCGTTCACGGCCGCCAATCTCGCGCGGGGCTATGGCGCGCCACGGATCGAGCGTTGGTTGCAAGCGCGGCGCGCGTTTCTCAGAACCGCCCAGGGCCGTCGGACGTTTTCGAACGCGTTGCTCGACGCATGCGGCCTCTCCGGCTGAGCGCCAGCGGCGGCCCAAAGCCGGAGGTTGCCTGGAGCCCGACCAGCTACGGCGGCGGGCCGAGCAGGAGTTCGCGCTGCGCGCACGCGCCTTGGTGGCCGAGGAGACTGACGCGCGGCGAGCGCTGCACGAGCTTCAGCTGCGCGTGAGGGAAGCCCGGTTCGAGCACTACCTCGCGAAGCCGTACGACCTGGAGCAGCTGGATCAGCTGATCGCCGAGGTCGAGCGAGCCCGTGCTGACTCCCGGTGAGCTCGAGGCCGGGCGCTGTGGGTCAGCGCCCGCTCTCCCTCAAAAACTCACTTCGCCGCGCTGAGCGCGTGCCACTCCTGCAGGCTCCGCACGCGGGGCGGAGCGCCTCCCATCAACGCTTGCGCCTCGAGCGCATCCACCACCGCCAATGCAGCGGACAGGGTGGTGAAGTAAGGCACATTTGCGATCAGCGCATTGCGCCGGATGGCGTAGCTGTCGCGGATGGCCTGGGTGCCCTGCGTGGTGTTGATCACGAGCTGGATTTCGTTGCGCGAGAGTGCATCGACCACGTGGGGCGTGCCCTCGTTCATTTTGCTGATCACGGTGACGGGGATGCGCGCTCGCTCGATGGCTCGAGCGGTGCCGCGCGTGGCCACGATGCTGAAGCCGAGGTTGCGCAGGCGCTTCGCCACCAGGCAGGCCACCGGCTTGTCCTCATCTTGCACGCTGATGAAGACGCGGCCGGTGCTGGGCAAGCTCGAGCCGGCGGCCATCAGCGACTTGCCGAACGCCTCCGCCACGCTGGCGGCGATGCCCATGACCTCGCCCGTGGAGCGCATCTCGGGGCCCAGGATGGTGTCGACGCCCGGGAACTTCTGGAACGGGAACACGCTCTCCTTGACCGAGACGTGGCCGGGCAGGGGGGCGTCCTGGATGCCGAGCTCGTCCAGCGTGCGCCCGGCCATGACCTGCGCGGCGATCTGCGCGAGCGGCTGGCCCGTGGTCTTGGAGACGAAGGGCACGGTGCGCGACGCGCGGGGATTCACTTCCAGGATGAACACCTGGCGGTCTTTGATCGCGTACTGCACGTTCATCAGCCCGACGACACCGAGCTCGATGGCGATGCGGCGCGTGATCTCTTCGATCTTGGCCACCACGAAGGCGTCCAGCGTGGCCGGGGGCAAGATGCTGGTCGAGTCGCCCGAGTGCACGCCCGCTTCTTCCACGTGCTGCATCACGCCGCCGATCACGCAGCGCCGTCCATCGGACACGCAGTCCACGTCCACCTCGGTGGCGTTGCGCAGGAACTCGTCGATCAGCAGCGTCTGGGTGCCGGCCTCTTCCGCGGCGCGCATCGCCAGCGCCGCGTAGGCGCGCAGCTCGGTCTCCGTGTAACAGATCATCATCGCGCGCCCGCCGAGCACGTAGGAGGGGCGGACCAGCACCGGCAGCCCGATGCTGCGCGCGACGTTGACGGCCTCGTCCACGCTCTTCGCGATGCCGGCGCGCGGGCGCGACAACTCCAGCTTGTTCAGCAGCCCCTCGAAGCGCTCGCGATCCTCTGCGCGATCGATCGCGTCCGCGGGCGTGCCCAGCAGCTTCACGCCGGCGCGCTCCAGCGCTACCGCCAGCTTGAGCGGCGTCTGGCCACCGAACTGCACAATCACGCCCAGCAGCTCGCCGCGCGAGGCTTCGGCGTCACAGATGTTGAGCACGTCTTCCAGCGTCAGAGGCTCGAAGTACAACCGGTCAGAGGTGTCGTAGTCGGTCGACACCGTCTCCGGGTTGCAGTTGATCATGATCGTCTCGAGCCCGATCGCGCGCAGGGCGAAGGCCGCCTGGCAGCAACAGTAGTCGAACTCGATGCCTTGACCGATGCGGTTGGGCCCGCCGCCGAGGATGATCACCTTGCGCCGGTCGCTGATCTCGGCCTCGGTCTCCGTCTCGTACGTGGAGTACAGGTACGGGGTGCGGGCCACGAACTCCGCCGCGCAGGTATCGACGCGGCCGTACACCGGCACCTTGTGGAAGCCGACGCGGATCTTGCGCAGCTCCATCTCGCTGATCGGGTCGCCGCTGTTGGTGCGCAGGCGCGCGATCTGCGCGTCACCGAAGCCCAGGCGCTTGCTCTCCCAGAGCAGGTCCGCGTCGAGCTTCGGCGCCTGCTGCAGCTTCTTCTCCTGCTCCACGATGCGCTGCATCTCGCGCAGGAACCACAGGTCGATGTGCGTGAGGCGGTGCACCTCTTCGATGCTCAGGCCCATGCGCAGGGCGTCTCCCACGTGGAACAGGCGCTCGGCGGTGGCGGTGCCGATCAGGCCGGCGAGGGCCTCGCGAATCTCGTTCTTGTCCGCGGGCGGCAGCGGCGGCTCGACCCGCACCTCCGGTGGAGCCTCGGTCTTCAGATTGCGGCCGGTCTGCGGCACGGTCTTCAGACGCCGGTAGTCGACGCGATCGAGCAGGCTTTCGAAGCCCAGCTTGCCCGTCTCCAGCGAGCGCGCGGCCTTCTGCAGCGCCTCGGCGAAACAGCGACCGATGCTCATGGCCTCGCCCACGCTCTTCATCTGCGTGCCGAGGCGCACGTCGGCGCCGGGGAACTTCTCGAACGCGAAGCGGGGCCACTTCACCACCACGTAGTCGAGCGTCGGCTCGAAGGCGGCGCTGGTGCCGGTGATGTCGTTCTCGAGCTCGTCGAGGCTGAAGCCCACCGCGAGCTTGGCGGCGATCTTTGCGATCGGGTAGCCCGTGGCCTTGGACGCCAGCGCGCTGGAGCGAGACACGCGCGGGTTCATCTCGATCACGATCACGCGGCCGTCGGCCGGATTGACGGCGAACTGCACGTTGGAGCCGCCCGTCTCCACGCCGATCTCGTGCATCACCGCGCGCGCGGCGTCGCGCAAGCGCTGGTACTCGCGATCGGTCAGCGTCATCGCGGGCGCCACCGTCACGGAGTCGCCCGTGTGCACGCCCATCGGGTCGATGTTCTCGATCGAGCAGACGACAATGAAGTTGTCCTTGCAGTCGCGGATCACCTCCAGCTCGTACTCTTTCCAGCCGAGCAGGCTCTCTTCGACCAGCACCTCGTGCGTGGGCGATTGATCCAGCGCCCAGTTCACCTTCTCGTCGAATTCGGCAGGATCCTCCACCACCGCGCCGCCGGCGCCGCCCAGTGTGAAGCTCGGGCGCAAGATCGCGGGGAAGCCGGTCATCTTGACGATCTCGCGCGCCTCGGCGAGCGAGTGGGCATGCCCCGAGCGGGCGGACTCGAGGCCCGCGCGCGTCATGGCATCCTTGAACAGCTGCCGATCTTCCGCCTTGCGGATCGCGTTCACGTCCGCGCCGAGCAGCTTCACTCCGTACTGCTCGAGCACGCCCGCCGCATGCAGGTCCAAGGCGGCGTTCAGGGCCGTTTGACCGCCGAGGGTCGGGAGCAACGCATCCGGCCGCTCACGCTCGATGATCGCAGTCAGAGCGGCACGATTGATGGGCTCGACGTACGTCCGGTAGACCAGGTCCGGGTCCGTCATGATGGTGGCCGGATTCGAGTTGACCAGCACCACCTGATATCCGAGAGCCGTCAGCGCTTTCGCGCCCTGGGTTCCCGCGTAATCGAACTCGCAGGCTTGGCCGATCACGATGGGGCCGGAGCCGATCAGCAGGATTTTGTGGATATCATTCCGTCGGGGCATCGGGCAGCCCGTCTACCACCGCGGGTACCCGCTCGGCTACCCACCGTGAGCGGCAGCTGCTCGGAGTCGACCTTCTCGTGGAGCAAACGCCCCCGGGTGCCCAGGCTCTACGAGCCCTCTTCCCGCGTCAGACCCTCTCAGCGGGAGGCAACGGCGCCGGTCGGCGGGCGAGCCGGTGGCAGCCGCCGCGGCGGGATCGACGTCGGCTCGGAGGGCCCTGCAGGCCCTTCGCGCGGGATCTGATAGGTCTTATCCGCCCGCAGCGCCTTCTTTTTCAGACCATTCGCCTGCATCAGCGCGGTGACGGTCGTGCCGTAGCGCTTGGCCAGGCCGATCAACGTATCGCCGGCCTTGGCCTTGTAGGGGACGCTGTACCTGCTCGGCAGCAGCTTGTGCTGAGCGAGCAGGGCGGGGTAGCAGCGACGCGCTGTTTCCTCGGCGATCGGATTGTAAAAGCGCACGTGCAGGTGCGTGGCGTGGCCGGGCTCGTGCAGGATGATCGGGGGCTGGCTGTTGGAGCCGTGAAACACGCTCTCCAGCCAGTCGTTGTCCTCGCCGATCGACTCCGCATACTGTCGCAGCCAGGCCTGCACGCGCCGATCGATGAAGATGTAGTGCACGTCCGTGTGCGTGATCAGCGCCCGCACGAGCGCCCAGGTGCGGGCTCGATCCAGGTTCGTGGGCGTGGCCCGCTCGTACCAGCTCGGGTCGCCCAGATAGAAGTAGCCGACGTCGACGTCACGACCCGACTGATGGCTGATGTGGGGCCTGAGGTAGCCCCCGCGCGGGGCGCTGAGATCGCCGATGTAAAGGGCGTGGGAGCCGGGATACTGCTCGTGCACGGCGTCGATCGCCGTCACCAGGTAGTTGACGGTCTCGGCCGTACCCCAGTTGTTGACCGGGTCCACCATCTTCCAGCGGTCGTCCTCGGGCAGGCGCACGCCGTTCAGCAACCCGCCACGCGTCGCGCTACCGAACGTCATCGAGCCCAGACTGGCCAGATCGGTCTTTACCAGACGCTCGATTTCCTCTTTGCCCTTGCCGCGCAAAGGACGCGACACCACCGCAGGCGGCTTCGCGATCTTGCGCGGGGCGGCGGGGGTCGCAGCGCCCTGTGCCATCGACGCCACCGGCGCCACCGGGGGCGCCCGCAGACAACCCTTTGGGCTGCAACCCTGCCCGGCGTCCCCCGGCTCGGGCGCGAACACCACCGGCTCTTCCGGCGCGACGCGCACCTGGTTCGGTTGCTGCACCTGCTCCTGCGCGAAGAAACCGGGGCCGCAGGCCCACATCCCGCAAGCAAACACCAGCCCGAGGCAACGCCAGACCGCCGCTACACGCCGGGGGTGTGGGCTCGACACGGTTGTCGACAGAGTTGCATCCGAGAGGCCGGTGCACGGGGTGCGGGGTGTTTCCGCTGAAGTTGAGGGCAGCATTCCTGCGTCGGTACGCGAGCGATGTTCTCTCAATTTAGGACGGCTCACCGTCTGAGTCACAAAGGCACCCTTGAACGGAAATCCGACCTGGGGGGCCACCCCCGCGGGAGGGACCGGCTCCCACCGCCCCAAACCGGAACGGAATGGCCAGGCCTGAGCACGCTAACAGTTTTTTCGAGGCGCGCCCAAGAACCTTCACCGCTCGCACTGATTGAACCACCTGCTTCGCGGGCGGCCTCGGAGCCAGGGCTCGATGGGACCCCCTCGCTCCGGGCAGAAACGAGAGCGGCCCGAATTGACTCATGACAGCACCTGGTAGGGGCAGCCCGGCGCATCGCAAAGGTTCTGCAAAAGGGGCCGCCATCGGCGGAAGCATGGAGAAGTACGCGGCAGCCTTGCTTTTTTATGAGGAGCCGTCACATCCTTTGAGGCGTCAGGGCGGTGTTTCGCGGCCCTGTCGAGCTCCTCCCCCGGAGCTGCGCCCTTCCGCGGAGTACAGCAACCCCGCGTCCCGCCAGCGATGACTCAAGAGTTGAAGACCCCGCTGCCTCCGGCAGCCTCGAGCCCGACTGCAGCGGGCAAGCGCTACCTGTCGCAGCTGATGGACTACGCCTTCCGCGAAGGCTGGCGTACGCCCGACGATTTCGTCCGCTACTTCCCGGCGAACGCGATCATGGGGGCGCTCAAGAGCGCGCCCGAGCTGCGGGTCAAGCTGCTCGCGGCAGCGACCGGCATCTACGAAGAGATCCTGCGGCGCAAATCGCCGGCCCTGGCCGCCGAAGATCTGCGCATCGCGCTGGAGGAAGGCACCACCAACAGCCTGCAGCTGCTCGGCGTGTTTTCACCAGAGGACCGGGTGCGCTACCTCGATCCGCACCGCATCTGGGATTTTCTGGCCGAGGATCAGTTCTGGCTGCTCGACGCGGAAGCGGGCGAGGAGCAGCGTCGGGGCGCCGTGGAGCGCATGACGTTCACGCTCACGCAGGCCCTGTCGGAGCGGTTGATCAGCCTGCGCGATGTGATGGACGGCGTCACTTACGACGCCGTGGCGGATTCGCTGTCCCCCCACGAGCTGCGGGCGGTGGTGCGCTTCGCCCTGGTGAAGGGGCGCGAGGGCATCGGTCTGAACGAGAAGGTGCTGCTCGAGGTGTTACCGCTGGAGAAGCTGGTGCGCTCGGTGCCGCTCGATCACATCTGGAACGAGGTGGTGCTGCGCCGGCTGGCGATCCCCAGCGGCTTCACCGATCTGTCGCGCGAGGAGCGCCGTGCCACCCAGACCGAACGGCGCAGTTCCGGAGGTCGGCGCTGGCCCAACCGCCCATCGGCTCCGCCGGCGTTGCCGCCCGAGTTTGCGCGGAACGTCTCCAGCGACCACGTGGTGACGGCGTTGCCGCCGGCGGCGCACTTTGGTCCGCCCGAAGTGGAGTACCCCCCGTCGTCCCCGCGCACGCACAGCCTGGCCAACGACGACGTGCGCACCGCGGCGCCGCCGCCGGTGGCGATGTTCCGGGAGCCGTCGCGAGTCCCGCACGACGGCAGTCTGCTGCCGCCGCCGCCTTCACGGGGCGAAGTTCCGCGCTCGGGCTTTCCTCCCGAGCTGGGCGCTGCCGGCCCCGGCGAGCTGACCGACGACTTCAATCACCCGTTGCCGGTTGCGTACCGTGCGGACAACCCGCGTCCCGACGTACCGTTCGCCGAGCCCCAGTACGCTCAACCCCAGCCCTATACTGATCCCCAGTATGCAGAGCCGAGCACGAGTACGTTCGAGAGCCCGGTGTACGAGCCCGCGCCGCCGTCTCAGCCCAGCTCGCCGCGCCCCGCGAGCTCGGCGCCGCCCTTCGACCCCTCTCGCTCCGAGGGTGGTTTGGGCGCGGGCGACTCGAACGAGCGGCAACGCCAGCGTGTGATCGAGCACCTGCGTGCGATCGGGCGTTTGCCGCCGAATCATCCGGCGCTGCCCACGGCCGTGTTGCGCTCGATCGACGCCATGTACGCGCTGTTGCCCAGCGCGACCGACGACATCCAGAGAAAGTCGGTGATCCGCCAGACGTTCGCGAACGAGAACCATCTGCGCGCTGCGCTGCTCGGGCTGATCGAGCTGATGGACTCGTCCGTCGACACCTCGGATCCGGTGATCCAGGGCGCCAAGATCGAAGCGCTGATCAAGATCCTGCTGTTCGAAGAGCAGCGCCGGAAAGAAACGGGGCGTTTTCCCACGAGCGGCCACAGCCGCTCTTCCGCTCCGCTCAGCTTCCCTCCGAGCAGCTACTCGCCCGGCAGCTATCCAGGAGGGAGCGTTCCACCTGGGAGCTTGCCTCCAGAGGCATTCCCCAGCCTTCCGCCTGAGGGCTATTACCCGTCAGCATCGGCTGCCCCACGAGTGGCCACACAACGGCCTCCGCCTCCGATGCTGGGCGCTGTGCCGGGTTACCCCGGGTCGGCGCCTCCGCTGCCGAATTTGCCGGCAGATCCGCTACCTGGCCGCCGCCGCACCGTGCCGCCTCCGCTACCGCCGTCGTATCCTCGGGGGTAACAGCCTCGCGGGTTGTTCCCGTGCAGGAGACAGCCTCACGGGTGATGGAGAAGTCCAGCGGTCAGCGTTAAAAAACTCTGCCGAAGACAGAAAGCGCACGGCGGGTGACCTGCGCAAAAGCCCCGGCGGGCACGCGCAGCGCACATATATTAGAGTGTCGATTCGACGCAACGCAGAATTGGTGTGCCGCGTCGGTTCGGTGCTCCGGGCTCGCGATAGCACGATGCCTCTCTTGGTTGTTTCGATCGGTCGAGCCGCGTCACGTTTTGTGCTGCGGCGGGTGTGCAGCTGACGCGCGCTCTCGCATGCGACGCTCGTCTTCGTGCATTGCAACCCCAGCTCAAAATCATACCTCGTTGACGGGTCCAGAAGACTGTGAAAGATACCCCGGCGCCGAGGTTAGCGGGCTGCGAGCCCGCGCGTGTTTCTGCGGGCGCGCCCCCGCACGTGTTCTGCGGGCTCCCCCCGCGCCCCAGGCATGCTGCTCCTCACCCCCGCGGGCGAGGCGAGGACCCGGTAAGGAAATGATGCAAGACAAGACGATTCGCGCGCTGGGTAGCTGGTTCTGCGGGGCCACCCCGCGCCCCGGGCAAGTCGGCATGACCCTGACGGCGGCTCTGGGGTTGGCAGCGGTGGGGCTCGTTGCGGCCTGTGCCGGGACGGACACTCCAGAAACGGATGCGGAGTTTCGCGATCAGCTTGCGGCCCAGTACGGTGGCGGCCAGGGCGCTGGCAGCGGCACAGGTGGTAATGGCAGCGGCGCGGGTGGCGGTTCAGGTGTGGGCGGCTCCAGCGCGAGCGGCAGCGGCGGTTCCGCGACGGGCGCTGGCGGCGGGGCCATGGCGGGCGCGGCGGGCGGCGCCACGGTGGGAGGCACCGGCGGGGGCTCGAGCAGCTCCGCATGCGATGGCTTTGCTCTTCTATCCAGCAAGTGTGGTGGCGGGTCGTGCCATGGTGGCGCGACGGCAGGCGGCCTGAGCAACTTCGCTCTCGACGCGACGACCGCCAAGGGTTTTGCCGATCAGCAGTCCAGCACGTGCAAGGCCCAGGACAATGCTCCCATTTTCGACCCGGCGAATCCGGCTGCCAGCCTCGTGGTCAAGAAGATCACGGCCACCGCTTCGTGCGGCGGGCGCATGCCTCTCGGTGCTAGCACGCAACAACTCACCGACGACGAGTTGGATTGTCTCGAGGACTGGATCGGTTCACTCGAATGACCGCCGAGCTCCTGTTCACACCGCTTTGCGGAGGTACCTGATGATCACCAACGGCCTTGTTCCTACTGCCCTTCGGCAGAGTTCAGCTGCCCCCCGGCAGAGTGTTTCTGCTGCCGCCCGGCAGCGTTCCTTGTTTCAGGTCTTGTTCGGCGTGCTGTTGCTGCTGCTGATGGTCGCGCCGGCGCGCGCCGCCGTGACGGAAGAGGGTGCACCCAACATGATGGTGCGCCCGTTTGACGGCCCCAAGGGCAAGGTCCTCAACGACCGCGTGGTCAAGGTGCTCGAGGAGCAGGGCGCGGACCTGGTGCCTGCCGGCTTCGAGGGACCGACCGCGATGGAGACCGACGCGGACTACGCGGCGGTCGCAGCTCGCCTCAACATCCAGGCCTTCATCCAGGGCACCGCGACCAACGACAACAGCGGCTGGACCCTGAAGCTGACCGTGCGTCAGGGCTCGGACGGCAAAGAGGTCGGCGGCGGCGAGTTCAAGGCCAGCTGGTTCCCGGGCCTCCTCACCAAGATCGATGAAGAGCTGATCCCCACCCTGGAGAAGGCGCTCAAAGGTGCACAGCCGACGGCGGAGCCGCCCCCCGAGGCGCCCAAGCCCGAGGATAACCTGACGCCCACCGAGGACGAAAAGCCGCGGCCCAAGCCGCTGGAGCTGGACGCCGGTGGAGGCTTCACGTTCCGCAGCTTCACCGCCAACAACCCGGTCAACTTGCCCGGCGTGTTGCAGACTCGCGATCAGAACGGCGGCATGGCGACGGTGCGCATCGGCGCGGCGTTGTATCCGGCGGCCCTGTTCACCAAGGAGTTCATCGCCAATATCGGTCTGGTCGGTGATTTCGAGCGCAGCCTGGGCGGCAAGACACAAGCGGCGAACAGCCCCGGCACCACGCTGCCGCCCGGCGGCGATCTGGATACCGCGCTCACCTCGTACGATGTGGGCCTGCGCGTGCGCCTGCCGATCGCAGAGCACGAGCTCGGCTTCAGCGCGCTCTACGGCGCTCAGCAGTTCGAGATCAACGACGGTGGCACGGAGTCGGATCCGACCAACGCCGCAGGCACCCGGGCCAAGCTGGTCCCCAACGTCGACTATCAGTACCTGCGCCTGGGCGCGGATTTCACCTACCAGATGAAGTCGTACTTCCTGAATGGCGACATCGGTCTGCGCGTCATCAACAGCGCGGGCAGCGACCCGGGCGAGATTCAGAACGATCGCTGGTTCCCGCGTTCGGACGTGGGCGGCGTGGACTTCGGTGTCACCGCCGGCTACGCGGTGAGCGAGCGTTTCACGATCACCCTGGGCATGGATTTCCGGAATTATTTCTACACGATGAACTCGAAGCTCGAGGATTTCGCGGTAAACATCCCGGATGCTCCCAACGTCACGAGCACCGCGCGCCGTCCGGTCGCTGGTGGCGCGAACGACATGTACTTCTCGGGCATCATCTCCGCGCGCTACAGCTTGCGCTGAGCAGCGGCTCGGTCCCCCGGCCGTCCCGCCCGCCCTGTAACCCTGTAACCCTGTAACCCTGAGAGGCGCCGCTCACCGCGGCGCCTTTTGAGTTTCGTGCTCAGGCGTGCGGCAGATCGTCGAAAGCAGCTGCCACGTCGGCGTTCAGGATCT
>JAICTU010000087.1 GCA_025936205.1 Polyangiaceae bacterium | reverse complement strand
CTCTGGGCGGGTGCCGATGGGCGAGGGCCGCGCCGACCGCCCCGCGCGCCTGCCGGGGGCCGTGGTGGCGCGCCCACCGCTGCGCCAGCGGCGTCAGGAGGTGCTGCGCTTGCTCGGCGAAGCGATGCGCCCGCTGCTCGGCGCGACCCCGCAGTTAGACAGCGCGTGCGCCGAACGGCTGTGCGCCTACTCCTGGCCGTACAACGTGCGCGAGTTGATTCAGCTCGCGCGCATGCTCAGTGTCGCGCGCAAGGAGCGATTTGGGCTCGGCGACTTGCCGCAGCGCATCCGCGAGGGCGAGGCAGGCCCCGCTCCGGCACCGGCCACGCCGCAGCGGCCCTCGCTACCCAGCTCGCGCCGCCAGCTCTGGCTCAGCCGGCACGCGGCCGAGTTCGGCAAGCTCGAGCAGGCGCTGCGCGAGTGCAGCGGCAACGTGACGGAAGCGGCCCGCATCGCGGGCATTCCACGCCATCGAGCGCGTCGCCTGCTGGAGGCTGCCGCGCAAGCACCCGAGCGCTGGTCGTAGCGATGGCTGCTCCCTTCATTCCTGGGTCCGAAGTCACCCGCACCGGCGGGGAGACATCGGCGGTTCACGGCGGCGGGCTGTTGCCGAGCGTGGGAGCGCTGGTGGGCGAGCGCTACCGGCTCGTGCGTGTGATCGGCGCCGGCGGGATGGGCACGGTGTTCGAGGCGGAGAGCGAGAGCGTCGGCCGGCGCTGCGCGATCAAGTTCCTGCGCGCGGAGCTGGCAGGCGGGGCTCGGGCCGCGTCGCGCTTCGAGCGCGAGGCGCGCTTGCTCGCGCGGCTGGAGCACGAGCACATCACGGCGGTCTTCGACTTCGGCTGGTTCGACGAGCGCATGCCCTACTTCGTGATGGAGTACCTGGAGGGGCACACGGTGCGCGAGCGCCTGCGCCGCTCGGGGCCGCTGCCGGTCGAGCTGTGCCTGGAGCTGATGGGGCAGGCGTGCCGCGCGATGGCACGCGCGCATGCCGAGGACGTGGTGCATCGCGATCTCAAGCCGGACAACCTGATGCTGACCGAGCACAGCGACGGCCGCCCCTGGTTGAAGATCCTCGATTTCGGCGTGGCGCGCTCGCTGGAGCTGGACGCTCAGCTCACGCCCACCGGTGCCGAGCTGGGCACGGCCCACTACATGGCGCCGGAGCAGGCGCGCGGCGCGCGCGACATCGACGCTCGCGCCGACGTCTACGCGCTGGGCGCCATCCTGTATGAGATGCTGACCGCGCAGCGCGTGTACGAGGGGACATCGTACAACGAGGTGCTGTTCCAGGTGCTCACGCGTCCGCACGTGCCGTTGCGACAGGCGCTGCCGAGCTGCCCGCCCGCGCTGGCCGCCGTGGTCGAGCGCTGCCTGCAGAAAGACGCGGCCCTGCGCTATGCGAATGCCACGGAGTTGCTCGCCGCCCTGGCGGAGCTGCCGCGGAAGGATGGCCCGGAGGGGCTCGCGCCGCAGAGCGAGCGCTCTGCGCGGCCTTCTTCCGCAGGGCCGAGAGTTGGGGTCCCGGGCAAGGCGATCGGGGCCGCCGCGCTGGCGCTGCTGGGATTTGGGCTCGGCGGATTTGGGCTCGGCGCACGCTGGGCTGCCCGATCTTCGGCCTCCAGCACGGCGGCCGTGGCTGCGCCCGTCCGTACACCCGGCGAGGCCGCGCCGGTGACGGAGCTGACGGAGATCCGCGCTCTGCGCAGTGATGAGAGGGGTGCGGTGCCGACGCCGGCGCACTCGCCCGCGAGCGCTTCGCCCCCCGCTGCGGCGCCACTGAAGCCGCGGGCCGTGCCGGGGCCCGCACGGAGCGCGGTGGCTCACCCGCGCAGCGAGCCGGCTGCCCCCGCCGGGGCACTGCCCTTCGTGACCGCAAATCCGTATCAGGAGCCCTGATGGCGGTCTGCTTTCGCTGGAGCGGGGCACTGATCGGCGTCCTCGCCTGCGCCTTGTTCACTGCGGGAGCCCGCGCCGCGGACGTTCGCGCGCCCAGCCCAGTGCCAGCGCCGAATGCGGCGCCGTCGGACGCGCCGGCTTCCAGCGATCGCGTGGCCCAGCGCGCGCGCGAGTTGTTCGACGAGGGGGTGCGACTCGCCAACGAGGGCCGCTTCGACTCCGCGCGGGCGGTGTTTCGCAGCGCTTACGAGCTGCAGCCTCATCCGAGCGTGCTGTACAACATCGCCCAGTGCGAAGTGCGCCTGGGCGACAACGCCAGCGCCGTCGCCACACTGGAGCGCTTCCTGGAAACGGGAGCTGGCGACATTCAGGAAGAACAGCGCCGGGCAGTGCAGAAGCAGCTCGACGAGCTGCGCGCCACCCTGCCCGCTGAAGAGCACGCGAGCGAGCCGGCGCCTCTTGGTGGCGAGCCGGCGCCAGAGCCGCCGGGCCACACGCCAGCCGCTGCGGAGCTCGTCCCCACCGCGCCAAGCCCGGCGGACTCCGCGATCCAGCCCCCGCGCACGGAAACCAGCATCGCGCCGCCCTCCCCTCCAGCCGCTGAGACCGCCGGCAAACCAGCTTCACTGCGGCCGCTGGTGCTCGCTGGAACCGGCGTCGCCCTGCTGGGTGCTGCGACGGCCGTCTACCTGTGGAATGACGCGCGGCACGACGCGTGGACCACCGAGCACGATGCGCTCGCCTCCACGCCGGGCTATCGCGAGCAGCTCACGCAGGATCTGGCGCTCTGGCAGCGGGCCAACGCCTCCAACCAGCGCTTGAGCTCGATCCACAGCGTCGACGCCGTCACCGTGCTGCTGGCCAGCGCGGGCGCGCTCGCGGTCGGAGCCGGCGTGTGGGATTGGCTGGCCAGCGGCGGCTCGGATGGCGAGGCAGCCAGCGTGCCGTTGCGCTTGCAGGCGGGTTCGTCTCCGATGCTCCGGTGGCAGGGGCGCTGGTAGACGCGTCAGAACAGGGCCGCGCTCCCGAGCACGAGCGCGTTGTAGCTCATGTGCGCGACGATCGGCGTCGCCAGCCAGCCGGTGCGCTCGTACGCCGCTGCCGCGAGCAGCGCCATCACGAACACGGGCGCTGCAGCGACCACCGGATGCACCAGAGCAAAAACCAGCGCGCTGGCGAGCACCGCGCGCCGCGCGTCCAGCGAACGCCGCAGCCCGCGATACAGGATGCCGCGGAAGATGAACTCCTCGAACAGCGGCGCCGCGAACACGCCCAGGGCTACGAACCAGCCCGGCACACTGCCCGAATCGAAATCGGGCAGCACCGTCGACTCGCTCTCCGCCCAGTCGCGCAGCCAGCTCACGCGATGCAACGCCAGCCCGTAGGCGAGCGCCACCGCTCCTGCGGCGAGCCCCGCGCCGAGCCCCAGCCCGAGCTGCCGCCAGCGACTCTGCCGCGCTTCGCGCGCGGGCACCAGCCCCACGGCGCGCAGCACGCGCGGCACGCCGCTGCGATGGAGCGCGAACAGCGCGAACGACGTCACGCTGATGCCCGCCGACACGAAAGCGAGCAGCAGCGTGCGCCCTTCCGAGCCGCTGTCATTGAACCAGAACGCGAACACCCCCTGCAACACGAAGAACCCGAGCGCGGCGATGATCCCGTCCGACACCCCGATCTGCGGGGGCGGCGCCTCCGTCGGGTCGAGCAGGTACGGCAGGTGGTCGCGCAGCTTCTGCCAGAGCGCGAACGCGAGCAGCGCGGAGAGCACCACCTGCACCAGCTTGGTCCAGAGCGACGGCGCGTAGATCGAATACGCAAACAAGCTGCTGAGCAGCATGAACAAGTACACGCTGCCCACACGCACACGGCGCCGCGGCTCGGGCTCCAGCGGATCGGTACCCAGGCTGCCGATCCCGAGCGCGATCACGGCATACAAGAAGATGCCGAGCAGAGTCAGGGCCACGTAGGGCAAGCTCGGCAGGAGCAGATGCGGCGCGCGCGACCAGGCCAGCACCAGCACCACACCAGCGAACAGGTAGGCGATCCCGATCCAGACCCGCAGCTTCTGAAACAAGAGGCTCTCGAGCCGCTGCGGCGCCGTGTACAGCATCCAGAGCGACGCCCCCTCCATCGCCAGCGACGTGCAGGCGCCCGTGGCCAGCGTGAAGCTCGCGACGGCGAACGCTGCCGTGGCGACGTGCCGCGGCCCCCCGGTGATGTCGCCGAGCAACTGCGGATTGAGCCAGAGCTGCATGCCGAACACCAGCACGGGCGTGAAGAAGGTCTGGGCGCGCAAGCGCGCGTCCCGGAAGATGGCGCACAGCTCCTTGTAGGCCACGCCAGCCCACGGACGGTGACCCCGAGCCGCGGGCTCCAGCGCGCCGCGGCGCGCGAGCTGAGGGCCGCCGCCACTGGTGATGCCGGCGCGCACCATGCGCTCCGCCGTCCCCACGCACAACGCGAGCCAGAGCCCCGCAAACGCGAGCGCACCCGCGGCTGCGGCGGCCGCACGCGGCCCGCCCACGGTGAGCCACAACGGCAGAGAGGGCGGCAGCAGGAACGCCCAGACCGGCAGGTGCAGGGTCCAGTCGAAGGTCCAGCCGACGTGCCGCGAATAGGCGGTGGCGATACTGCCCAGCATCGCCACCACGCTCAGCGACAGCAGCGCTGCCTGCACGCGCGCTACCCAGCGCAGCGATAGATAGCGGCGCAGCGTCGTCTCGAGCAGCACACGGAGCCCACCGGAGAGGAGAGCCTGATAGGCGGCGGCGCCCACCGCCAAAGGCACGCTGGCCACACCGAGCCCGGCGCACACGAAGGCCACCGTGTAGAACGGGAAGAGCAGCGGCCACACCAGCTGCCCCGTGAACAGAGCCGAGCAGGCACGCGCCAGAAACAGCGCGCGCCCGGGCACCGGGAACGTGAACAGCCACTCCAGGCTCGCGCTGACGCGCGACAGATCGTCATCGGAGCCGGCCACATGCTGCAGCGACTGCGCCAGTACCAGCAGAAAGGCCACCAGCGCCAGCGGCCGCAGCAGCAACAGAGGATCGTCGCCCGAGAACCAGATCTGTCGACTCGGCCAGAGCGGCACGGCGGGCAGCCGGCTCTCGCGGAACCCGTCCAGCCCACGCGCGCGGAACGTGCGCCAGAGCAGCGCGCTGCGCTCCTCCCGCTCCGTCGAGTCGATGATGGGCAAGGTCTCGTTGCGGACCAGCTGAGCGAACCTCTGCTCGCGCTCCCCTTCCGGCGCCGCGGCGATCAGCCACCACGAAGCCTCGTTCAGCACCACACGCTCGGCCTCCGCGCGCTGCTCGGCCGTGGCTGCCAGACGCTGGATCAACACCGTGGAGCCCATCACCGCCTGCAGCGCGAACAGCACGCTCGCGAACGCGAGCACCAGCCGCCCGGCGGTGGGCTTGCGCGCGGTCGCGCCCCGCTCAGCGGGCTTGGCGCGGCGCCGGCGCGCCCAGCGATTGGTCAGCCGCGTCCAGGAGAACTTGCCGATCAGCCAGACCACCCGCCACGTCGAAGGCGCGTGCGGGCGCACCTCGCTCACGAGGGCCCCGAGCTGCGATCGGGCGCTGCGACCGCGAAGAAGATCTCCTCCAGGCTCTGATTCGCGCCCCGCTCGCGCCGCAGCTCCTCCAGCGTACCGACCGCCGCGATGCTACCCTGCGCGAGGATCGCCATGCGCCCGCACAAGCGCTCCACCTGATCCAGCAGATGCGAGCTGAGCAGGATGGTCGTGCCCCGCTGCTGCCAGTCGAGCAGCAGCGCGTTCAAGCCGCGCGTCGCCAGCGGATCGAGCCCGCTGCTCGGCTCATCCAGGATCAACAGCCGCGGCTCGTGCAGCAGGGCACAGACCAGCGCCAACTTCTTCTTCATGCCGCGCGAATAGTTCACGGCGTAATCGCTCAATGCATCGCCCAGCTCCAGCCGCTCGACGAGCGGCTGCGAACGAGCCAGGATCAACTCGCGCGGCAAACCGTGCATCGAACCCGAGAACTCGATGATCTCGCGCCCGCGCAGATAGTCGTAGAAGCTCGGATCATCCGGCAGATAGCCGACGATGTGCTTCAGCTCCACCCGCTGCTCGAAGCAATCGAGCCCCGCGATGCGCGCCCGCCCCGCCGTGGCCTTCAGAAAGCCCATCAGGATGCGCAGCGTGGTCGTCTTGCCGGCGCCGTTGGGGCCCAGGAGGGCGAACATCTCGCCCTCCTGCACCTCCAAGCTCAAGTCTCGGACCGCGCTGAAGTCACCGTAGCGCTTGCCCAGGCCCTCGATCACCAGCATCGCGCGATCCGCCACTTGGGGACCTATACTGCGAACGGGGTTTCTGGAGGGGGGATCCGTTGCGGGATCAGTTGCGGGAGCTCAGTTGCAGCCGATGCGGGTGGGGCCTGCTGCCACGTCGTCGACGTAGACGCCGGTCATGCCGCCCTGGAGGCCCATGCTCCCCACGAATAACTTCGGCTGGGCGGGCTGCGCGGGCCATCCCTTATCTCCATTCACGATGCTCGCTGCCTCGACGCCATCGATCCAGAGCGTGGCGTTCTGACCTGCATTGTCTATGGAGAACTCCGCGCAGAACCAGCGATTCGGTGTCAGCGTGATGCATTCGGGACAATTGCCTGAGTTCGCATCTGGATGAACAGCATCGGTTCCTTGCCCGAACGTATTGATCGTCGCCGCGGACCTGCCTTGTATACGCAGACGGATCTCGGAGTTCTGATCCGTACCGAGCCCGATGAACACAGGCCCGACCGGCGCAGCTTCGATGTTCAGCCACGCGCGCATGAAATACGAACTCTGCGGCAGAGTAGCCACGATGCCGCTGCGTCCGCCGGACGCGACCACGTGCAACGCTTGCCGACCGCCGTGTGCCAGCTGGGTGCTGACCTGCACATTGGGGCTGGTCGCACGCTGCGAATAGCTGTCAAATAGCGTCCAGACGGCCGCATTGGGCGAAGCCCCCGCCGCCACACCCTCAAAGTCCTCGCACAGGAACTGGCTGCCGCAGTTGACCGGCGCCGTGGGTGGCGGGGTCGCCGGCGGCATCATCGCGGGAGGAGGCATCATGCCCGGCTGAGCCGGCGGCATCTGAGCTCCCCCCGCAGCCCCGGTCGCCGGCGCATTGCCGGCACCACCTGCCCCCGCCGCATTCATGCCCGCCATGGCCCCAGTCATGCTGCTCGCGCCAGCGCTGCCAGCGCTGCCCATTCCGGAGCCGCTGTTCGGCGTCACAGCCGCGATCGCTGCATTACCGGGCTGCATCTCGTTGTTCTGAGAGCCGCTGGGTGCGCCCCCAACCTGGGTGCCAGTGCTGCTACCCGGAGTCGCGCTGCCCGTCGACGTATTGGCGGCAGGATTCTGATTGGACCCCGGCGTGTTCGGAACGGTAGAGGTCGCGGGACCCGAGTTGCCCCCGAAGGCGGGCAGGGTGTTCTCGTCGTCTTGCCCCTGCCCCGCGCTGCAAGCCAGCCACGCCACGCTACCGAGTGTAAAAATGCAGGTTCGAAACCGGTACATCAGCTCTGCCTCCAAGTCGGCCCACGAGCTGTCGCACGGCCAGCGCCGCTTCCGCAATTGGATTTCCCCGATCGCGTGGGGCGTTTCACGCTGACAACGCCCCTGAACCCCACGGCCGTTGCCCTCCCGCGCCGCGATGGTTCTCGATTCGCCCACATTGACGCACTAGCCTGCGGCCATGACACGGATGTCGAGGCTGGGATGGGGTGTCGGAAGGTTGCTCGGCGTGCTGGGGCTGCTGGAGCTCAGCTCTCCCGCGCACGCGGAAGAGGGGATGTGGCCCTTCAATCATCTGCCCAAGGCGATGTTGAAGAAGCGCTACGACTTCGATGCCAGCGACGCCTGGGTGAATCACGTGCGGCGCTCGTCGATCCGGCTGAGCGTGGGTTGCTCCGGCAGCTTCGTATCCGGCAACGGGCTCACGCTGACGAATCATCACTGCGCGCAGGATTGCCTGTCTCGGCTCTCCACGCCCAAGAGCGACCTGGAGCAGCGCGGTTTCTTCGCCAAGACGCAAGCCGATGAGCGGACTTGCCCCGGTTACTCGATCCAGCAGCTGGGCGAGATCACGGACGTGACGGCGCGCGTGCAGCAAGCGACGAAGGGCCTGGAGGGCGAGGCGTTTCATCAGGCGTTCAAGGCCGAGAGCGCGCGCATCGAGAAGGAATGTGCCACCACGCCCCAGCTGACGTGTGAGGTCGTGAGCCTGTATCACGGTGGCTTGTACGAGCTGTACCAGTACCGGAAATACGAGGATGTGCGGCTGGTGTTCGCGCCCGAGGTCGATGCGGCCGCCTTCGGCGGCGACCCGGACAACTTCAACTTCCCGCGCTTCGACATCGACTACACGTTCTTGCGGGCTTACGAGAACGGCAAGCCCGTCGCCACGCCCGATCATCTCGCCTGGGCCAGCTCGCCGCTGAAGCCCAACGATCTCACCTTCGTCTCGGGCAATCCCGGGAACACCGAGCGTCTGCTCACGATCGCGGAGCTGGAGTATCTGCGCGATCATGCGCTGCCCGACGAGCTGATCTCGCTGTCGCAATATCGCGGCTTCCTCACCGAGTATGCCGAGCGCGGGGGCGAGGCCAAGCGCTTCGCGACCGAGGAGCTGTTCGGGGTGGAGAATGGCCTGAAGGCGCTGCGCGGTGAGCGCGAGGCGCTGGTCGAGGTGCCGTTCTTTCAGCGCCTGGTCGATCGCGAGCAGGCGCTGCGCGCGCGGGTGAACGCCAACCCGACCTGGAAGGCCAAGTACGGCTCAGCCTGGAACAACATCGCCGAGGCACAGGAGAAGGCGCGCATCATGGCCGACGACCTGGAGTGGGTCGACGGCGGCGGGCGCCCGGCATGGGCCCGGACGCCGCTGTTCAGCTGGGCACGCACGCTGGTGCGCGGGGCCGCGGAGCGCCCCAAGAAGAACGAGGAGCGGCTGGAGGAGTACAGCGATGCGCGCCTGCCGCGCGTCGAGCAGCGGCTGTTCGCGCAACGCCCGCTGAACCAGTCTTTCGAGATCGCCAAGCTCACTGTCGGGCTGGTCGCTCTGCGCGAGCGGCTCGGGGTGGATCACCCCTTCGTGAAGAAGGTGCTGGGCAAGTCGTCGCCGGCGGAGCTGGCCAGCGCGCTGATCAAGGGTTCGACGCTCGACAAGGTGGAGGAGCGCAAGCGGCTCTGGCAAGGCGGGCAAGCAGCGATCAACGCCTCCAAGGATCGCATGATCCTGCTGGCGCTGGCGATCGATCCCGAAGCGCGCGCGGTGCGTTCGCGCTTCGAAAACGAGGTCGAAGCCGTGCTGACCAAGAACTCGGAGCTGGTGGCGCGCGCGCGCTTCGACATCTACGGCATGACGTCCTACCCGGACGCGACCTTCTCCCCTCGCCTCTCCGTCGGTACGGTGCGCGGCTGGCGCGAGAACGGCAAGCTCGTGCCCGCGTTCACGACCATCGGCGGCGCCTTCGATCGCGCCACGGGCCGCCCACCCTTTGCATTGCCCAAGAGCTGGCTCGATCACCAGAAAGAGCTCGCGCTGGATACGCCGCTCAACCTGGTCACCGACAACGACATCGTCGGCGGCAACTCCGGCTCCCCGCTGATCAATCGCCAGGGCGAGCTCGCCGGCTTGATCTTCGACGGCAATATCCACTCGCTCGGCGGCACCTACGGCTTCGACATCGCGCTGAACCGCGCCGTCGCGGTCGACGCCCGCGCGATCACGTACACGCTCGACGCCATCTACGGCGCCCAGCGCATCACCGCCGAAATCGCCGGCAACAGCAAGCAATAGCGCCCACGGCCCCCGCCGCGGAGCTCAGCGTGTGCGGCTGCCGTCGCCGTGGTGTCCCAGCTCGACGAGCTCCGTCGTGAGCTCGAGCAGCGTGCCGAGCACGACCGCGCCGATGCCCACGAAGAAGGTCAGCGCCAGACACCAGCTGAGCCATGGGGAGAGCTGGGGCGGGCCGCGCAGTGGGCGGTCCTGGGGTCGCCGGGGGTCCGATCGGGGACGAGCCCATACTCCTGAATCCTCGAAACTGGGCATGGTGCTAGCGATTGATCGATTTTGAATCTCATTATCATATACAGGCGGGTTCGTCAGCGGGAATCGACGGTCGGGGATGCTTCGAGCGCAGCTCTCGGGCAGCATGCCGGGATGCTCAAGTTCTCTGCCAATCTCGGCATGCTGTTCGGCGAGGTCGACTTTCTCGATCGTTTCGCGGCGGCGCGGCATGCGGGCTTTTCTGGCGTCGAGTATCCCTTCCCTTACACGTACGAGGTGGAGCGTTTGCGCGACCGGCTGGCGGCGCACGGGCTCACGCAGGTGCTGATCAACCTACCGCCCGGCAACTGGGATCTCGGTGAGCGCGGGATCGCATGCCAACCGGATCGCAAAGGTGAGTTTCAGGACGGTGTGGCGCAGGGGCTCGCCTACGCGCGCGCGCTCGGCTGTGCACAGATCAACTGTCTCGCGGGCGCGGCGCCGGGCATCGCGCCCGAGCGTGCATTTCAGACACTGGTCGAGAACTTGCAGTTCGCGGCCCGGGAGCTCGGGGCCGCGGGCATCCGCCTGTTGATGGAGCCCATCAACACGCGCGACATGCCCGGCTTCTTCCTGTGCCGCAGCGATCAGGCGCTGTCGGTGTGGGAGGCGGTGGGCTCGGCGAATCTGTGGATCCAGTATGACATTTATCACATGCAAGTGATGCAGGGCGATCTGGCACTGAGCATCGACAGGTGCTGGGACCGCATCGCTCACTTTCAGGTGGCCGATAACCCTGGCCGCAACGAGCCCGGCACCGGCGAAATTGCGTATCCGTTTCTGCTACGACGCATCGAGCAGCACGGCTACACGGGCTGGATCGGTTGCGAATACCGGCCACTCGCGAGTACTGTGGCAGGCTTGGGCTGGCTCGATGACTTTCGCTAGCGCAGCGCTCAACCCTGCGGGGGCACCCAGGGCCCCGAGCGATCACGATCTAGCGCGCTTGCGCGCTCAGGAACAGTTGTTCGAGCGCGCGCGCGTCCATCTGCCGCGCGATCCGTTCCCGCACTATCTCGCGCACCTGCGTCTGGAGAGCGTACGCCCGCAGGCGACGCTGGTGCAGGACATCGTGTTCATTCACGGCACGCAGTTGGCTCAGAGCTCGGATCGCATGATCGAGCCCGAGCTGGTGATCGCCAACTGGCAGAGCTCACGCTTTTCGGAGCTGTTGTTTGGCGCGCGCGAGGGCGAGCCCTACGAGCTGGCGACGGCGCTGGGCCGCAGCACGGGTCGCGTGCTGCAAATCAACCTGATCGGCTTCCGCGACGGCGAGCTGGCACATCTGCTGACGCCCGAGCACCGGCTCTCGCGCGACGAAACCGGCGAATGGCGGCGCTGGCCGCGCTCGGCACCGTTGCTCGAGCCGCGCTCGGCGGAGGAGCAGGAGCGTGTGCCGTCGCTGATCGACGTCACGCTGGATCCGGCGCAGCGCGCGGCCGTGGAGCTGCCTGGAGAGCGTTCGGTGCTGGTGCTGGGCGAGGCCGGGCACGGCAAGACGACGGTGGCGCTGCATCGCCTCGCGCGGCTGTACAAGGCGGCCCCCGGCACCTTCCGCGCGGCGGTGATCGTGCCGACCGACGGCTTGCGGCGCTTGATCGAGCCGATGTTGCGCAGCCTGGGCGCGGACGTGGAGGTCCTGGTGTTCGAGCGCTGGGCGGCTGCGCAGGCGCGGGCGGTGTTCCCCGATCTGCCAGAGCGGGAGAGTCAGGACGCGACCGCCGGGGTGATCCGCTTCAAGCGGGACCCGGCGCTGCGCCTGGCGCTGGAGCAGCTGGCGCAGCCGAAGAAGCCGCGCGCGGCGCCCCGGCGCGTGACCCGCGCGCGCAATCCGCTGGCCAAGCGCAAGGATCTGCTGCACCTGTTCGGGGACCGCACGCTGGTCTCGCGCGTGATGCAGAGCTCGGGGCAAGCGCTCGGCGCGCACGTGCAGGGCGAGGTGCTGGAGCACGCGCGCGTGCAGTTCAGCCGCACCACCGAGCAAGAGTTCGCGCACGTGGTCGACAAGCAGCGGCTGCGCGCGGTCGACGGGCGCCCGCTGGACGAGGGCACGCCGCTGCAGGATGCCGGCAGCATCGACACCGAGGACTATGCGGTGCTGTTCGAGCTGGATCGGATGAAGGCCGCGCAGCGCGGCAAGGCGCCCCTACCCCCGCCCGCGTACGACTGCTTGTTGATCGACGAGGCGCAGGAGCTGGCGCCGCTCGAGCTGGCGCTGATCGGGCGCAGCCTGGCCCCGGGCGGCAGCTTGATCGTGGCGGGCGATGCGGACCAGCAGACGGATCCGACGGTGTGCTTTTCGAGCTGGGAGCAGAGCATGGCGGAGCTCGGCTGTGCGAGCTACGAGCGCGTGGTGCTGCCGGTGAGCTACCGTTGCCCGGCGCCCGTGGTCGCGCTGGCGCGTGGCTTGATCGGCGCGGCGCCCGCGCCGGCGCAGATCCCGGAGCAGCAGCCCTTCGTGCACGCCTTGAACGAGTGCCACCTGTCGAGCTGGCTGATGGACGAGCTGTCCCAGCTGGCCCGCCGCGATCCGACGGCCTCGGTGGCCTTGATCTGCCGCGTGCCCGCCACTGCCCGGCGCCTGCAGACCGCGTTGCGGCAGCGCAATCTCGGGCGGCTGGTGCTGGACGGCGAGTTCTTGTTCCGCTCGGGCGTGAACGTGACCGAGCTGGATCAGGTGAAGGGCCTCGAGTTCGACTACGTGATCGTGCCGGACGCTTCGCCCGCGACGTATCCGGAGACGCCCGAAGCGCGCCGCGCGCTGTACGTGGCCGTCACGCGCACGCGGCATCAGTTGCTGCTGGGCGCAGTCGCGGGGCAGACCGCGCTGCTCTCGTCGTTGCCGGGCGTGGTGCCCTGAGGCTGCGCGAGTTCGGAGAGCAGCTGCTTCGCTGCCACGTAGTCGGGCTCGACCTCGGCCCCGTCGAAGTGCTCGCAAACCTTTGCCAGTAGCCCGCGAGCTTGTTCGCGCTGTGCCCTGCTCCACCAGTGTCGGCTCAAGCTCATGGCGGCGCGCAGCTCCAGGATTTGGGCTGACTGGTGGCGCGCAATTTCGAGCGCACGCAATAAGCAGTCCTCGCCTGCAAGGTCGAGGTGGTTCCCTGACGACGCATCCTCTAGCGCGGTGCTGTTGGGCTGCTCGCTCTCGACCAAGATCTCGCCGCGAAGACGCAACAGCTCCGATTCCCACAACAGGTCCCGGCGAGATCGATCCACGGACAAGGCTCTGTTCAAAATCTGCAACGCGGCCTCGGACCGCCCCACACTGCGATGAGCGCGAGCCAGGCAACAGCTCCAATAGCTCGCATAAGCCTCGGTGCCCGTGGCCGCATAGGCACGCCAGCCTCGTTCGATACTCTCAATGCCCTGCTCGGGCGAGCCTTGCTCGATCAGAATGCTGCCCTCGTGCATCAAGCGCGTCGCGGCGTACATTTCGAGGCCGCGTTCGCCAGAGATGCCGGCCAGCACGGCCAGATAACGCCGTGAGGCGGCGAAATCGCGAGCCAGGATCGCAACCGCTGACGCGAAGCTCAGTGCGTGCGCCGTTGCCACCGCATTGCGCGAGTCCTGTACTTTTTGCAGACTGATCGCCACCTCCTCCTGGCCACGGAGGGAGTAGCCGAGTAGCCAGTAGGAATGGGCCAGCATTCCTCGGGCCACGATTCCATTGTCGATGGCGGTGATGTTCATGAAGGAGCGCCCCTGATTGGCATCGTGGAACGCAATCGCCTGCAGCAGATGTTCTTCCGCTTTGCGATGTTCACCGAGAAAGTGGCAGGCCGCCCCGATCAAAGCATGCGCATCGGCTCGCGCGGCCGCGTCGCCCGCGTCCTTGGCCAGCTGTAAGATCTCGTCGCCGATGGAGAGCGCCGTTTGGCTCGAGTTGCGCACGAGGTGGAACGCACCGATCCCTGCCAAGGCCAGCAGCCGTTGCCTGGTCGACGTGCCCCGCTCGGACAGCTGGCTGATTCGCGCATAAATCGCTTCCAGCTCGGAAGCGCCGTAACCCTTGGTGATGCCCAACGGCCGCGCAACGAGCAGCAGCAGGTCCAGCTCCGCGCTTCGGCGCTCCGGCGTGTCGGGGAGCAGGCTCGATAACTCGATGGCTCGGCTCAGGTGCGCGATGCCCTCGTGATACGCGCTCTGGCCCAGCGCACGCTCCCCGGCTCGGCGCAGATAGTGCACGGCGCGCCTGTAGTCACGCCCGCGATGGAAGTGGAGCGCGAGCTGTGGAGCAATCAGCTCTGCGCCCTTGCCGTGGGCCAGCTCCAGCCTCTCACCGATGCGCTGGTGCCACTGCGCCTGGCGGGCGGCCCCGAGCTGGTTGTAGGTGACCTGTTGATACAGCACGTGCGTGAACTCGAAGCATTCCGCCAGCGTGCCGTCATTCCACTCCGCCGCGCCCAACCGCCGAAAAAACCCGGCACGCCACGACGACTGCAGACAGACCTCTTCGACCTGCACCAGGTCGGCGCCCAGCGCAGCGGCCACCGCGGCCGTCGAGAACTCGTTCCCCACCACGCTCGCGGCCTCAATCACGCTGCGTTCCAGCGGGCTCAAGCGCCGCAGATCCAGTTCGACCATGCGCACGAAGCTATCGGGAACACAGCGCGCGAGCTCGTCTAGATTGGACTCGAGCTGGCAGTGCCCACTCGCCGTGCTGATGAGGCCGTGATTGAGCCAGCCGTCGACCAAACCGATCATGTACAGAGCGTGGCCTTCGGTGCGCCGATGGATCAGCTCCGGAACGGCGCTCGGCAAGCGATGCTGCTCGAACCGCAGCTCGAGATAGTCGGCTACCGCCTGCCGGCTCAGCTGTGCCACGGACACCTCGCTACAGCGCCCCCGCGCTTGCAGCACGCTCACGAGTTCCGCGGCTCCTCCACTCAGCACCTCCGCGGGACGGTACGTGCCGACGACGAGCAGGCGCGCCGGGTCGGAGCGCTGCGCCAGGTAAGCGAGCAGGTCGGCGGTGGAGTTGTCGGCCCAGTGCAGATCCTCGATCAGCAGCACCACCGAGCGCTGCTTGCCCAGCATCTCGAGCGCCTCCACCAACTCGCGCAGCATGCGGCCCGGTGGCAACGGCGCCTGCGCAACCGGATTTGCGTCCCCTGGGGGCGCGAGGGGCTGGAGCGACAGCACGGACAACCAGGAGGGGGCATTTCGCCGCAGGCATTCCGCGATCCGCTCGGCAGACGGTTCGGAGCAGCAGCGACGCAGAGCCTCGATCAGCGGCAAGTAGGGTTCGCCAGAGCCGTAGCGCCCGATGCATTGACCCCAGGCGATCACGGCGTCGTCCTCGCTCTGCTGAAGCTGACGCAAGAATGCATGCATCAGAGCGGTCTTACCCACGCCCCCATCGCCCGTGACGAATACGGTCTGGCGTTCGCCGGCCAGGGCCTTGCTCCACCGGCCCGCCAAGAGGCTGAGTTCGACGTCCCTGCCGACAAAGTGCGCGGGACGCGGCGGCTGGGTGGCGCCGTGCCTCGCGGCAGGCGATGTCGCGGGTGCGCCAGGCGCTTCGGCGATGTGCCCAATGAAGCGATAGCCACGGCGGTGCACGGTTTGGATGAAGCGGGGCTCTCTGGCAGAGTCGCCGAGCGCCTGACGGATCTCCGACATTTGCGTCTTGAGCACGCCATCGCTGAGGTGGACCTCACCCCAGAGCCGCGCCAGTAGCTCCTCCTGGGTCAGCAACTGACCAGGCTGCTCCAGCAGGCACTTCAGAACGGCGAAAGCTTTCGGCTTCAGCGGGACCAGGCGGTCATCGCGCCAGAGCTGCTCGTTGACCAGGTCCGCGCGGAAAGGCGGGAACGAGATCGTCCCTCGCTCTGCTTTGTCAGCGAATCGGGCCTGTTCGTCGGCCATGGTGAGCTCTATGGTGCGAAAGGTCCGATGATAGTCCCAGTCCCCTGCGCTGGGCGAGCGCAGATTGGCTTGCTGGGTCCGGCAAGGGCTCGAGCATTTCGGCGTGGCTCACTGCCGCTGCACGGCAAGCCTTGCGAGTTCGCGATGGGCTGCTGGCGGTTGCCGAGTGGGAAGCCGAGCACGGTGCCCTCTCCGAAGCGGAGCTCGACGCGGCTCGAGAGCGGTAGATCTGGGCCGAGCACCGCGTCCGGCTGGAGCCGGCAGCCTACCCCTGGTGCCCGGGGTCGTGATGGCGCAGGTGAGCCGGTCGCCGCGGCAGCCGCAGCTCCGCCAGCTCCTGCGCGGGTGCGAGGTCGTGGCGTTCGAGGAAATCGACGGCCATCGTGTTGGGGCGCTGCTCGGCAAAGCCCGCAGAAGGGATGTCGTGGACGCTGCCGTCGTCGCCCTCGCCGTCGAGCGCAAGGCGGACATCCAGACCTCCGATGCGTCGGATCTCCGGCGCTTGACGTCCGCGGCGCGCGCCAAGCTCACGATCTTCGAGGTCTGAGCTTGGCTCGCGCTGCGTTCGTAGCGGCGGAGTGCGCGCGCTGGTAGGTCACTCCGCGACCGCGTACTCCTGCGTCGTCTCCACCTCGCGCTCGTCGAGGCGCACGCGCTGGCTCTGGTGATCTTGTGCGATCAGCACGTACAGGCAGGGCACCACGAACAGCGTGAACAAGGTGCCGATGGTCATGCCGCCCACCAGCACGATGCCGATCGAGTTGCGCGCGACGGCGCCCGCGCCGGTCACCAGCGTCAGCGGGAAGTGGCCGAACACGGTGGCGATGGTGGTCATGAGGATCGGGCGCAAGCGAGTGTGGGCCGCGCTCTGGATCGCTTCCAGTTTGCTCATGCCCGCCTCTTGCTGCGCGTTGGCGAACTCGACGATCAGGATGCCGTTCTTCGCGATCAGCCCGACCAGCGTCACCAGCCCGACTTGCGAGTAGATGTTGAGCGTCGTGGTCCAGCCCTCGGTCAGCCCGAAGCTCATGCCGGGCGGCCCCGAGAACTTCAGGAAGGTGAAGATGAGAGCGCCGAAGATCGCGAGCGGCACCGAGCCCGCGAGCACCACCAGCGGATCGCGGAAGGAGTTGAACTGCGCCGACAGTGCCAGGAAGATCAGAGCAATCGCCAGGCCGAGCGCGGGCAAGAACTTACCCGATTCCTGGCGCAGCTGCCGCGACTGCCCGGCGTAGTCCACGTGGTAGCCGGCAGGCAGAATTTCCTTCGCTTTTTGCTCCAGGACCTTCAAGCCGCCGTCCAGCGAACGCGAGGTCACGCCGGAGAGCTTGACCGAGTTCAGCTGCTGGAAACGATTCAGGGTGCGCGGCCCCACGCCCCTCTTGATCTTGGCGATCGAGCCGAGCGGCATCACGTTGCCGTTGGGGCCCTGGATCGGGACATCCAGCAACTGCTCGGGGTTGAGCCGGCTGTCGCGCTCGATCTGAGCGATCACCTTGTAGCTGCGGCCATCGAGGTTGAAGCGATTGACAAAGTTGCCGCTCAGCATCGAGGCCAGGTCCGCGCCGATCTGCTGCATGTTCAGGCCCATGGCTGCCGCGTGGTCGCGATCGATCTCGATCTCGCTGGTCGCCTCGTCGATGCGCACGTCGGGCTGCGGCGGGAAGGCAAACTCACCGCTGGCCGCGGCCGTCTGCGCCAGCTGATCGGCGAACTGCAGGATCTCCCCGTGCGGCGCCGTGGAGGAGATCACGAATTCCACCGGCAGGAAGCCGGCGCTGGGCAGCGGCGGGGGCAGGAATACCGGCGCGCGGATGCCGGCGATGGCCGACGTCTTGCCAAACAGCTCACCCTGGATGGGGAAGATGTTGCGCTTGCGCTCACCCCAGGGCTTCATCAGCGCGCCGCCGAAGCCGCCCGAGGGAAAGGTGATCTGAAAGCTCTGCGAGAACTCGGGGACCGACGAGAAGATATCGTTCACCTGCTTCGCGTACGGCACCAGCCGCTCCAGCGTGGAGTTCGCCGGGACGTCGAGCGACGTGAAGGCCACGCCCTGATCCTCGTTGGGCGCCAGCTCCTGCGTCGAGAACATGTACATGGGGATGGTGCAGAGCGTGAGCACCACCCACCCCGCGTAGACCGCGGGGCGGATCGCCAGGGTCGCGGCCAGGCCGCGCCCGTAACCGCGCTGCAAGGCTCCAAAGCCTCTGTCGACCAAGCGCTGGAGCCTGCCCGGCGCGTGATCGGCCTCGAGCATGCGCGAGGCCATCATGGGCGAGAGCGTCAGCGCCACGGCGCCGGAGATGAAGACCGCGCCCGCCAGCGTGAACGCGAACTCGCGAAACAGCGCGCCCGTGATGCCGCCCTGGAAGCCGACCGGCACGTATACCGCGGCCAGCGTGATGGTCATGGCGATGATCGGCCCCACCAGCTCGCGCGCTCCGATCAGCGCCGCCTGGAACGGCGTCTTGCCCTCGCGCGTGTGCCGCTCGACGTTCTCCACGACCACGATCGCGTCGTCGACCACGAGGCCCACGGAGAGCACGATCGCCAGCAGTGTGAGCAGGTTGATCGTGAAGCCGAAGATCTGGATCAAGAACACGGCACCGATGAGCGACAGCGGAATCGCCACCACCGGCACGATCACGCTGCGCAGCGATCCCAGGAACGCATAGATGACCAGCATCACGATCAGGATCGTCTCCAGCAGCGTGTGCGTCACTTCATCGATCGCGTTCTGGATGTAGTTGGTCGAGTCGAACGCCACCAGCACGCGCATGCCGGAGGGCAGCTCGCTGCGGATGGTGTCGATCTCCGCGCGCACCTTCTTCATGACGTCCAGCGAGTTGGCCGTGGGCAGCACCCAGACGCCCATGAACACCTCTTTGCGACCGGACATGCGCACGTCCTGGTCGTAGCTGTCGGCGCCCATCACCACGGTGGCGATGTCCGCGAGGCGCACCAGCGTGTCGCCCTGCCGCTTCACCACCAGCTGCTTGAACTCGCCGATGCTGTGCAGATCCGTGTCGGTGCTCAGGTTGAGCTGCAGGAGCTGGCCCTTGGTCTGGCCGACCGCCGCCAGGTAGTTGTTCTGGGCCAGCGCTTGCCGCACTGCCGCCGGGCTGACGTTCAGGGCCTGCATGCGCTCGGGGTCGAGCCACACGCGCACGGCGAACTGGCTGCCGCCCAGGATGTCGGCGCGCTGCACGCCTTCCACGGCTGAGAGCCGCGGCTGCACCACCCGGATCAGGTAATCGGTGACCTGGTTGTCTTCCAGGATGTCCGAGCCGAAGCTCAGATACATGGCCGCGACCTGCGCGTCGGACGGCTCGATGCTGATCGCGGGGATCTCCGCCTCGGGCGGCAGATCGGCGCGCACCTGGTTCACGCGCGCGCTGATGTCGGCAAGCGCGCCCGAGGCCGGGAAGTTCAGCTTCAGGCGAGCGTTGATCGTGGACAGGCCTTGCGTGGTCTGCGACTCGATGAAGTCGATACCGTCGGCGGCGGCGATCGCGCGCTCCAGCGGCGTCGTGATGAAGCCGCGCACCAGCTCGGCGTTGGCACCGACGTAGACCGTGCGCACGGTCACGGTGGCGCTCTCGAGCCGCGGATACTGCCGCACGTTGAGCGAGCGGATCGCTTGCAGACCCGCGATGATCACGACCAGGTTGATCACGATCGCCAGCACGGGCCGGCGGATGAACAGATCGGTGAGCTTCATGAAAGAGGCCTCTGGAGGGGTCGAAGTGTCGGGCTGGAGCTCAACGATTTTCTGGATGCGGATCGAGCTGCGGTGGAGGGCTGACCTCGTTCTTCACCGCGATGGACATGCCGTTGCGCAGCTTGAACGCGCCCGCCGAAACCACCTCGTCTCCCTCGTTGACCCCCTTGAGGATGGCCACGAAGTCGCCGCGCGAGGGACCCATCTGCACGAACTGCTGGCGCGCCGCGAGCACGGGCTTGCCGTCGGCGCCGGGCGGAGCCGGCTCGCCATTTTCGAGCTTCTTCGGCTCGACGATGAACACGGAGTCTCCGTACGGCGCGTGGACCACGGACGTCGCGGGCACCACCACCGACGCCTTCTCCTCCGGCAGCACCACGGCCACGCGCACGAACATGCCCGGGCGCAACCGATCTTGCTGATCCTTCAAGCTGGCGCGCACGCGCACGCTGCGCGTCTGAGGATCGAGCGAGGGTTCGATCGCGCTCACCGTGCCCTCGATCGGCTCGGGTCCCACGGCCTCCGCCTGCGCGCGCACGGACATGCCGCGATGCACACGCGCCGACTCCGTCTGCGGGATGGTGAAGTCGACGAACACCGACTCGGTGGACTCGAGCACCGTCAGCGTCGTGCCCGGGGCCAGGTATTGCCCCAGGTTCACGGCGCGGATGCCGAGGCGGCCCGAGAAGGGCGCGCGCACGGTCTTGCGATCGATCTGCGCCATCAGTGCCTTCTCGTCGGCGGCAGCACCGTTGACGGCGGACTCGTCTTGCTCGAGCTGGGACGACGGGATAGCGCCCTGGGGAACGAGCTTCTGCGACCGCTCCAGCGATTGCTGGGCGAGCTTCAGCTTGGCCCGCGTGGAAGCCAGCTGCGCCTTCTCGACGCTGCTATCCAGCTCGAGCAGCAGTTGCCCTTGCTGGACCCGCTGCCCGGAGTCGAAGTTCAGCTTGGAGACGACGCCCGGCACCTCGTTGCTGAGTGAAACGCCCTGCATGGAGACCACGCTGCCGACGGCGTTCAGGCTGCCGCCCCAGTTCTGCGTGACCGCCCGGGCCGTGTTGACCGATTCCGGCGGCGGGCCCGCCTTGGCCATGGCCTGTCCGAAGCCGATCAGCTGCTTGATTTGAGCAGCTTTGACGCCGACGAGCGCCCCCAGCCCCAAGACCAATCCGAGGATGACGACCAGATACCGCATGTTGGTGCCCTCCATAAAGCCATGTGGATTCTGGCGCCACCCCGCCCGTAGCACTTTCGCAACGCCGACAAGATCGCCCCTTGGTTTCCTGGCCGAGATTTCGAGTTCTGACGGGTAGATTGCAGTTCTGCAACACGCTCCGACAACCCACCGTCAAATGCTCCTGATCACGCCGCCGGCGAACGGGAGGCAGAATGCGACGAGACGACGCAAGCGGCATCAGGACGCCCCGTTCTGAAACGAACCGAGTTGCACGAAATGCCTGCGGCTCGCTGATCAGGGATTGCGCGCGCTCACGAACCAGGTGCTCGACGGGGCCCACAGGCCGCTGCCGTCGCTGCGCTCGAACTGCTTCAGGGTCTTCTTCAGCGCGTCCAGCACCGTGCCTCGCAGGCGCTCGCCGTCGGCACCGGCGAGGCGCAGGATTTCACCGGCAGGGCCGAGGGCCATCGCGAACTCGACCGCCTCGTCGAGGTGATGGCCGATGCGAATGTCGAGATCGACGCGCTCCAGCGTGACGCGATCGAAGCCGGAGCCCTGCAGCAGGTCGCTGACCGTATCCGCGCCCGCCCAGGCGAAGGGGCCCGGGCCGCAGTGGACTTGGTTGGTTTGCTCATGGGACACGACCGGTACGATCCCCCGGACCGTCTGCTCGGAGGCAAACAGCCAGGGGTTGTCTTCTCTGCGCCGCCAGGCGATGAAGGTGGCGAGCGCGCCGGGCGCCATCGAGCGACGGATATTGCGCAGGGCTGCTCCCGGCAGATTGAAGAACATCGTGCCGAAGCGGGAAAAGACCCGGTCGTAAGGGCCGCCCAGCGGCTCGAACTGCACGTCGCCCACCAGGAACGAGGCTTGCTCGAGCCCCGCGGCGCGCGCCTCGCGCGAGGCGACGTCGATGAATCTGGCGGCGCAATCGACGCCCACCGCCTTGCCGGAGGGACCGACGGCGCGGGCGATCTGCTGGGTGGTATCACCGAAGCCGCAGCCGACGTCGAGCACGCGAGCGCCCGCAGCGATGGGATGCCGCGCCAACAACGCTTCGCCATGCGCCGATAGCCCGGAGGTCACCAGCGGGCGAAAGCGCGTGAATTTCTCGAACAATACGCCGTTCCAGGCTTCGATGACGACGGCATTTTCGTCCTTCATGGCGTTCCCTTCTCGCGCGCGGGGGAAAGCGACCGGAGCCCGCGGGGTCCCATGTTATGGGCCGATCCCAGGCCCCCTGCCAGGTGTCACTCATATGCTGTTGAATTCACTGTTTTCCAGCGCGACCTTCTTGCCCGCGGCGCTCTTCGTGATGGCGGCCGTGCTCAGCCACGGCGGCGAGGCCGAAGCGAAGGGCCTGCCGCGCAGCACACCGGAAGAGCAAGGCGTGGATTCCGCCGGCGTGCAGTCGCTGGTCGAAGCCTTCGAGAGCAAGATCCACGCGGTGCACAGCCTGATGCTGGTGCGCCACGGCAAGGTCGTGGCGGAAGGCTGGTGGGCGCCCTACCAGTCGGGGGACCTGCACATCATGTATTCGGTGAGCAAGAGCTTCACCTCCACCGCCATCGGCCTCGCGCAACAAGAGGGGCTCTTGAACGTCAACGACCTGGTGCTGTCGTTCTTTCCGGAGCTGGCGCCGCAGAACCCTGCCGAGCAGATGAAGAACATGCGCATCCGCGACCTGCTGCGCATGTCCTCTGGGCACCAGAACGACATGAATCCAGTGATCAAGGCGAACAAGGACGGCGCCTGGGTCAAGGCGTTCCTGGCCACGCAGGTGGAGAACAAGCCGGGCACGCGCTGGGTCTACAACTCCGCCAATAGCTACATGCTGGCCGCGATCGTGCAGAAAGTCAGCAAGCAGACGGTGGAGGAGTTTCTGAAACCGCGGCTGTTCGATCCGCTCGGCATCCTGCCGCCCATCTGGGGCAAGAGCCCGGAGGGCATCAACCTGGGTGACGGCGGCCTCACGCTGCGCACGGAAGACCTCGCCAAATTCGGCCTGCTCTACCTGCAGAAGGGCATGTGGAGCGGCAAGCGCATCCTGAAAGAGCAGTGGGTAGAAGACGCGACCTCGCTGCAGACCTCCACCGGCGGCAACCCGGACAGCAACTGGGACGCCGGCTACGGCTATCAATTCTGGCGCAACAAATCGACGGGCTACCGCGCCGACGGCGCCTTCGGGCAGTTCGCGTTCGTGCTACCCAAGTATGACGCGGTGCTGGCGGTCACGAGCGGCACGAGCGACATGGCCGGCGTGATGGATTCCGTCTGGCAATACTTGCTGCCTGCGCTGCACGAACACCCCCTGCCCCCCAAT
>JAICTU010000741.1 GCA_025936205.1 Polyangiaceae bacterium | reverse complement strand
CGCAACCGCCATCGCGAGCTGGTCGAACGCAGGGGCGAGGAGGGTAAAGGCTGGCACAGCATTTTCCGCATCATTCGCCCACGCGATGGGCAGATCGCCTGGCTTGAGGAGAGGGCGGAGGTTTCGCATGATCCCACGACCGGCGAACGGCGGATCGCGGGGCTTGCCTGGGACATCACCGAGCAGAAGCAGGCTGCCGAGCGCCAGAAGATCCTGCTTGCCGAGTTGCAGCATCGAACGCGCAATCTTCTCGGTGTCGTACGGTCGATCACCGACCGTACCCTGGCCCGGTCCGGTTCATTGCAGGGATTCCGCGCCAGCTTCCGTGACCGGCTCGAGGCGCTGGCGCGCGTGAACGGCCTGCTGTCGCGCCTCAATGAAGGCGACCGCATCACCTTCAGCGAGTTGATCCGAACCGAGCTCTCCGGCCTTGGCGTCACGGACGCGCTTGGACATGCGGGGCAGGTGAGCCTGCACGGCCCGGAAAACGTCAGGCTGCGCTCTTCGACGGTTCAGACGCTTGCACTGGGGCTCCATGAGCTTGCGACCAACGCGCTCAAATATGGTGCGCTTTCTCGCCCTGAAGGACGACTTTCAATTCGCTGGTCCCTCAAAAGGCCTGCAAACGGAGAACGGCGGCTCGAAGTCGAGTGGCGCGAGAGTGATATTTCGGTTCAGCTCGGACCAGACAATGAGCCGGAGCGCAAGGGGTACGGACGCGAGTTGATCGAGCGGGCTCTGCCTTATCAGCTTCAGGCGAAGACAAACTACGCCATTACGGCAGAGGGTGTGCGTTGCACGATCAGCCTTCCGATCTCTGCCATGCAGGAGGGCGCTGCCCATGCCTGAGAAATTCAAGGGCCGGCGCGTACTGGTCGTGGAGGACGACTATTTCCTGGCTGATGACATGAAGGCCGAATTTGAGCGGGCTGGTGCCGAGGTGCTCGGCCCGGTCGGACGAGTCAAGGAAGCGCTCGATCTGCTTGACGCTTGCGAGCGGCTGGATGGAGCCATTCTCGACATCAATCTGGGCGGAGAGAAGGTCTATGACGTTGCGGATGCTCTCAGAGCGAGGGCCATTCCGTTTGTCTTCGCCACGGGATATGACGCGGAGATCATCCCGGAGCGGTATGCCTGGGTGACGAGATGCGAAAAGCCGATCGAGCCCGTGAAAGTCGGCGAAGTATTGTTCAGCCGATAGTTCAAGCGGGCGCTGTGGGCCGCCCTACCGCGCTGGCCTCCGCTGATGCGGCAAGGCGTGGACGAACCGCTTGACGGCCTCGAGCAGGGGTTGCTGGGCGCCCGCAAAGTACCAATGATCATCGCCCTCGAGCTCAATGAATTCGGCGCCGGCGATCTGGCTGGCGACATAGCGCCCTGCATCGATACGCACAGCGCGGTCGTTCTGGCGATGCAGCACCAGCGTGGGCACGGAAACCCGTGGCAGGAGATGTCTCACGTCCGTGTCGCGCAATGCCTTGAGCACAGCCGAAATGCCCCCCGGACTTGATCCCGCGCGCAAGAGTCCGGCCCACCAGGTCCTCGCCTGGGGATCACGGGACATGCTCGGCGCGAAGGTCTCGATACCGGCCGGCCCACCCCATTCGGAGACGAGCTGCTTCAGCCACGCGTCATATTGGCTCGCCTGCAATGCGTGAGGATAGTCCGGCGCCCAGCAGCCCTTGGCCAGCGAGCCGAACAGGATGAGACCAGCAACGAGGCGGGATCGATCGACCGCGAACTTGATGCATGCCGGCCCGCCTTCCGAATACCCAAACAGCACGACGCGACGCGTCTTCGTCGCCCGCAGCACGGTGCCGATATCCTCGGCAGTGACGTCGACACTCGGGGTCGATCCGACCCGGTCCGATAGCCCGGTGCCGCGACGATCGAACACGATGACCCTTCCAAGCGTCATCAATGAAGCCACAAATGCCCGGCACGACGGATATTCCCAGGCCCGTTCAACGTGCGACACGAAGCCGGGCGAGATCAGGATATCGAGCTCGCCGCTACCATATGTCTGATACGCCAGATGGATGCCGGCACCCTCGACATAGAGCGTGGTCGGAATGGCGTGAAGGGTCGCCGCCGCGGCCGGATCCATCAGTGCCTCGGTCGCAGCCTCGGGGGCAACCCCAAGCTCGTCACGCAAGCGCTGTGTCAATGCCCCGTGGTGCCGCTCTGCCGAGCTTCGATCGCCGGCAAGCAGCAGGCTGCGGATCAGGTGGCGTCCATACACCTCGCTCAGCGGATCGAGTTCGACAAGGCGTTGCGCGTGAGCAGTGGCCGCAAAATGTTCGCTCGCCGCATTCTTGTCCTGCACGAGGCGCTCCAGCGCGTGCATGAGCCGCCCCCTGAGCGTCTCGCGGCGATAGAACGCCCAATCGTCGAACTCGGGGCAATCGCCCAGGGAAAAACCTTCGAGGAAGTCACCCCGATAGGCGAGGCAGGCTTGCTCGAAATCGCCCCGGTCGCAGGCGCTCTCGAACAGACGCGAGTCGAGTTTGAGTTCGACCGCCGAAGACCAGCGCACGCTGGCGCGGTCGGTCTCGAAAACAGGCTGGCCGAGCGTCAGCTCGATGCGGTGAAGCATGCGGCGCAAGCGCGCGCGGACGGTCTCGCGGGGGCTCTCGGGCCACAGCAGCGTGGCAAGGACGTCCCGCGCGACCGCGCCTTGGGCCTCCGCCAGGTAGATCAGCAGGGCCAGGCCCTTGCGCAGGTTCAGCTTGATGGGGCCGTTGTCGCCATGGATCTCCGGAAAGCCGAGCGTCCGAAGCGAGAAGACAGTCATGAAATCATCCTTTTGCCCTGTGGCCGCATCAGGGGACGCACAGGGGACGGTCGAGTGCTAGCGGCCTGATCGAGCCGGCCCGCCATCGGGCAGTTCAGGCTGGCTGTATTCGAAGCGCTGCCGCCGGCACAATAGGATAAGTCGCACATGGTCGCACGCCTCCTGATCCTATTCTACGCCATCGTGAGTTATGCCGTCTTCCTTGCTTCATTTCTCTATGCGCTCGGCTTCTTCGCCAACACTCTCGTGCCAAAGTCGATCGACGTCGGCGCGCCGGCCAACGTGGGCGAGGCGATCGTCGTCGACCTGTTGCTGCTCGGCGTATTTGCGATCCAGCACAGCGTGATGGCGCGTCCCGCCTTCAAGCGATGGTGGACAAAGATCCT
>JAICTU010000407.1 GCA_025936205.1 Polyangiaceae bacterium | reverse complement strand
CGTGGACTTGCGCTCGAGGATTGCGTCCAGTCCAGGGCGGTACTGGCGTGCGAGAATCAGTTTCTCGCGCGAACGGGCCAGGCTCGAAACGAGCCTGGCCCCTTTCTTCAGAGCAAAGGATCGAACCCGCGCGTCGGGTAGAGTGCACGTATCTCCGGCTGGTTGCCTGTGAGGCCTCAGAGCTGCTCCGCAGGTAACACCGCCTTCACGAACGGCACGCTGGGCAGCGGCTGGCCGCCGCCGACGCTGATCTCGACGCCGGAGTTCTTCGGCAGGTCTTCGGCAGCGACGGTGAAGCTGAGCTGGCGGCTCTCACCGGCGCGCAGCCGGATGCGCTGGAATCCACGCAGGCTGCGGATCGGGGCCTGGGGCTCGGGCCCACCGGCGACGTAGAGTTGCACGACTTCATCGCCGTCGCGCTTGGAGGTGTTCTTCACCATCGCACGGATCTCCGCTCCCTTGGGCGTGCGCTTGGCGCTCAGGCCCGAGTAAGCAAAGCTGGAGTAGCTCAACCCGAAGCCGAACGGGTACAGCGGCTCACCCTTGAAGTAGCGGTAGGTGCGGCCCTTCATCGCGTAGTCGGTGAAGGGCGGCAGCTGCTCGACGCCTTGATAAAAGGTGATGGGCAGGCGCCCCGCGGGATTGTTCACCCCGGCCAGGGTCTCGGCGAGCGCGGAGCCGGTTTCCTCTCCGCCGTACCACGCCTGCAACACGGCGGCCGCATCCTTCACGGCGGACTTGGACGCGATGGCGCTGCCCGTGGTGAGCACCACGATCACGGGCTTGCCGATCGCCATCGCAGCTTTCACCAGCTTTTCCTGCGACTCCGGCAGATCGAGGGTGGTGCGATCGCCGCCGAGGAAGCCGGGGATGTTCACGCCGCGCATCTCCTCGCCCTCCAGCTCCGCGCTCAGACCGACGCAGACGATCGCGACGTCGGAGTCTTTCACGAGCGACTCGGCCTCGGACAGGGTCGATGCGGCGGGCGGCTGCCAGCGCAGCTGCAGCATGCCACCGGGGCCCGGCTGGCGATACTCGACGCGCAGGGCGTATTTGCGCCCACCCTCCAGCTGAAGGCGCGCGCGCAGGGCGTTGCGCCGTGGCGGCTGATTGGTCTGGGTGGAGGTCATCTGCGTGGAGGGGCCGTCGCCCGCGTCGAGGTTGACTTCCTTGCCGTCGAGGAACAGCTTCGCCGTGGCGGTTCGGTTCCAGACGCCGAGCCGCGGCCCGATCTCGTATTCACCCGAGGCCGGCGGCGTCAGCGTGGTGGTCCAGCGCAGCGAGTACTTCTCGCGGCCGATCGCCGCGAGCACGGCGGGGTCTTCCATGGCCGTGTCGAAGTACGGGCGCGACTCGTTGCGCCGCAGCTTGGGCGCGCCTTGCAGGTCGGGGTTGTCGAAGTACTCGGCCAGCACCCCCCGGCCTTCGCCCTGCGCTGGCGCGAGCAGCGAAGACGGCAAGAGCGCGGGCGTGCTGGCGGTATAGGTGGCGCCGAGGGCGTAGCGCACGCGCGCGCCCTTGAACTGCCGCTCGATGCCCTCGAAGGGCGTCACCTGCTGCGACGAGATGCCGTGGTAGTTGCCGAGCAGCGCGATCGGATCGTCCGCGGACGGGCCGATCACCGCGATCTTGCGCGCGGACGCGCCGAGCGGCAACGCGTTGTTCGCGTTCTTCAGCAGCACGATCGCCTTGCGCTCCGCCTCGCGCGCGACCTGCCGGTGCGCGGCAGAATCGTTCTCGGTGATGGGGATCTTCGAGAACGGGACCCGCTCCGCAGGGTCGAACATGCCGAGCCGGAAGCGCGCCACGAACAGGCGCGACAGCGAGCGGTCGAGCTCGGCTTCCGCGATGTGCCCGGCTTTCACCTCTTCCACGAGCGAGGCGTATTCGCCCCCGCAGGTCAGATCCGTGCCCGCCTTCACGGCGGCCACGGCGGCGCCGCCCAGCGTGGGCTTGTATTTGTGGTTCGCGTAGATGTCGTTGACGGCGCCGCAATCGCTCACCACGTAGCCCTGGAAGCCCTACTCGTCGCGCAGGCGCTTCTGCAGCAGATCCGTGCTGGCGCAACCGGGGGGCCCGTTGACCGCGTTGTACACGCACATGACCGACGCGGCCTTGCCCTCGACCACCGTCGCGCGGAACGCGGACAGGTAGGTGTTCACCAGGTCGGCTTCGCTGACCTTGGCGTTGAACTCGTGGCGCTGGGGCTCGGGCCCGCTGTGCACGGCGTAGTGCTTCGGCGTGGCGACCACCTTCAGGTAGCGAGCATCCTTCCCCTGCAGTCCGGTCACGAAGGCGACGCCCAGGCGCCCGGTGAGGTATGGGTCTTCGCCGTACGTCTCCTGCCCCCGACCCCAGCGCGGATCGCGGAAGATGTTGATGTTCGGCGACCAGTAGGTGAGGCCCGCGCTGCGGCCCGGGTATGCTGCCTGCCAGGTCGGGACCGGTGGGGCAGGCTTCTTCAACGCGTCGTTGTACTTGGCGCGCGCTTCCGTGGAGATGATGTCCGCCACGCGATACATCAAGTCCGTGTCCCAGCTGGCGGCGAGCGCGATCGCCTGCGGGAAGACGCTGGCCCGGCCCTGCATCACGCCGTGCAACGCTTCGTTCCACCAGTTGTAGGCGGGCACGCCCAGCCGCTCGATCGCCGGAGCCGTGCTCTGCATCTGCAACACCTTCTCTTCCAGCGTCATGCGCGAGACGAGATCGGCAGCGCGCCGCTCGGGCGCGAGGCCCGGATCGAGATACGGCGGGCTCGCCGGCTTCTCGGCGAAGGCGGTCGTGCTGAGGCAGAGCAGGGCAATCACGAATCGATGGGTCTTCACGGGCGAGCTTCCTGGGTCCGTTGCGGGCCTGCGCGCGGGGATAGACGCTCGAGCCGAGGGCGTAAACCGTTCCGCGCGCACCCGAGCGCCCTGCACTGCGCCACAGCAGCTTCCACGCCTGGTCGAGCGTTCAGATTCACTTCGCGAAGTGCCGTTCGAGTTCCCAGCACGTTTCAATGATCCAGGCGCGACATTCCGCACGAATCTGGCTGAGAGCTCGGGATGCGGACATGACGAATGTTACGAGGTTGGATGCGGTTCAGTCAGCTGGTACTTCGCAATGCCGTCCGCTCGCCCGTGCGCACGCTGATGACAGTGGCCACGGTGGCCATCTTGCTTGCCGCTTTCGTGTTCCCGCGCACGCTGGTCGAAGCGCAGGAGCGGCAGGTGCGCGAGTCGCCCAACAACCGCGTGCTGACCATGCCGCGCACCGGCTGGGGCGAGCTCTTGCCGGCGCGCTATGGCGATGAGATCCGGGCCCATCCCGGGATCCGGCAAGCGACGGGCGCGCGCTTTGCGGGCCTGGCGCTGGAGATCAAGCCCGACATTTTTTTCAGCTCGTTCGCGATGGACCCGGTGCCGTTCATCGCCATGCATCACGAGCTGGTGGCGCCGCGCGAGCAGAAGGAGGCGTGGCTCGCCGACGATCAGAGCATGATCGTGAGCCAGGATCTGGCGAAGGAGCTGGGCTGGAAGCTCGGCGAGCGCGTGGTGTTCAAGCGCCGGGGAGCCTCGGGCGACTGGGCGTACACGGTGAAATGCATCTACGAGGCAGTGGGCGGCGAGTGGGCGAAACGCTCGCTCTGGATCCACTACGGCGCGTTCAACCGCACGCTCTCGCCCGAGCAGCGCGACAAGCTCGACTTCGTCTCGGCCGAGATCTTCGAGCCCAACCAGGGCGGGCGCATCGCCCGCGAGCTGGACCGGCATTTCGATGCGGCACCCGTGCCCACGCTCACGCTCGAGGACCGCGTGCAGACGGCCGCCAACATCGGGCGCTTTCGCGCACTGCTCCAGGCGCTCGACTTCGTGAGCTATCTGATCTTGCTGGTGGTGCTCTCGATCCTGGCCAACACCTTGACCATGAACGTGCGCGAACGGCAGCGCGAGTTTGCAGTGCTGCGCGCGCTGGGCTTTGGCGCGCTCCAGCTCGCGGGGCTGGTCGCCGGCGAGGCGCTGGTCCTGGGCCTCTGGGGCACGCTGCTCGGCCTCTTGCTTTCGTATCCGCTGATCGAGGGCGTGCTGGGGCCGCTGCTGCAGGAAGCGCTGCAGTTTCCGCCGGTCGAAATCCCGAGCCGCGTCGCGCTGACGGCCGTAGTGGCGGGCACGCTGCTGGCGATCTCGTCAGCGGTGTTGCCCGCGCTGCGCCTCGCGCGGCGCGAGGTGGCGGCCTCGCTGGGACGGGTCGCGTGATGCTGCGCCTGTCGAGCTACGCGCTCCGTAGCCTGTGGGCGCGGCGGGTGACCACGCTGGCCACGGCGGGTGGCATCGCGCTCCTGGTGTTCGTGCTCTCCGCGTCCGGCATGCTCGCGCACGGCATGCGCCGCACCATGACCAGCGCGGGCAGCCCCACCCGCGCGCTGGTGATCCAGCGGAATCAGTGGTCCGAGCGCAACTCCCACTTGCCCCAGGCGGTGCTGGGCCTGACAGCGGCCGCGCCGCGCGTGAAGCAAAGCGCGAGCGGGCAGCCGCTGGTGATGGGCGAGACCGTCTCGCACCTGATGCTGCCGAGCATGAACGACCCGGAGCGCATCTCGACGCTGCAGATCCGGGGAGTCGGCGCCAATGTGCTGGAGCTGCGCCCCAGCGTGCGCCTGATCGCAGGGCGTATGCTGAAGCCGGGCACCGCCGAAGCCATCATCGGCCGGGGCGTGGCAGACCGCTTCGAGGGCCTGACGTTGGGAGGGAGCTTCGAGCTGGTCGCCGCTCGCCCGCTCCGCGTGGTCGGGGTCTTCGAGAGCGACGGCTCCGCGCTGGAGTCGGAAGTCTGGGTCGATCTGGAGAACGCCCGCAGCGCCCTCGCCATGGCTGACTCCTACTCCTCGATCACGGCGGAGCTGGAGAGCCCCGAGCACTTCGACGCCTTCGCCGCGCCCCTGCTCGCGGAGAAACAGACCGGCCTCGCCGTGGAGCGCGAGAGCGGCTACTACCGGCGCATGGCCCAGGGCTTGGCGGACGTGGTCACACTGATCGGCGCCGCGGAGGCTCTGATCGTCTCTATCGGTGCGATCCTGGGCACGATGATCGTCGCCTACACCTCGGTCGTCCAGCGCCGCACGGAGATCGGGGTACTGCGCGCGCTCGGCTTCCGGCGCCGCAGCATCCTGGCGGCGTTTCTCCTGGAGTCGGTCGCGCTCGCGCTGGCGGGAGGCGCAGTGGGGGTCGGCCTTGCGCTCTTGACTCCGCTGCTCGACTTCAACGCCGTGAACTTCGCCACGGACCAAGAAGTCGCCTTCCGCTTCCAGCCCGATCTGCGCTGGCTGATCGGTTCCGTCGCGGGCGCGACACTGGTGGGCCTGCTCGGCGGCCTCTGGCCGGCTTTGCGCGCCGCGAGGCTCGACCCGGTGCAAGCGATGCGAGCGTGAGGGGGGCCGGCGTGCGCGAGAGGCAGCACACGCCAGCCCCTGCGTGAGTCAGAGCGCGCTCTTGACGAAGTCGAGCATCTTCTTGTTGAAGAGCAGGTAGCCGCCGCCGAGGCCGCACGCCGACGAGATCGTGCCTTCGACGGCGAAACTCACGCCGTAGGTGGTCAGCTTCGAGGCGGTCGTCCCGCGCAGCAGCGGCCCACCCGAGTCGCCGAAGCAGGCGACGGACTCACCGGGCAGACCGCCGGCGAGCAACTCGAACTTGTTCTCGAGCTTGTAGGTCTTCCACCACAGCTTGGCCTCGGCTTCGGTGCGTTGCGCGCCCGGCGAGTCGCTGAAGTACCAGCGGTGGAAGGCGTCATAGTTGCCGTTGAACAGCAGCGGATACCAGGCACCGCTCTGCGCGCGCGCCGTCGCCTTGCCGATGAACTGCTGACCGCTGAAGAACTGCGCGTTGTTCACGCCGTAGCCCACGATGTCAAACTTCGTGCCCACCATGTTGTCCGCGAACTGCCCGAGCTTCGCGGGGGTGACCCCGGCGGGAGCGCTCGCCAGGTGTACGACCGAGACGTCGCGACCGCCGTCCTTCAGCAAACCGAACTCGGGAGGCGGGGCCGCAGGCGCGTTGACGTAATTGGTGATGGGAATGACGGCGGTCGGATTGAAAGCATCCGGACCGATCGCAAAGGCCGGGACCAGTCCATTCTCGTTCGCGAGATCGATGCTGGGCGTGCAGTGCCGTGCCGTCGTGATCGCCTTGGGTGCCACCAGGGTGCCGCTGCAGAAGGTGTCCACAACCCCATAATCGGGGAGGTAGTAGACCAGCGCACCGACGGCTGCATATGCGGAGCTGGTGGAAGCCGCACCTCCGATGATCGCCTGACTCGCCTCACCGAGCGCGGGCGACTGCTCCTCGCCCGGCAATTGCGCACACGCTGACAACACTGCCGACGTGAGCAACGCGACTACACCCAGTGAGCTCTCTCGAATGACCATGAATTCTCCTCGTCGCTGCGAACTCACGGAGATCGCAGCGGAGAAGACATGGTTACATCAAAACCGAGGCCGACAAGGCCCGCGTTAAAATTAGTTAGCAACAAACAAAACACTCGTGTCGAGACATTGATCTCGAGCAGGAGCGCGGCGCGGCAGAGCACTGCTACGCACACCACGGCGACCGCATGTCGGCGCATGTCAGCGTGTTTCTCGGAGAAACGGCAGCGCCACGGTCTCGCGCTGCAGCGCCAGAGCCGCTACCACATGCATGGCCACGAGCTCGGAGGTCGCTGCACGGATCAGCGCAGCGCTCGTGTCGTGCGCGTGTGGATCGCCCGCGATCGCACTCGCGCCGGCAGCCTCCACCCAGCCAAAGTATGCGGCCTTCGACGCGCCCCTCTCGCGCGACCACGCTTACCTCTCACGGGCACCGGCGCCCGACTTCTGGTCGCTCGCGCCCTACTACGTGGGCCAGCAAGACGACGTCTCCTGCTCCCTCGCGACCCTGACCATGCTCGTCAACGCGGCGCGCCGTTCCCTGCCCCTGCGCTCGGACGAACCCCTCGTCACCCAGCCGAGCTTGCGAGCGCGAGTGGCCAGCCCGATCTGGGAGCGCGGACTCGCGCCAGGCGGTCCTGGCGTCACGCTCGAGCAACTGGCATCGCTGGCCAAGCAGAGCTTGCAGGCGTTCGGCGTGAAGGCGCGGCGCGTCGAAGTAACGCATGTCAGTGAAGCCACCCCGGCGGCGCTCGAAGGCCTGAGAACGCTGCTGCTCGCGAATGAAGCATCGGATGGCGACTGGCTCTTGCTCAACTTCTGGGCAAAGAACTACGTCGGCACCGGCTCCTACGGACACATCGCACCCGTTGGCGCCTACGACGCCGACGGACACCGCGTGCTCATCCTCGACCCCGATCGCGGATGGTACGAGCCCTACTGGCTCCCGGATGAGATCGCCCTGCAAGGGATGGCCACGCTCGACACAGACTCGGGCCAGCCGCGCGGCTACGTATACGTCTCAGTAGCGATGGACTGACGGATCTGCCCGCGAATCAAAGCTCACGTTGCGCCTGGGCGCCTGGGCGGAGCCATCGAGCTGCTCGAAACACGTGTGGCACCGGATCCGTGCAAGCGGGGACGCAGGCGCGAAAAATTGCGCTCGAAAATATCTCTGCTGGAATCAAGTGGTGACGCGCGCTGGGCAGCTCGCCTTTCGATTCAAAACCTGGGGAGGCCGCCGCGAGGGAGCTGGCCGCCCCTAGGGCAGCGCCACCGCTGTGACCCACGTCCTTTGCCCAGCGCTCTCGCGGCACCATCCCGTGCACGTCATCCTGCGGCTCGTTGCCGGCCTGCCGTCGCTGCGGCTGGAGAAGTTATTCGGCGAGGTTCAGCTTGCGCTCGCGAACGGCCAGCTGCGCTTCGGCTTCCGTTTGGTGCACCTTTCGGTGCAGAGCAACCATCTCCACCTGATCGCCGAAGCGGGCGAGCGGCGAGCACTCTCGCGAGGCATGCAGGGCCTGGCGGTACGGCTGGCGAGAGCCGTCAACCGCCGCCTCGAGCGCAAGGGCTGCGTCTTTGCAGACCGCTACCACGCCCGCGCCCTCCGGACCCCGCCCGCGGTTCACTTTGCCCTGCGCTACGTGCTGCTGAATGTGAACAAACACACGCGCTCCGTCCCAGCGGGCTTCATCGATACTCGTTCCTCTGCGCCCTGGTTCGACGGCTTCCAGCGCCCCATGGAGCTCGCGTTCGGAGCCTACCGGGCGCGCGCACGGTGGCGTGCGTTGTCCGATCTGGATGCGCCGGTCGTGCCTGCCAGGAGTTGGCTGCTACGTCGCGGAGCTCGCCGCTACGGCGTGTTCGACGCCGATGACGTTCCGGCGTCGTGAGCCGCGACGGCGTGGTGGCCCGCAGGTCGTGCTCGACAACCTGAGTGCGGCCGTCGTGCGCGCGGACGCAACCGACTACGCGCAAGCCACCCCACCAGCGAGGACGCGCCATTTCACCCTGCGATTTCCGATCTGGTGAGCAGCGGCTCGATCGCCTCGCCGGCTCCGCTACTGCACAGGCAGGGGCTCGG
>JAICTU010000682.1 GCA_025936205.1 Polyangiaceae bacterium | reverse complement strand
GACTACGTGTCCGTCAACGCCAACTGCCTGGACGGCGTCGACCCGAACACCCTCGACGCCATCTACTGGGACGGCCGCCACGACAACTGGCAGAGCGGCCCCCGCAAGCAGCCGTGGCCGATCGCCTGATCACGAGCTGGCGAGCGGGGCGAGAGGGCTCGGCACCGAGCCCTTCCCGCGACGCCAGGATGTGCCCGCTGACGTCAGTGGGCAATCCTGGAGCGCAACGGAGCGCGCGGGGCCGAGCCCCTAAACGAGAGGGACGCGCCGTCGTTCGTAGACTCGAGAGCGCGCAGGTTCTGAGAAAAGTCATCATGACGGTATCCGGCGAATCCCCGGTGCATGGCTGCAAACAGTCCGCTATCTGGTACAGGCAGGGAGATCGGTGACCAGGCGACACGGCTGCGAATGGGATCACGAACTCCGTGACGCTGGAATCGAGCGTCTGGTCGTACGCAATTCGCATGAACTCGTCGGGCTAACCCAGTCGTCGAACACGAGGACACACGCGCGAGAGCTTGCCCCCAATGAGCGCCGTACTCACCCGCGCCCTTCAGGTACTCGCCAACCAGCAACAACTTCTTGTCCATACGTGAACGCTCCTTCCAGGACATCGGCTTTCCTCCGGAAAGCGACTTTTCACCCGGCAGCGGGTGTCACCTGTGTGATCGGGCTGATGGCACCCATGTCACCCATGTCAGCCGGGCAAGCTGTTACCCATGCTCCCAGATTTTACCATCGGAATCGGGGCTCGAGTGCGTCGGAATCAGCGTTCAAGTGGCTTCGAAACACGCATCGCCTTCGCAATCAGCCTTTTTCTCGCCGAGCTCAATGCGCGCATCGCGGGGCTCTGTGCCAGTTCGCACCCTCATGCAGCCACCGATTTGCAGGGTCATGCCGCCAGAGGGACGGGGCGAAACGACCAAGTCGGAGGGTGCCCGTAACGGGCACGAAGTCGATCGAGAACTTTGGAGGCCCGAGCAGAGGCTGCTGCAGTAGGTTTTGCAGGCTCTTGCCGCCAGTACCGGGTCGCCAGGGGTGGAGATAGAGTTGGCTTCAGCGCCGGCGCTGCGACCGCGGGTGAGGCCGCCGCTTTGGCGTCGACGGGTTCGAGGGCGGCTGGGCGTCATCGAGCTTGGGTTTGAGCCTGGGCCGATCATCTTTGCCCTCCTCCTTGCTCATGGACTCGAGCGCGGTGTCATCGAGGATGAGCAGGTCCACGGTGGTGAGTGCGGTCATTTCGCCATCGCGCGAGTTGGCGAAGCGACTCTGTCGCAACGTGTGGAGCATCTTATCAGCGCGGATGAAGCGCACGTGGTAGCCGTGACGGCACGCGCTTGGCCGAGCGCCTGTGCGACGAAGGTCTTGCCCACACCGACGGGGCCAAGCACGACGACATGCCGATCCGCTTCGAGGAAGCGCAGGCTCGTGAGCTCGGCGAGCCCCTCCTCCTTCTGCTGAGAGTTGGAGCGGGTCTCGAAGTGCTGCTCGGGTCGAGCGAAGCGTGGCAAGGTGAGCTGTACGAGCTTGCCTTGCGGCTTGCCCGGCGCTGCTACGGCAGGCTTGGCTGTTGCTTTGAGCATGCGGGCGAGACGGGTGACGTCGACGACATCGAACGCGAGCGCGCTTTGGCAGGCTGCCGTGACAGGGCCATCGCCGTACTTGTCGCACATGCGGAGCAGTGCATACGCCTGGCGCATACGAGTCCACGGCAGTGGACCCGCGAGCAGCCGTTCCCCCAATATGCGCGCCCTTTTCCCTGGCTTTGGCCAGTACGGAATCGACACTGCGCATCGCGAATGCGGCTTTGCCGACAGGATAATCGGCTGTATCCGTCGAACGTCCGCCGGGACGCGGCCGGAGGTGCATCTTGATCAGCTCCGTCCCGAAGTAGATGCGGACCGTGGTCTTGTCGACGCGAACTCGCACGAGCTTGTGCAGGCACCGCGTCGGCACGGAGTAGAGGGCATGCGTGGTGCCGTGGACGCGCTTGCCGGCGACGTCGCGGCACCAGTGCTCCGCCTGTCGGCGGGCACCGTCCAAGTCAGAGAAGGTCTCGCCATCGAAACCAGCTCTCACGCACGAAAAGGGACCTGACTTTTCGCGCGCGGCTTGTCCTTCGGCGAGCGAACGCGCGCCGGGTCGACGAAGATACCGCGAGCTTGCACATAGTCGAGGAGCGCTGCCACCAGCGTTGGATTGAGACGTCAGCGTCCTTGATGATGGCTTTCGTGTTGTCAGGGACCAATGTCCTGATCATTGCGCCGAGAATCGCCAAGCGCGGTCCAGGCCCTCGCACACCACCTCCGTGGTTTGAGTGAACGTGGGCCACACGAACTGATACCGGCTTGCCCTGGCGGCGGATCCTCGAGTCGCACTTTCGGCTCCTTCTTGCGCCAGCTCAGCTTCTGACGGGCAAAGCGCCGAAGTGTATCGTAGCTCGCATCCAATCGTGGTTGCGCACCAGCAGCGTGTGGATCTTCTTCAGCCGCAGCGGTCGCGGCGCCGTGAGCCACTGCCCGATGCGATCTTTGTGCACTGCCACCGACGACCACTCGTGGCTGCGCTCTGGCAGCGGACGCGCCTGGACCCGCTCGCCCAATTGCGCGCTTGCAACCCAGCCGCCGCGAGCTGGTCGAGCGAGCGTCCCGTGCTCCGCCCACTGCCAGCCTCGCCGTACGAGTACGCCGACTGGAAGCGAGGACTCTCGGCATCGAACTATCACGTGGCGTTCGAGTGCCGATACCGCTCGTGCTCGGGCGTGTGCCGCCTCTCCAAAAAAAGTACGGCTCGCATCAGCCAGGCCTGCATCGAAGGGGTGGAGTGCAGCTCACCCGGAAAGCCATCGTGCCGTTTACAGGCGAGCGAGCCTCGAGCCGTGTGAGGCTCAGGCGCCCGGAACGTCGTCCACGTCAAACGGCCCTGCGCGCTGCTGGCCCGCGCGCAGCAGCCAGCTCCGCGCGGGCATGACAGGAGGATGGGACGAGCCGCTGGCCCGCGCCCATTCGGCTCGCGCCGCGCGAGCACCGAAGGCGAGGCCGATGGGGCGAGTGAAGCCCGTGAACCAGGGCGCAGAAGAGCAGCGATCGACGAAGCCGGCGGGCACATCCGCGGGCATTCCGGGGCCGCGGATGTGCTTGCGCGCGTTGAGCAACACGTAGCGGAGGGCGAGGCGCGCGGCGCGCGGCGTTTTCAGCGCGCGCGCGTGATAGCGATCGGCGAATACTCTGCCCTCGCGAGCCAGACGCCGGTTGACCGCGCGCGCGAGGCGGATCGACAAGCCCTGCAGCCCGCGCGCCAGGGCGCGCCGATCGCGCGCCTCCGCGATCAGGTGCAGATGGTCGCGCTGTACGGAGAACTGGACGAGCGCAAAGCCGAAGCGCTCCTTGCCCTCGTTCAGCGCGCGGCGCACGCTCGAAAAGAGCGCCCGCTCGCGCAGCGACGCGATGCCACGCCGGACGCGCAAGGTGACGTGGACCGGGTGGTGCCGCGACAGGGACGGCCGGCGCAAATGTGATACGCCCGCGTCCCGCTTTCGCGGCCGGCCTGCGCCGCTGCGCCTTCCGCCATGTGACGGGAGGCGCAGCTGGAGTTGTCGCGCGGCCATGCTTTGAATATGGCACTAATCCATTTTCGTGTCCAGCTGGATGCGAAGGTCGGGCCCCGCCGCGCGGGGTTCGTCTTGGAATGGGAGAAGCGCTGGAATGCGGGTCACGGCTGAAAAGACCCGGGGGCGTTCAGCTCCGGTTCGAGGCGCGTCACCGGCGCTTCTGCAGCCAGGAAGGTGTCGGGGACGGCAGGGGCGCCCGTTCGGTGGGCATATTCTAGG
>JAICTU010000076.1 GCA_025936205.1 Polyangiaceae bacterium | reverse complement strand
AGTCCTCGAATGCTACGGCGTTCGTGATGTGCGTGAAGGAAAGTTGGAAGGCATGGACCCGGGCGATCGCGCCGACCGTGAAGCCTTGCGGCGGCTGGTCCTCCAAGATCAGGAAGCCAGGCACCTCCGGCGTGGATCGAAAGTCATCGATACAGAGCCGCGTATCTCTGTGCCGATTCCCCGAGTGGCCCGGCAGGCCGCGGAGGCCAATCAGGGCACGAGTCAGCGGCTCGCGCGCGAGGTCAGTGTGCCGAACTACCCTGTAGACGTTCCGGGGCGCCGCGGCCAGGTCCACGTGGTCCACTTCGCGCCGGCGCGGCGTCGGCAGCAATCGTTCGAGCATGCCGCGAGGCGGGCCCGAGGGAACGAAGTCCAAAGCCAGCATGCTCATGTGATGCGGATAAAGCAGTTTGCGTGCCGGGGAGCTGCGCCAGAGTTCGGACACGGCCACATTCGACACTTTCTGCTATCTCTTTGGTGCCACCTGCGCGGTGAACACCGCCGGGTGTGTAGGGGCCGACATCCGAGCGCTGGGCTCCGGCGTGATACTCAACGTGAAAGATTTATAAGGCGTCGAAGCCTTGAATCTCCCGACCAGATCATCATCTATTTGGAGCGCGCCCAGGTTCTGGATCGCGGCGTTGTGTGGCTCGACCCAGACCACGTAGACCGAAGCATCCGCTGCGACCTTGGAGGGGGGGGAGAGATACTTGACTTGGACATCGATGTCCGTATTTCCGTTCTTGCCCACGTGGGTCTCGACGGTCCCCTCGCCCGAAGTGTTCGCGACGCTGGCGTTCAGGGGCTGCTTGACCTCGCTGCTCCCGAAAAAGCACCCGCCGGTGCCGGCGACGAAGACCACCATGCATGCGGTACGTTGAATAGGATGGAAGCCCCTGGGAATGAGCCGATTGGATTTCATGACGCCTATCCTCCGGAATGACGCCAGCATTATCCGTGCCATTTCCTGAAGGCTCTCCGGCACCTGAACCGAGGCGAAGGAGCTCAGCCAATACTTCGCTGGACAGCGCCCTTGGCGTCCGGTCTGACGAGGATCTCGCGCTGAGCCGAGTCGAGCACTCGCCCGGTCGCCCCTACCATTGCGCCTCGCAGCGCCGGCTTGGCAGGACTCGGTTGCGCGGCTCCTCAGCGTGCGCCTGCGACCCGTCCATCCAAGATTTTTGCGGCCGCTCTCCACAAAACTGTGGAGTGGCGTGACGGCGGCGCGTCACAATGCCTTTCAGTGGGGCGGCCCCCGGAGCTTCAGATCTTGAAGCTGCGGATGATGACGCCGCCTGATTTCTCGTCTTCTTCCACTTCGATCAGGCCGCGAGACGCCGCTTCCTCGAGCAAGCGCGAGAACGATCGGAAGCCATAGTAAGCTTCGTTGAAGCCGGGCCGCTGCCGTTTGAGCGTCTGTTTCACCATCGAGCCCCAGATCTTCTCCTCGGCACCACGCTCCGAAAACAGAGCTTCGATCGTCTCGAGCACGAGCTCGATCGCCTCCTGCTTCTTCGCGTCTTCGTCCGTCACGCTCTTGGCCCTCGCGCCTACACGCGCCTTGGGCGCGGGCGCGCGCTTCGGCTTGGGTGGTTCCCGGACGAGGTCGTCGTAGTAAATGAACTCGTCACAGTTGGCGATCAACAGGTCCGAGGTCGAGTTCTTGACGCCAACGCCGATCGCCTGCTTGTCGTTCTCGCGCAACTTGGAGACGAGCGGGGAGAAGTCCGAGTCCCCCGTGATCAGGACAAACGTACTGACGTGCGACTTCGTGTAGCAGAGATCCAGCGCATCCACGACCATGCGGATGTCGGCGGAGTTCTTGCCGGACTGCCGGACGTGGGGAATCTCGATCAGCTCGAACGCGGCTTCGTGCATCGGCGCCTTGAACTCGGAGTAGCGCCCCCAATCGCAGTACGCCTTCTTGACCACGATCGGGCCCTTGAGCAGCAAGCGCTCCAGCACCCGCTTGATGTCGAATTTATCGTACCTGGCATCGCGAACCCCGAGCGCGATGTTCTCGAAGTCACAAAAAACGGCCATGCTTCGGGAATCGTGGGCTTCGGGCATGCTGGGCTCGGATGAGTGGAAGTTGGCCATCGGTAGCACGGCCGCGCTACGCCCGCCTCCGGAATATCCACTTTCGCAGCTCGCTGAACCACAGCACGACGCTGCTCATCGCGATGCAGACGCCCCATTGCGAGGCTGACAGCGGGACCGTGTCGAAGGCGAGATTGAACACGCCGATCTGCACGACCGTGACTTGCAGCAGCAGCGACAAGCCCACGGCGCCCCACAACCAGTGGTTTCTGAAGATACCACGGAAGGCACTCGAGGCCTCGGAGCGGGCATTGAAGCAGTTGAAGAGCTGCGCGAGCACCAGCACCGTGAAGCCCACCGTACGCCCGGTGGCGAGGGGCTCCGAGCTCACCAGCCAGCCCCCGGGTAGATAGAAGTGCATGCTCAGCAGTGTCACCAACGCCATCACCAGGCCGGTGCTGAACACGCCCAACCACATGCGCGTATCGATCGCGCGCTCCCCCGGCCTGCGCGGCGAACGCGCCATGACGTCGTCCGTTTCCGGGTCGATGCCCATGGCCAGCGCCGGCGCCGAGTCGGTGACCAAGTTGATCCACAAGATCTGCGTCGCCAGTAAAGGCAGCACGAGCTCGTGCTCGGCTTGGCGCAGCCCGAGCGGACCCGAGAACACCACGCCCAGAAACACCGTCAACACTTCGCCGAGGTTCGACGACAACAAATAGCGCAAGAACTTCTGGATATCGTCGAAGATGTCCCGGCCCTCGCGCACCGCGGCAACGATGCTGGCGAAGTTGTCGTCGGCGAGGATCATCTTCGCGGCCTGCTTGCTGACCTCCGTTCCGGTGATGCCCATCGCGATGCCGATGTCGGCAGCCTTCAGCGCCGGCGCGTCGTTGACACCATCCCCCGTCATGGCGACCACCTCGCCATTGGCTTGCAGCGCCTCGACGATGCGCAGCTTGTGCACGGGCGCGACGCGCGCGTACACGGCCGTATGTCGCAACGCCTCCGTCAGCCCAGGCGGGTCGAGCGCGTCGAGCTCCGCTCCGGTGAGCGCGGCGCCGCCCGGCTCGATGATGCCGAGGTCGGCGGCGATGCGGGACGCGGTGCGCGGGTGATCTCCCGTGATCATGAGCACGCGAATGCCTGCGCGCCGCGCCGCGACAATTGCCGGGGCCACCTCGAGACGCGGCGGATCCAGCATCCCCACCGTGCCGACGAAGATCAGATCGCGCTCCAGCGCCTCGCCGGAAGCCGGATCCTCCCCCGGGTCTAGCGGGCGGTAGGCGACGGACAAGGTCCGCAAGGCCTCGTCCAGGAGCTGACGGACGTCGCCGACGGCCCGCCCGCGCTGCGCGGTGTCGAGCGGCACGACCTCCGCCCCGACGCGAACGCGGCTGCAACGCTCGAGCAGCACCTCGGGAGCACCCTTGGTAATAACGACGAACGCACCGCCGTGCTCCTGGTCGCGTTCGATCGTCGACATCAGCTTGCGGTCCGAGCTGAACGGGACCTCTGCGAAGCGCTGGAAGCGCCGCTGCCGGCGCTGGCTCGTACCGAGCTTGCGCTCCGCAACGAGAAACGCCGCCTCCGTCGGGTCGCCCTGGATCTCCCAGGCACCCCCGGTTTTCTCCTGCAGGTAGGCATTGCCGGCCAGGCTGCCTCCGCTGAGCACCACGATCTGCTCAGCGAGCAGCGCGCCCGGCGCGAGCGTGAGGCCCTCATACTCCACTCGCCCTTCGGGCACATAGCCCGCGCCGGTCACGCGCGTGTGGCCGGACGCCGTCATCACGCGCTCGATCATCATCTCCGAACGCGTCAGCGTGCCGGTCTTGTCACAGCAGATCACCGATGCCGAACCCAGCGTCTCCACGGAGGATAGCTTTTTGACGATGGCGTTGCGGCGCGCCATGCGCTGCACGCCCAGGGCCAGGACGACCGACAGGATTGCAGGCAGACCCTCCGGCACTGCTGCCACTGCCAGTGAGACACCCAACAGCAACACGGCGATCACGTCGGAGACGCTGCGAATCTCGGACAGGGCGAGGATCGTGCCCACCACAACGACGGCGATGATCACGACCACGACGCCGAGCATGCGGCCGATGCGCCCCACCTCTCGCTGCAGGGGTGTCGGTGCTTGTTCAGTCGCCTCCAACAGCCGGGCGATCGAGCCCATCTCCGTGGCCATGCCGGTGGCGGTCACCAGCGCACGACCGCTGCCCTGAGCCACAGCCGTTCCCTTGAACACCATATCGAGCCGGTCGCCGAGCGCCGCCGGTGCGCTCAGAGTGGCCGCATCCTTCAGCACGGCCTCGCTCTCGCCCGTGAGCGAAGCCTCTTGCACTCGCAGTGACGTTGCGCTGAGCAACCTCGCGTCCGCGCCCACTGCGTCGCCCTCCGCCAGCAATAGCAGGTCGCCGGGGACCAGGGCCACGCTCGGCACCCGCTCGGGCTTGCCGGCGCGGACCACTGTCGACATCACCTCCGTCATACGGCTCAGCGCGGCCACGGCGCTCTCCGCTTTCGTCTCCTGCCAATAGCCGAGCGCGGCGTTGAGAGCGATGACGAGCGCTATGACGAGCGCGTCCACCGGCAATCCGTGCCGGCCCTCGAACTGCCAGGCCACGAGCGCTATGACGATCGCCACGAGCAAGAGATAGACGAGCGGCTCCCGAAACTGTGCGAGCCAGCGCCGCCACGCGCTCTTCGGCGGCGTGGCACGCAGCACGTTCGGCCCGTGCTTGGCCAGGCGGCGCGCGGCCTCTTCGCCGTCGAGGCCGCGCGCGACGTCGCTGCTCAGGGCACGCGCGATCTCGGCGGAGTCATGAGTGTACGGGCTATCCAGCACGGCTGACTCCGTCATTGGCTTGCCCAGCTTCGCTCGCCCGTTGCGGCGAGCCGGAACGATTAGCCCGCCCGCTGTTGCAGCACAAGTGTTGCGTGCAGCCGACCCGTCCGTTGCCGAAACCGGCGGCGCAATCTCTGCGACCCGGCAACAGAGGCGCGCACTTGGCGCGCTCAGTCGAGCATCGAGCCTTTTCACGCGGTCGATGACCTCGACATGCCGGGAGCGGAGCCGTCCAGGCGGCGTTCACGCTCTCCCCGATGGCTTCTCGAGATGAGGTGTGTCCGGTCAAGGTGCCGTCCCGTTGGGCCTTTTTCGTGCTCGGCGACTCCGGGATTCCACGCCCGAGTCGGTCAAGCCTTCTGGGATGACGTGGCCGGCGCAATGTCCGAACACTTTCGCCACGGTGAGTTCACCGCGGGGCTCGTGGCCGGCATCGGCAAGGCAGCAGAACAGCTTTGCCCAACACTTCCCCGATGACCGAGATCGAGGCAACAACGAGCTGCCAGATCAAGTCGACATTGCTGGGCGTTCCTGACCGGCGCCTCTGGATAATATTGGTCGCCCACCGCCCTTTGGACGACGGGTCAGTGTATCATCTCGCGAGAGATCCATGGATCCGGCTCACTTGCTCTTACTCCTCAGCGCCTTCGCCACGCCGGAGGCCGCCAACGCTCCTCAGACGCAGCCGTCCGAGCTCCCGTCGGTGTTCTTCATCTCCAAGTCCGAGAACAAGAACCAGGTCCATTGTGCGGTGGCGGTCGATGCAAACTGCACTCCCGCCGGCGGCGCCCCCGTTCGCCCGTACTGGCGCCTGCTCGAGAAGGGTGCAGCGGTCACCGCACCTCTGCTCGCGCGCGAACAACGAGCGTACGGCCTCGCGTCGCAGAATGTGACCGGGCGCTGGGCATCCGGCGGCCGCATTGCACTCGTGCTACAGGCACTGCCCGCGCGGCCGCTGACCATCGTCACTGGCAAAGACTCCAACGGTGCCTGCCTGGCGTCGGCAGCCACGGTCATCCAGCACGAGCCGGCTCGGATCCATGGTATCCACGTCGTACTGAAATGGTTCGGGCTCGGGGTCGACTCACTGATCCTCAAGGGCTGGGCGAGGTCGGATCGGCGCGTTCTCCGGGAGACCCTGCAGCCGTAAGCCGAAGGGGAACACGGCAGCGTGTGCGGTTTGCGCATGCAGCGATTGCGCCTCGCCCGCCCTGACAGTCTCGCGGGCATCTGACAAGCGGCAGCCGAATTCCGGCATCCGAATTGCACAGCCGGGGGCATGGACCTCCATCGCGCCAATCTAACGAGTGCCACTGAGGCCATCCGGTTGCTATTGAGCGAGCTCGCTCTCGAAGACTATCGGTTCACGATCGACCCCGCGAGCCGGAGAGCGAAGTGGGTGTCGAGTACGCCGCCACCGACGGGTGGCGAACCGCGACGCTTCACGTGGGCGACGCAGCTCTGCTAGCGAGCCGCACCGACCCCAAGGTCCGGAGCCAACTCGCGAGCCAATGGCGCGGGAGACTGATTCACGCCAAGCGACGCACTGACGCACAGGAGGACCGCCACGCCGAAGCCTCGGCGCTCGGCCGCGCCTGGGCGGATGAGAAGGCCAACACGCTGAGCGATCAGGTTCCGGCGGCGGAATGGCCTGACTTCTGGGACGAAGCAAGCAATGGGCCATTGCCCCTCGACATCGAAGGCAAAGAACTCGGCGAGATGTTGGTGAGCGCGACCCGTGCCGCGCACGATCGCTGGGCCGAGTTGCTGAACGAACAACGGCTGCGGAACAGCGCGACCGACGGGGAACGAAGCATGACGTCGAAGGAAGACGTGGCGATGGTCCTGGAAGAGTGGACGGAGCAGCGTGACGCCTGAGCGCGTGCGGCGCATCCTGCTTCACGACCTGGTGCACACGCTCCTGGAGTCTAAAGCCGGTCGAGAATGCGAGCCGCCTGCAGCAATGGAACGCGGGATACCAGCCAAACGCCGCGTCCTCGTTCGAATCGTGCGTGAGGCAGGAGGATGAGTGAGCTAGCACCTACCAAGTCTGGGTACGGTCTTTTGCCGACGGACATTCCGGGCTTCGACCTGTTGGTCGAGCTGGCCTTGGACCTGCGCTCGTCGTGGAACCACGCCGGCGACAACCTGTGGCGTGAGCTCGATCCCGAGTTGTGGGCGTTCACGCACAACCCCTGGGTCGTCTTGCAGACGGTCTCGCGCGACCGGATCGAGCGCATGTTGACGGATCCTGCCTCTCGCAAGACGGTAGACCGCCTGGTCGAGACCCGGCGAGCGCAGGCACAGGCTCCCGCCTGGTTTCAGCAGACCCACTCGCAGGCTCCCCTCACCTGCGCGGTCTATTTCAGCATGGAGTTCATGCTGAGCGAGGCACTGCCCATCTATTCGGCTGGCCTGGGCAACGTGGCCGGCGATCAGCTCGAGGCATGCAGCGATCTCGGCGTGCCCGTGATCGGCGTGGGCCCCCTGTACCAGGTTGGCTACTTTCGCCAGGTCATCGACAAGGACGGTGCGCAACAGGCCCTCTTCCCCTACAACGACCCGGCACAGCTGCCTGTCACGCCGGTGCGCGCGGCGAACGGCGAGTGGTTGCGGCTAGAGATCGCTCTGCCCGGTTACTCCGTCTGGCTTCGTGCCTGGCAGGTCCAGGTCGGCAGAGTGAAGCTCTATCTATTGGATAGCAACGACGCGGCGAACTATCCCGCCCATAGGGGCATCACCAGCGAGCTTGTATGGGGGGGGCCGGAGCTGCGCCTCCAGCAAGAGCTCCTGCTCGGCATCGGCGGCTGCTCACCGCTCTCCGGCCTCCAGCCGGAAGTCTGTCATCTGAACGAAGGGCATGCGGCCTTCGCCGTGCTGGAGCGCGCCCGCAGTTTCATGCAAGAGACCGCGCGACCTTTCGAGGTTGCCCTTGCCGTCACGCGGGCGGGCAACCTCTTCACCACCACACGGCGCCAGCCACCGGCGCCAGCACCCGCAGCCGGTGCCCAGCGATCGTCGTCAGCTCCCATCGTCCGTTGCCGGTATCGCTCGAACCGACCAGGTCGGCAACCGACAGCTGCACCAGCTTCGGCGGCGCCCCGTCAGGTCGGCGTTGCGGCTGCGTCCGGAGTCGCCACCGCCATGTCGATAGTGCTTTCGGTTTCAGTCCGTGCTGCGCGGCGAACTGTGCGGAGGTCAGGCCGCTCGCCTTCCAGGCCTTGACAATCTCGGTCCATTCATCTCGGGAGCGGGAGGGGCCCCGCCTGCGTTTGTTTGCCATCGCCGGGCGCTAGCCGGCGCGTCGCCCACCGTGAAGGACGTGGTCCGCGGAACGGGTACGAGCGTGCGGGTCGAGCTGTACGCCGATGGCCTGAACGGCGGCGATCCGCAGCGGCAAGAGATGCTGCCCGTGGGGCCCGCGTCGGGTACGCCCGAGCGCCACGTCTACGGCGCGAGCGTGCCCGCGGCCCGCCCGGCCGCCGACTATTGTCCGCGCATGATGCCGCACTCCGCCGGCGCTGCGGTTCCCTTGGAAGCCGCGCAGCTGCTGTGGCAACGCTGAGCCTGCAAAAGCCGACTTGCCACGCTCTCAGACGGAGGCGATGGCGAGCAGCTCGCGCCCCGGGCTCGGACAGGTCCACGCCGTCGTGCTGGACGTCGAGAATCCGGAGGGAAGCTGCGCCCGGGGATGACGGCGAACGTGGTCATTCTCATCGTGAAAAAGACTCAGGTGGCCGCCGTGCCCAACGAGGCGCTGCGCTTTTCGGCCACCGACGCACGCCCTCGAGGTGATGCGACCGGCCGAGAACGGGAGCGCTCGGCGGGGGCCGGCCGTGTACGTCCCCGAGGGCGCCGAAGCGGTGCGCACCCCGGTCGAAACCGAGTCACCGACGGCAACCGGACCGAGGTGAAGAGCCTGGAGGTGGGTCGCGAGGTCATCGTCGACGTCATGAGCCAAAAGCGCAAGGCGCCCGCGGGCGGAGCACGCTGAGCTGATGACCGATCCGCTCATCGCGCTCGCACACATCAGCAAGACCTACCGAGCTGGTGAGGTGGAGGTGCGTGCGCTCGTGGACGTGAACTTGACCGTGCAGCGGGGCGAGATGGTCGCCATCATGGGCCCGTCCGGCTCCGGGAAGTCGACGCGGATGAACGTGCTCGGCTGCCTCGATCAGCCGACGGCGGGCAGAGCCAGGACCGCATCTACGTCGGCAGCATCCTGGTCTCCGCCCCCCCTCCGGCACGATCTTCGACGCCGCCGTCCGCATGACGAAAGAGGTAACATGACTTCGCGCCTGCGCGCCAAGGCTAGACGCATCGACGGGCGTCAGGCGCATGGGCCCGACGCCGGGCCTCACATCACGCGCTGGGGCACGCCGAAGTACTTCTTCGCGTGCGCGACGAGTTGTCCGTCGGTCGGGTGATCCACCGTCTCGACGCCGACCACGTTGGCCTCGAGCGAGTGATGGTGGGCGTGCAAATATCTGAGAAGCTCCAACTTGGCTGACGACGGCCCCCACCAAGAGGATCTGTTCGGCTCCCTCGAGCGCGCGGCTGACATCCTCGAAGAATCGTTTGGCGTCATTGGGGTGTGCTTGGACACCCTCGTCCTTCTTCGCGTGTTTATGGTGAATGTTGTGCAGCGGTGCAGTGACGGTCGTCTCATCGACCTTGCCGGGGTGGATGGGAAACACGCGCGCTTCTTTATGATCGATCCAAACGGCTAGGTACTTCGACATGACGGATTCCTTATCGGTCAGCAGGAGTTCTGCTTCGAGTCCGTTACCCCACAGAAACGCCGAGCAACCGCCCGGTGGCGGCGGTCACGGCCATCGCCAAGGCGCCCCGAGTGTGACGCGCAGATCGGCGCGACCGACTGGCGCGCCGCCGAGCCGCCCGCCAAACGCCCCGAGTGCGGCGAGGCTCGCGAGCGACAGCGTGGCGATCAGCGGGATCCGCAGCCTCTCTGGCGCGACCAGCAGGGCCAGTATCGGGACCATGCCAAATAGTGCAAAACTCGCGGCCGAGATCCACGCCGCTGCAGCGGCCGCGCAAGACTGGCCTGGTCGATACCCAGCTCATCGTGCATATGGGCGCCCAGCCGATCACTCGCGCTCAGTTGCTCGGCTACTCCCCGCGCGAGCTCCTTGTCGAGACCTCGTTGGACGTAGATGAGCGCCAGCTCGTCCAGCTCCGCTTGCGGCTGGGCCGCTAGCTCGCGCTGCTCACGAGCGATGTCCGACTGCTCCGCGTCGCGCTGGGAGCTGACCGAAACATACTCGCCGACCGCCATGGACATCGCTCCGGCGACGAGGCCCGCGACACCGGCGACCAGGATCGTGCCTTCTTCCGCCGAAGACGCGGCGACACCAATCATCAAACTGGCCGTCGACACGATCGCGTCGTCCGACCCGAGCACTGCGGCGCGCAACCAGCCTGCTCTCCCGCTTCGATGCCGTTCCGCGTGATGCCTGGTTCGCCATTTCGCTTCTCGTTCGGGCAAGTGAGTCGTTGCGCCAAGGTTCATGGTTTGCGTCTCTGGATTCGGACGAGTGCCTGCTGCTGGGGTCCCCCGTGCACCAAGCGGGCCAATGCCGCATCTGCCGCGTCACTGCCGGAACGGCCAGCGTTGTCGCCCTTATCCAGCCGACGGAGCGCCTCGTCTCGTGGCCCGGAACCAACATTGCCGCGCTGTCTGCGCAAACGCGCCAGGAGGCGCGAATTCTGTGCGCCAACGCCGAGCGCGCCGCAACCGCGTCGCCCGTCAGCCGTTCGTCGATCGCGCCGTGTATGGAGCCGGAACGCTGGTCTCTCGTCCCGGGAATCCGAGCGGCACGGCCCCTGCACATGCTCCGGTAGTGCGCTGGCGCGATGTCAACCTGTCGCAAGCATTGCGCAACGAAAGGATACTGGTCGTGAAAGAACTGGACATTCAAAACCTCGGACCAAAGGAGCAGAAGCTGCTCGAGCTGAGCTTCCAGCCCGGGAACACGGAGAAGCGGGTGCGTAACATTCTTTGGTCCGCGCTGATGCTCTTCGCCGGACTGCTGCTCTTTTCGCTCTATGGATTGGACCTGCGGGCAATCACCGGGCTTGCGCTCGTGATCGTGATTGTTTCGGCAATTGAGAAGATCACCTACGCCCGCGAGATCCTCAGCTACAAGTCTCTCGTGCGAGCGTTGGCTCGTCGGCTCGAAGAAGTCCAAGGCATAGAGATCACTCCTTCCGGCGGGCATCCAGCGGACAGGTCGAGACTCGCAGCAGGACGGGCGCGTGCCCACGCTTAGTTTTCGCAACTCGTCGGCGCCGGCACGGGTCCTGCTTGACGGTTCACTATGACCCTACCATATCCCTACGAAGTCGAGCTCGGCCTCATGAAACCGCGTCCATGGGTGGCGCGCACGCCGTTCGATGTCGCGCACCACCTGGAGCAGGCCATTCAGGTCAGGGGGGAGAAGCAGCTGATGGTCTTCGGCACTGCCCTCCTTGCGCCCGCGCCCGCGGGCGCGACTGCCACGGCGAAGCAGTTTTCCGACAGCCTCAGCGCGCGCTTCCACGCCTGGCGCCCGGGAGCCGATGCTGCGACCTGGAAACTCTTCGAAAGCCAAGCCCGCGCCGAGATGGCAGGGCTCGAACGAGCAGATCAGGAGACGCTACGGATCCTGATGCTCACTGTCTCGGGGCTGTAGACACGCTCTCAACCCGAGAGGGGTGAGCTCTACTCACCCCCGTTGGCCTGAACCATCCTGGATCTCGAGGAGGAGGACCCCTGAAAGCCAGGAGTGAAGCCTGGCTCCAAGCCTGCTACCACTGCACGTGGAACGAGAGGTATCCGTCCGTCTGAATCCCAATCACGAGGCAATAGCGTCATGCACTCCTTGCCTCCGAGCATGTCCGCGAGGGTGGTGGTGTTCTTGTACACCCTACCGGTACGATGTAACGCCAGTAGGGCGTGTCCAATCGGCAGCGACTGGTAGCGCTCCGGCCAGCGCGACAGAATGAGTGCGCGAACGATCGGAGCGTGACGCGAACTCATCCAGGGGAACAGATGATGCTCGACGTGGAATCCAAAACGCAGCGTCAACCACTCCACCCAGCGCGGTGCCGTCACGCTGAGTGAATTGAACAGCGGATCGTTCACATCGGAGAGCGGGCTCAAGCTGTGATTCGTCAGGATAAAGCCCATGACCACTGCATTTGCGACGAGCAGCGGAAAGAGAAACCCAAACAGAAAGGTGGACCATCCAAACGCAATCAATAGAGACAACCACGCCACCGCGGCCAGTCCGCTCTCCAGCAGCGCAAGGCGGTGCTGCCGGGCAGGCAAGAGCCCCAAGGGCTTGGCTCGCAGCAACATGTGAGCGCTCTGGATCGAGAAGCCGATCAACAGGCTGAGCACCCCATTGGGCCGCCGCCCACCAGGTCCGAGATGATCGGTGACGATGCGCAAGACCGGGTCCTTCTCGTACTCTTCGAGGGTCGGATACGCGTCCGGGTCCAGGCCAGCGTGATTGGTATGCCCGTGGTGCACGCGATTGTGCCAAGCCGTCCACAAGCGAGGTGAGATCATGAATGGAAGGAACCCGATCGACCCGACGATGTGACGCGCTCTTCGGTTTCGCACCACTGCGCCATGCAGCGTTTCGTGCGCGAGAAAGGTCAAACCCGCAAAGCTCGAACCGATCAGCAGGGAAACGCCTCCCGCCGCTAGCCCGGATACCCAGCCAGCAGCGAGGCTGACGATGCCCAGCGAGATGACGCACAGATGCAGCGGTAACCACCAGAGACGCGAGTGCGCAGGCGCGAATGTCGTCTCCGGTAGGGCAGGCTTGAGCTCGCGGACGTAGAAAGAAACAGGGCGCAGCATTACAGAGCAGTTTGATTCATCTGCCGAGCTCCGTTCGTCACGGTTGAGTCAGCTCGCAACCGTGCGAGACGATGGTACACCGGTGACGTTCGAAGAGGAGTCTGTATGTTGATTCAAGAGATGACGATCGAACAATGCTGGGAGGCGCTAAGGACGGCCGGCTTCGGTAGGCTGGGTTGCACGAGTGACAATCAACCTTATGTCGTCCCCTTCTACTTCTCGGTTGAAGCACGCAACGTCTATTCATTCTCATTGCCCGGTCAAAAGCTCGACTGGATGCGGACCAACCCGCGCGTCTGTGTCGAGATCGACCAGGTGGCAAGCCGCAACGACTGGACGAGCGTCATCGCCACCGGCCGATACGAGGAGCTTCCGGACACGCAGGAGTATCGCAACGAGCGGGCTCATGCTCACGAGCTGCTGCTGCAAAACCACACCATGTGGTGGCAGCCTGGCGCCATCAGGGTCACCGGCTCCGGCAGAGAGCGGGGCTTCGTGCCTGTGTTCTACCGGATCGACATCGAAAACGTGACCGGCTACCGAGGCATACCCGGGCTCGACGAGAGCTCGCGAACGAGTTGACGCTCAGACTTCCCAGGGTCCGGTAGCGATTGGGGCGAAATACATCCGAACCCGCCGTGTCAGCGTACGAAGCGAACGCCGCCATCCTGTGAGACCACAATGTGCGAGACGAGGACTCTTGCTTGCCTCGTAGTCCGCCCAACCCAGGCGCCGGGCCTGAGCAGACGCCCCGAGCAGCGTCGCGAGCTCACTCATGATGTGGACCCATGAGCGTGAAAATCCGGCGCCGTGGCTCCTCGTCCCGAAACTGATACTCGAGAGTGAGATAGCGACGTCTGCGACCAAGCTCTCGGCCGCGGCGGATCGCAGGAAGCTCAGTGTTTCACCGTGATCGCTCTCAGGCTGCTGTCTGCGCAGAGACGCATGTAGCTCGGCAAACAGGTAGCGAACCAGGACGCCTGAAACACGTCGGTGCCCACTTTGCTTGGTAACAGACCGAGAAGAAGCGCTCGAGCAGCTCAGGCCCCGGCAGCGCGCCCTGCTGAGCCGTCGCGACGTCGACGACCCCGAGCGGACTGGGCGTTTCCGCCCAGCGTTTCCACACCAAGCGGGCGAGGTCCTCCGGATATGCCCGAGACGCAAATGGCTGCATGGTCTGAGCCAGCCGTCTTTCACGGCCGGAGCGTCTCGGGAAGTGGCGCCCGTCGGTTGCCCCGGCAGCTCCAAGGCAACCCAGGTTCGCGCGGGCTACTCCGCCTTGGGTTGAACCACAATTTCCACGCGCCGATTGTTGGCGCGGCCCGAGGGCGAGCCGTTGTCTGCTACGGGTCGGGTATCTCCGAAGCCCGTCACGGAAACGCGGTCGGCGGCTACGCCATCCGCAACGAGCTGGTTCCGAACGGCGGTGGCGCGCCGCACCGACAGCTCCTGATTCATGGCCGCCTTACCCACGGAGTCGGTATGCCCTTCCACTACAATCGATGACTTTGCATCGCCCTGGGAAAGTGCTGTAGCCACTTCCGACAACCGGCTCCGGGCGGACGGCAACAGCTCGGACCCGCCGCTCGGAAAGATCACACTGCCGGAAAGTGTGAGGACGGTCCCGCGGGTCTCCTTGGTGACGTTCCCCACCTGCGCCAGCGCTTCCTGTTGGGCCTGCTCGGCTTGCTTCCTCCGGTCGGTCTCGGCAGCCAGCGCACCCATCTGCGTCGCCAGCTCGGCGCGCGTTTCCGTCAGAGCGTTGGCTGTCTCGTTGTGCTGTTTCTGCTCCGCGAGAGCGCGACGTTGTGCTGTCTCTGTCGCATGCGCCGAGGCTTGCGCGATCCGAGCCTGCACCTCCGCCAGCTCTGCCTTGCGTTGAGCAACATAGGCCCGGTCCCTTGCGTTCATCGACGCGCCTTCATCCTCATACGTCTTCTCCGCCAAGCTCAGCGAGGTCTGCGCAGCATGGAGCTGTGCCGGCGCCAGCCTCTCTGCCGGGCCAGTGGAGGCGCGTTGGTACGCGGCGCGTGCATCCACGAGGCTGGCCGGCGGCGCTGAAGCGCAAGCACCGGCGAACAACGCGAGCGCCAATACGGGAGTTCGTTTGATTGTAGCCATGGTTCTAGTCCTTCTATCGTTGGGCGGGGTGGGATGGCGCAACACGGGCGTGTCGCCTCACTGATGAGGCGCCTCGCTCGGCGTCGCTGCCTGGTCAGCTTTCTGCGCACGAGTGTTGGCCTGTTGCTCGCGGGTGAGCGCCAGCGCGAGCTCCGCATCATTATAGGCTCGCAGCGTCATGTAGTCGGCGCGCTCGTTGTCGCCCTTCTTCATCATGTCGCGCGCCTGAGTTACTTGCTCTTCCGCTAGCTTGAGCTGCAGCCGCGCCTGCGGGACCTGAGCGGCCCCGGCTTCTTGCGCTCCGCGCACGGCAGCGATCGCGCTCGCCAGGTTATCCGTCGGTGGTGGGTGACTGGCGCAGCAGAGCAACGCCGCCGGCATCATCACACTCAGTACACAAGTGATTGTTCGCATCGTTCTTCTCCTCGAATGATTGTGAGCCTGCAGCTTCCATGCCTCCGCGAGCATTTGCCGGCGGGAGGGTGAAACAGTGATGGCCCACAAAGTGCTTAGATGACATCCAACGTCTCCAAAAAAGGAAAACCATGCCCAAAGCCAATCTGTGTTCCACCGCTGCGGCGAGCTCGCTGCTCGTACTCTCGTGGACTCTAGCGGCCGGTGCGCAGCAGCAGCCCGGCACCAACGTTCCTACACAGCGGCCGCCTCCGGCGGCCGGTGAACTGCCCGGTGCAGCACGCATGGCACCGGTGCTACCAGAGCCCGTCATCGACCCGAGCACGACGCGCTCGACGCTCCCCAATACGCCGCTACTCGTCACAGGTCTCGTGCTGTTTGGCGCGACCTATGGCACCTCGGTCGTCGCGGGCGCGCTCTCGGATCGCGACTCTGACCGCAAACTCTACTATCCAGTCGTTGGACCGTGGATGTCATTGGACGAGCGTGATTGCAGCGCGCAACCCTGTAACAACAAGACTCTGGGCACGGTGCTGCTGGTGGGTAGCGGTGCGCTGCAAGGTCTGGGCGCCGTGAGCATGCTCATGAGTCTCTTCATTCCCAGTAAGAGCACTCACCACTGGTACCTGATCGGCAATGAAGACACGTTCGTGGCGCCGCTAGTGGGTTCTGACCAGCTGGGTGCCGTCGCGGTGGGCAGCTTCTGAGATTCCCGCCTCGGGGGGGGGCCGGCGGGAGCGTCCCGCCGGCATTGCACGAGGTTCGAGCACCAGGGGGCCGGAATCTCAGGGGCGCGAGCCATTGAGCCCAGTCGCTCTGGGCGTTGGCGGGCCCGGTCGCCCCAAGGCCGAAGCTCGCTCTGGGTCTAGCGCAGCGTCGCCCGGATCAGCATCGGGTCTAGCCGTGTGGCTCGTCAGCGGGCGGTTCACGACCTGCCCCCACGCCAGCTTCGCGCGGTCCGCCCACTGATGGCATAGGTTCATAATCTGCGAGCGAGTCATGCGGGGTGCTCCTTCGTTCGAAAGCGGGAGCCTCAGCCGCATATCAGCGGAGACTACGAGCCCAATGGATCATGGTCGCTGGGCGCGAGAACGAGCATCCCGACTTTCCAGGACAACCGGCGTCAAGACCCGTGAGGCGCCGCAGCACCGGCGAGCCAGGAGCGCGCACCGTTGCATTTGGGACTACTGCTCCCCGACAGTCAGGATGGCATCGACCTCGGTCTCGAGTACTTTTGCGACATGACGACTCGAGGGATGGTCCGTGATGCTTGCGATGCGCCCACCTTGTCAGCCACGCCGCGCCTGGTCAGCCACGACGAGAGTTGCGAGAGCGATCTCGCCCCCCTGTCGGGGACCCGTGTCAAAGCGAATTTGCTGCACGATCTACTCGTAACGAGACAGAAAGAGGCCTTGGTTCGCGCGCGCGCGAACGCAGCCCTGGAGCTGACGTCGGGAAGTGCGACTGCGGTCGATGCGGCAAATTTTCTCACCTCCAGCTCGTGCTTGAATGAAGCAAGGGCGAGCGCGGTCGCCGAATACGAGGAACGACGCCGGCAGGACATTTCACGACGAAACGAGAGACAGCTGAATCAACTCGCTGGTGAGCTCGCGAAGTTGCTCGACACGGCCTTTTTCGCGTTCGGTGGGCTGAAAAACGGCAGTCCAGAGCTGCTCGGCCCAGCGCAGGAGCTTCTCGACCGGAGTCTGCGCCACCTGCGCGAGCGAATCGACCAAGCGCTGTACGGCGTGCGGACCCAGCAAATGCCGCCATTTGCAAGACCCGCGAGCTGAGAATCGACGCCTGGTCGTGACCCAAGCCGCTGTCGGACCTGCTGCTGGACGGCGCGATCGAGACGTCGACGTTGCGGCGCTCGTTGGGAGGACCTAAGGGATTACGTTTCCCATGAGAGACGCTAATTGACCCCAGACTCCCCCTCCTCAGAGACCTCGCCAGGCCAACCGCGGCCGAGGACCAATTTCCCGGTCGCTGGTGTCGGCGCTTCGGCGGGGGGCCTGGCAGCCACCACCGAGCTGCTGCGCTCTCTGGGCGCGGAGCCGGGGGTTGCCCTGGTGATCGTGCATCATCTCGACCCGACACACGACAGCAGTCTGGTCGAGATCCTCTCCCGCGCTACGGCAATGCCCGTTCGCGTTGCGGGCGGCGGCGAACGCGTGCTCGTGAATCACGCGTACGTGGTCCCGCCCAACGCCGGTATCTTCCTGGCTGACGGCCTGCTGCATCTGACACCTCGCGTGGAGGAGGCCGGGTTGCACCTGCCGATTGATCGCTTCTTTCAGTCGCTGGCCGAGGACTGTAAGGCCTGGTCCATCGGCATCCTGCTGAGCGGCAGCGGTTCGGATGGCAGCCTCGGGATCCGTGCCATCAAGGCCGCAGGCGGCATCACCTTCGCGCAGGATGCGAGCGCCGAGTACCGCAGCATGCCAGAGAGCGCGATCGCGACCGGTTGCGTGGATGTGATCTTGGCTCCGCGTGCCATCGCGGTCGAACTGTCGCGCATCGGCGAACGCCCTGCACTCTCCGTAGAGCCAGACTCGTCGAGCGGGCAGGAACCCGAGTTTGCGCGGCTCCTGTTCGCACTACGCCAGGCCAGCGGCATCGACTTTGGCAACTACAAGTCCGCAACGATCCGCAGGCGCCTGCAACGCCGACTGCTGCTGCACCGCATGGTGAACCTGCGCGAGTACATCGAGCTCGTCGAGCGCGAGCCCTCGGAGGCCAGCGCGCTGGCAGAGGAAGTGCTCATCCATGTGACCAGCTTCTTCCGTGATCCAGCCACGTTTCGGGCACTCGACACGACCGTCTTCCCAAGGCTATTGGAGAATCGCGCACGGGGCGCCCCGATCCGGGTGTGGGTCCCGGGTTGCTCGACAGGTGAGGAGGTTTATTCGCTAGCGATCAGCTTGCTTGAGTTTTTGGCCCAATCAAAGGCCCCGGAGACCCCACTCAAGGTGTTCGGCACGGACGTCAGCGTCAACGCCATCGAGAAGGCTCGTGCGGGCAAGTATGCCGAGGGCATCGAGCTGGATGTCTCGCGCGAACGCCTCACGGAGTTTTTCGTGAAGACCGGAGGCAACTATCAGATCCGCAAGGACGTCCGGGAAGCCTGCGTCTTCGCACGCCAGGACGCCACGCGGGACCCGCCGTTTTCGGGCATGGACATCATCAGCTGCCGCAACTTGATGATCTATCTGGGTCCGGCGCTGCAAGCCCGAGCGCTGTCGATCTTTCACTATGCGCTGCGCGAGCCAGGTTTTCTGGTGCTAGGAAGCGCGGAGACGATCCACAGCTTCGCCGGCTTCGAGGTCTTGGATGCCAAGAACAAGATCTACCAGCGGACCTCTGCAGCGCCGCCGCTGCTGTTCGACTTCAGCGACCTCGCGCTCACGACTCCGAACAGCGCGGTGCTGGGCATTCCCGCAGGGTCGAGCCCGCTCGACGTTCATCGTGAAGCGGACCGGCTCGTGCTCGCCAAATTTGCGCCTCCGGGCATGGTGGTCACGGACGACCTCGCGATCGTGCAATTTCGAGGCAAGACGGCGCCCTACCTGGACCCGGCACCCGGTGCCCCGAGCTTCGATTTGCTGCGCATGGTCCGGGAAGAGCTGCGCCTGCCCTTGCGCCAAACCATTGACGAAGCGCGCTCCAAGCAGAGCGCGGCGCGCGAGGCGGGAGTGCGACTGCGCGGACCCGACGCCGATGGCGTCGTTGATATCGACGTCATCCCGCTCGCTGTAGCGCCCACGAGACAGCGCTTCTTTGTGGTGTTATTTCGGGAGCCGACGCTGGCGCAGGCACCAGGAGTTACACCGCTCGTGCCAGAGCCGAGCCTCGGCGAGGCAGCGGCTGCCGTGGTCGGTCAACTGCGACAGGAGCTGGCGTCGACTCGCCAATACCTCGAGTCCGTCATTGAACAGCTGGAAGCGAGCAACGAAGAGCTCAAGGCCGCCAACGAGGAGATTACCTCCAGCAATGAGGAGCTGCGCAGCACCAACGAAGAGCTGCAGATGGCCAAGGAGGAGATTCAAGCGACCAACGAAGAGCTGCGCAGCGTCAACGACGAGATGGCAGTGCGTACCGCCGAAGCGGTCCGGCTGAGCGACGACCTGACCAACGTGCTCAGCAGCGTCGAGATCCCCATTCTACTGATCGGACGCGATACGAGAATTCGCCGCTTTGCGCCGGCGACGGCGCGGGTGCTCCAGATCGGTCTCGCCGACGTGGGGCGCCCCCTGAGCGAGGTGCCGGGCCGCCTCTCCGCCGCGAGTGCGGAGATGGCCGCAGAAGTTCTGGCGCGCCTCAGTCCCGAGGAGCGCACCCTGCAAGACGAGGCAGGCCACTGGTACCAGCTCACGGCACGCCCGTATCTGACGCTCGACAACCGCGTCGATGGTACAGTGATTGCCGCGTTCGATATCGATCCCATCCAGAAGGCCACCGAGAGCCTCGCGCTGGCGCAGCAAGAACGCGCACGTGAAGCGTTGGAGCGCAGCGAGAATGAGTTTCGTGACGTGCTCACGACGGCCGCCGAAGGCATCCTGATGACCGATGCGACGGGCGCCATCCTGTTCGCCAATCCGGCCGTGACCGAGCTGTTCGGCTACGGGCCGGAAGAGCTACTGGGAAAGGCAGTGGAACTTCTGGTTCCGGAACGGCTGCGTGCGCGGCATCTCGAGCTGCGTGAGATGTATCTGCGGGATCCTGCTCCCCGGCGCCTGGGACGCGACCGAGAGATCATTGGGGTGCGCAAAGACGGGACGGAGCTTTCCGTGGAGCTCACGCTGAGCCCGGTGACGAGAGAGCACGGTCGCCTCATCGTCTGCTTCGTCACCGACGTGACGGCGCGCCGCGCATCGGAGCGCCGCATCGCCGCCGACCAGGAAAAGCTGCGGCAGATGGCGTTTGACGCGGCGCTCGCCGAAGACCGGGAACGGCGCCGTATCGCCGCTGACCTGCACGACCGAATTGGTCAGTCCCTCGCGCTGGCGCAAATGAAGCTCCGGTCCCTGCAAGAGTCCGGCGCCGCTCCCGCTGCTGTCGAGGACGCGATCGCCTTGCTGGCACAGTCCATCACCGACACCCGCACGCTCATCTTCGATCTCAGTCCGCCCATCCTGTACGAGCTCGGTCTCGAAGATGCGCTCTCCTGGCTCGCCGAGGATCTGGGAAAGCGCTGGGGAATGAGCATCGAGGTCGACGACGACCGGCTCGCCAAGCCGCTGAGTGATGCGACCGCGGGGCTCTTGTTCCGCGCCGTGCGAGAATTGCTCGGCAATGTGCTCAAACACGCGCAGACTCCGGCCGCAAAGCTCGTGCTGCGCCGGAGCGAGGACCAGGTGGAGATCTCTGTCGAGGACCAGGGCGTGGGCTTCGACCCCCACGCAACCGTTCCGTCCGCCTCCAGCGGCGGCTTCGGGCTCTTCAGCGTGCGCGAACAAATTCACCGCCTCGGCGGCACGATGGAGATAGAATCCGGCGCAGGCGCGGGCACCCGGGTGACCTTGCGGCTGCCGCTGGAGTTCGCGCACGCCCGCGCCTCGAACCCGAGCGACGCCTCGGGACTCGAGCCGATCCGTCACCCGCACTGAGGCTAACGACATGAGGATCCTGCTTTGCGACGATCACCGCATGATGCGGGATGGGCTTCGAGCGATTCTCGAGAAGGAGAACTTCGAGGTCACCGGAGAGGCCGCCACCGGCCGCGAGGCACTGGTGCTGGCCGCTGAATTGCGTCCGGATATCGTGGTGATGGACATCTCGATGCCTGACCTGAACGGAATCGACGCTACCCGCAAGCTGTTGGCCAAGCATCCCGGCATCAAGGTCGTCGGGCTCTCGATGAACGCCGATCGGCGCTACGTCACGGCCATGTTCGCCGCCGGGGCCGTCGGCTATCTCGTGAAGAGCTCGGCGTCAGAAGAGCTGATTCAGGCGATTCGGGCGGTCGCGGCGAACCTCAAGTACGTGAGCCCGACCATTGCCGGAAGCTTCGTGGATGATTTCGTAACGCATGCGGGAGCACCACAGTTTCCGTCGAGTTTTCCGGCGGCGCGATCGGGCGCCAGCAAGCCGCTCAGCCCGCGGGAGCGAGAGGTGCTGCAGCTGCTGGCTGAGGGTAAATCCTCGAAGGATATCGCTGCACAGCTCGATGTTGCGGCAACGACGGTGGAGACGCACAGGCGCCAAATCATGGACAAGCTCCAGCTTCGAACGATCGCCGAGCTGACCAAGTACGCGGTCCGCGAGGGGCTCACGACGCTGGAGTGACCCCTCCGGCACTTGGGGGCTCAGTCCGCACCGCCCTCGTCACCCCACGACGCAATGGACGCGGACTCTTCCTCCGCAGGCGCCGCGCGCAGCGGCACGAGCCGCGGGGGGCGGACCAGCTCCCGCGCCGCAGGCCTGACCGCGCTCTCTGTTCCGGCGAGCTTGGGAAGAGCCAGCGTGAAGACGCAGCCTTTGCCCGGAAGATCGCGCACCTCCAGCGTTCCACCCATGGCGGCCGCGCTGGCGCGGCTGATGCCGAGACCCAGGCCCAAGCCGCTGCGATCGAGCCCCCTCTGTTGAAACTTGTCAAACAACTCGTCGAGCTTGCCCGGGGGCAAGCCGCCACATTCATCCTCGACAGCCACCAGAACTCGATCATTCAGCTCGAGCACGCGGAGCGCGACGTGCCCATTTCGAGGCGTGAACTTCAGCGCATTCTGTACGATGTTCTGAATGGCCCCAACCAGCAGGTGCCGGTCGGCGCTCACTTCCAACCCGCCATCCACGGATGGTACCGCGAGTGAAACCCCGCGACTGCCTGCGTCCACAGCTGCGGCGATGGTCACATCTTCGATGGCATCGCTGACCGAGAGCCGCTGGAGCTGAACGTTCTTCGCCTCCAGGCGGACGCCGGACAGCGAGCGATCGATGAGATCGCGCAGTCGGAGCAGGCTGCGATGGAGGACCGCCCCCGTGCTGCTCTCCAGCCCCACCACACCGCGCTTCACGACGCTGAACGCGAGCAGCGCGGCGGACAGGGAGTTGCGGAGTTCATGAGCAAACACGCCCAGCCGCTCGGCGCCCTCGAGTGAAATCCGCGCTTCGAGTTGACGCTCGTATTCCATGACCGCGCTGACGATCGCTTCATCGAGGCAACGATTGAAGATGCGAAAGTCATCCGTGGCGATCGGCACAGCGCGATCGAGCGCCAGCTCAGTCACCGCCTGGCATACGTCGCCATAGCCATGGACCACCTGTGAAACGTTGAACCCCATGCGAAACAAGTCGCCGCCACGACGGGTCGCGGCCGCGTTCGCGAGGTGGCCGTTCGTGATCGGAGACAGTGAGTTCGTGTGCCGAAGCACCTCGCTCAGCTGGTCCAAGAAGCTCGGGATGCTCTGGTCGAGCACGTCGTCACCCGGTGCTGGAATGGCGCGCAAGGCAGCCTTGGCACGCGAGCGGTCGATGATCTCTTGCCGATGGGTCGTGATCAGTTGGTCGAGCATCTTGGACCTCGAAAGGAGCGCGCGACGGAGTTACGCTGGCGGCTGGTCAGCAGGCGCCCACTGCCGACAAGGCCCCGGCCAGTGTAGTACCTCTCCAGTGGAGGCGGCGCTATCCTGGATATCCAGGAATCTGGGGCCTGGAATCCTGCGGCAGGCGCGACGCTCGACGGCCTGCGATCCAGGGGGCGCCATGCACTGGCTCACTGCTTCAGCAGCCAGAGCCGATTCAGCTCCTCGGCGGTGAGCCCGGCCAGCTCCTCCACGAAGCCCTCCACCTTGCCGGGGTCGCTCGTCTCCGCCTCTCCCGCCCAGACCAGCCGATTCTGTTTGAACGAGTAGATGAGCACTTCCACGCGTACGACGTCATACGTCTCCACGCGCTCCGGCACCTTCACATCGACGGTATAGGATTGCTGTGGACCGTAGGTCGTGCGGTACGGGTTGACCGGATCCGGATACGAACTGTTCCACCCGTACGGGTAGTAAGCGCCCCAGTAGGCGTTGTACACGGGTGTGGAGTACGTCGACGCTGGCGTTACCACCTCTTTCTGTGCGCGGTGTGGCCGCATCACGACCGCGCCCTTGACCTGCGCACGCTCGAGCGCGGCGCGCGCGTCTCCTTCATCCGCAGCGTTGGAGCTCGCCAGGAGCGTGTACATTGCCACGCCTCTGGCGCCATGCTTCGTGATCTCGCGCGCCAGCGCGTCTTCCGCCACCCGCCTCACCTGCTGGTCTTGCATCATCACCACCGCTGCCACCCGATCTCCCTTGAGATCGAGCGGCTCTGCATCTGGCATGCGCTTCGATGCGATGAACGTGGTGGCTGGCGAACACGCCAGCAGTGCAACCGTGCTCGCGAGTGCAAGCCATGCCGTGAAAAATCTCTGCTGCGCCCTCATCCCGACCCCGCCCTCGTTCTGCCCCCCGGGGCCTGTTCCCGTTCCCCTGCGTTACGAACTAGTGCCGTTGCATCGACGTCGTCAAAGGCAACCGCATCAACGTAGCAGCGCGCCGCACGTGAGACACTCGTGGTTCGCGCCGAAATGAATTAGCGTTCCTCACGTGGGAAGACTTCGAAACGCCGCCCATCGATCCTGGTGGGGCTCGAGCTTGGTCCTGTCCGCCGGGCTCTGCGCCGGCGTCTTTCGGCCAGCGCTCGCCGCTGCCGCCGACACCATTCCAGACACTGCAGCGTGGCGCGCCAACACCGGCCTAGTCACGGGCCTCGGCTTTGCCATCTT
>JAICTU010000745.1 GCA_025936205.1 Polyangiaceae bacterium | reverse complement strand
CATTACAAGGATCCTTTCCGTTTGCTCCCCCCAAGGAAGAGGCGCGAGTTAGTTGACGGCACGGGCCCGCCTACGAATAAATGCATTTTCAGCAAAATGCAGAAGGCGGTGGGACACCCGGCAACAGGTCGGTGCTGGATCATGGCAGCGTGTCTCACGCTGGTCGTGAGCGCCTGCCAGAGCACACGGCCGCAGCCGAACCCCGAGGGTGAGCAGCGCTCCGCTCGGCTGGAAGCGAAGGTGGAACACCGGAACGGCGAGCCCACGCCGATCGCTGTCTCGGCGGAGCCGAGCGCGCCCGATGGCGTACCCCTGCCCACGCCGCCGGCAGCGCCCTCCACTCCTCCGCGCCTTGCCCCTGAGCCCCTCGCTGATCACGCGCTGCTGAAAGCCGCCGGCGCGCCACGGGCCGCCTCGCTGACCCAGGCCGAGGCCCACAGTTTCATCCGCCTGAAGGCCTCGATCGAGCGCGCCAATGCGGCGGCCCACAAGAAAAAGGGTGGGTCTCCGTAAACTTGGCCCTCGCGTTGCGCTCGAGTTAGGGGCGCTTCAATGAGTGACGCGGCGCGGCGGCCCATCTCGGCTTCGACGACGGAGAGCTCCGAGGCAGACTCGGCTATGACCGCCTGGCAGCAGGAAGCAGAGCGCCTGGAGCTGGTGCTCGATGCACCGCGCTTCGACGTGCTGGTGCGAGAGGCGGCAACCTGGGCGGAACGCATCACGTTGTGCGTGACGTCCCCGCAGAGCGCACGCAACACGCTGCCCTGGTGGCAGGAGCTGTTCGCGCGCAGCGCGAAGTTCGATCGCGTGTATCTGCGCCGCGCCGAACACACCGAGAACTGGCTCTTGCATCGCCTGCACGAGACGGGCGCGCTGCGGCTGGTGACCGGTGGCGGCAAGCAGGTGGCCGGCAATCTGTTGATCTTCACGCGCGGCCAGGAGCTGCGCGTGCTGCTCTCGCACATTCCGCTGGAGCGCGCCGTGGAAGGCGCCGCCTTCGGCGCGTTGCTCTCGTTTCGTGGCGCGCCCGCGGGCGAGCTCGCGCGCTCGTGCCGCGCTCAGGCGGACAGCTGGGGCCGTCTGGCACGGATTCCGCTCGGCAACGAGGTCGACGCGCTCGGCATCGATGCGCGGCGCAGCGAGCCGCTCCCGCAGATGACCCTGCCGAACCAGCTGCGCGTGCTGTCCGATCCGGCGCAGCTCGAAGCCTGCATCGAGCGCTTCAAAGAGCTGGGGCTCGATGCCGCGGCGCTGGACGGCGGCTGGAACATCAGCGTGCGCGCCTTCGAAGGCGGCTTCCGCGTGCAGCTGCAACACCGCGACAAGGCGCGTGCGCCGGTGCTGCTCACCTTGCACTCCGGGGCGGCCTGGCCCGCGGGCAACGCGCTGATGCTGCAGACCAAGAGCGGCGAGGCGGTGCTGGCCTGGCGCGGCGGGCTGCTCGGGCCCTCGCGCTCCAAGATCGATCTGCTCTGGTCCGAGGCGCGCCTGCCCACGTTCTTGCTCGAGGAGGCCGCGCTCGGTCCCGCGCAGCGCGTGGCGCTGGTCGCGCACACGGCCGCGCCGCTGATCACGCAGCTCAACGCCTTCCTCCGCGAGACGTGCCGCATCGGCGAGGTGTTCGGCGTCGAGCCGCCGCCGACGCTGGGCCACGCCGTCGCCGAGTTCAGCTCGCTCTCCGTCAAGCAGCAGACGCTGCTGCTCTGGCGCGCGCTGATCGGCCTCGGGCCGCTCGACTTCGGCGTCGCCACCATGACCGCCGCGCAGGCGCTGCGCGACCAGGGCTACTTGCGCGGCCCGAGCCCCGGCAGCGACGCGACCACCGGCGTTTACGGCGCGATCTCCGAGTTGCTGGCCCGGGCCGCCGAGCAGGGGCCGAGCTTCGATCGTCCTGGGCTGGGCAAGATCCGCGCGATCCAGCCCGATCTTTCCGCCTACGTGCTGGACGACTGGCAGGAGTGCTTGTTGCAGGCATTGCCGGAGAACCAGAGCGTGTCGCGCCGGCGCGCGCTGCGCCTCGGCTTCGAGCGGGCGCGCAGCCACTGGGGCTTGAGCGAGCTGTCGCTGCGTGCGGGGGGTCGCGTCGAACGCATCCTCGAGGCCACGCTCACCAGCGGCTTGCGCCGCGGGCTGTTCGTGCGCGTGGGCGCCGGCAGCGTGCAACGGCTCACCCCGCTCGCCCTCGCCGATGCTTCAGCGGCGTATCGCGCGGCGGCGCGCCCCGCTGCGCGCGGTCAGTCCGAAGCCGGGCTGCTCGCGGGCTGGGCGCGCGCTCTGGAGCCGCTCGCGCCGGCGCAGCGCTTCTTGCTGGAGCGCCGCGCAGGTTGGTATTGCCGGCGCGAGACGCTGGAGAGCGCCGCGCAGCGGCTCGGGCTCGGCCTGGAGCGCGCCCGCCAGCTGGAGCTGGAGGCCTGGCAGCAGGTGGAGACGAGCTCCGACTGGGCAGCAACGCTGCGCGATCGTCTGGAACGAGCGCTGGCGGGCGCGCGTTCTCTGCCGGTGCGGCTGCTGGTCGCCGAAGATCCGTGGTGGCGGGGCGTCGAGCAGCGGCTCGGGCTCGCCGAGGCCGTGTTCGAGAGTCTGCTGGGCTCCGAATTCCAGCACGTCGAGATCGGCCCGCCCGGCAGGCGCGAGTCGCTCTTCGCGCGCTTCTCGCAATCCGAGCTGGACCGCACGCTGGAGCGCCTGTCCGAGCGCGCCGCGCAGACGGCGGTCCCCGCCGAGCTCGACGAGTACCAGAGCCTGCCCGTGCTGGCGGCGCAGGAGCTCGACGAGAGCCTGTGCGAATATTTCCGGGACGCGCTCGAAGCCCAGCTCGAGCTCGATCCGAGCGACCCCTCGAAGGTGCTGCGCTGGGTCGACCTCACGGGCTCCACGCTGGAGCACCTGCCCGAGCCGCACGGCATCGACTCCGAGGCGCGCTTGCGGCTGGAGGATGCGGTGCGCTCCGTGTTTCGTGGCGCCAGGACGCCGCTCTCGCTCGAGTCCGTCTCCGAGCGCCTGCGCCAGCGCGTGGACGTGACCGACGACGCGCTCGCCGTGCTGCTCGCCCACGCCCCGTTCGTACAGCGCAACACCGACCAGTACGGCCT
>JAICTU010000027.1 GCA_025936205.1 Polyangiaceae bacterium | reverse complement strand
GTCGCATCTGGCCGGCGCCCATGAGTACATGGCGATGGAGAAGCTGCTCAGCGTGAGCCGCGACAGCTCGTTCGATCTGATCGGTCTCGACACACCCCCGACGCGGGACGCGCTCGATTTCCTGTCCGCACCGGAGCGCCTCGTGGGTGCGCTGGACAGCTCGGTGCTGGGCTGGCTCGGGCAAGCGCTGCACCCGAACAAGGGCCTGAGCCTGGGCTTGCTGGCGCGCGGCGTGTCGCGCGTGCTGGGCACGATGGGGCGCATCACGGGACGCGAGCTCCTGGAACAGCTGGCGCGTTTCATCGTCGATTTGAACGAGCTGTTCGGAGGCTTCCGGCAGCGCGCCTCGTCGGTGGCGCAGGCCTTCCGTGGCCCCGGCTTCGGCTTCGTGCTCGTGTCGAGCCCACGGCCCGCGGCACTCGAGGAGAGCCTCCGGCTCGGCCGCCAGCTGCAGCTGGAAGGCATGGCCCTCGACAGCTTCGTGGTGAACCGAATGCCACAGCCCGGCGGTGACGCGAGCCGGGCGCAGATCGCCCAGGCGTTGCATGAGCGTCGTCCGCAATGGGCGGCTCCCGCGGCGGAAGCGAGTCTGAACGCCATCCTGCAGGTCGCTGCCCAGCAGAACGGGCGACAGCGCGAGAGCTCGCTGCGAGTGGAGTCCGTGCGCGCCGAGCTGCGCACGCTGAGCCGCGCCGCCGAGCTGGTGCTGCTGCCCGAGCTGCCGGCGGACGTGCAGGGCGTGAGCGCGCTGCACGAGCTGGCGCGCGCTCTCGCCGGCTGAGCCCGCGGCGCTCAGTCCCGGCGCCGGCGATTGCGGTAGCGCACCACCAGCGGCACCGACTCGAAACCGAACGTCTTGCGCAGCTGGTTGGTCAGAAAGCGCCGATAGCTGTCCTTCAGCTCCTCGGCAGCGCTGCACATCACCACGAACACGGGCGGCGAGGCCTGCGCCTGCGTCATGAAGAACAGGCGCGGGACGCTGCGGCTGCCGCGCGGCGGCGGCGTGTGCTCCACCAGCGTCTCCAGAAACTCGTTCAGCTGCGAGGTGGGGATGCGCGTCGAGTACTCCTGAAACGAGCGCCGCACGGCGTTCATCAGCTGCGTGATGCCTTCACCCGAGCGGTTGCTGGCGGGTACGATCGGCACCCAGGGCGCGAAGTGCAGCTGGCTGCGGGCGGACTCGATCGCGCGCTGGCGGGCAGGACCGTCCAGCAAATCGATCTTGTTCAGTCCGACCACGATCGCGCGCGCTCGCTCGGCGCACAACCCGAGCAGGCGCGCGTCCTGCTCGGCCAGGCCGATCGATGCGTCGCACAGTAGCACCACCACATCGGCGCGCGCGACCGCGCGCAGTGCCTGCATCACGCTCTGCGTTTCCACGCCGTCCTCGACGCGCGCGCGCCGGCGGATGCCCGCCGTGTCGACCATCAGGTACGGCTGGCCTTTGAACTCCAGCCGCACGTCCACGGGGTCGCGGGTGGTGCCCGGGCGGTCGTCGACCAGGCTGCGTTCTTGCCCACTCAGGCGATTCAACAGCGATGACTTGCCCGCGTTGGGGCGCCCGATCAGCGCGACCCGCGGCACGGGTTGCTCTTCACCCTCGGCGCTGCTTTCGACCGCGGGCGGCGGCAACAGTTCCGTCAACGCCTGGCCCAAGTCCGCCATGCCGCGGCCGTGCAAGGCAGAGATCGCGATCGGCTGGATGCCGAGCGCGTAGAGCTCGGTCGCCTCCTGTTCCAGGCGCGCATGGTCGAGCCGGTTGGCGAGATAGATCACCGGCTTGCTGGACTGACGCAGCATGCGCACCGCGGCCGCATCCGCTTCGCTGGGCGGCGCCTGTCCGTCGAGCACACACAGCACCAGGTCCGCCTCCTCCACCGCGGCGCGCACGTGGCGCGCGATGCCCTGACCGATGGCGTCGGTGTCGTCGGGATCGAAGCCGCCCGTATCGATCAAGGTAAAGGTGCGGCCGAAGACGTTGACGTCGGCGTAGTGCCGATCACGAGTCACCCCCGGCTGGTCGTGCACGATGGCCGTGCGCTGCCCGTGCAAGCGGTTGAACAGCGTGCTCTTGCCCACGTTGGGGCGACCGACAATGGCCACGATCGGGATCATTGGCTCTGCGCTCCCGGCAGCTTGCCGAGCTTCTGCTCCAGCGTGAGGCCGCTGCCCGATTCGCCCGCGAGCGGTCCGGAACGTTCTTCTGTACCGACGCCGTACACGACGTCTGCCTGGCGCGCGATCACCCAGCTCACGGGCGGCTCGCCAGGGCCGCGCCGCTCGCTCAGAGTGAGAGCCTCGAGCGGAGCTCGCTCGATGCGGTGGGCCTCGGGTTGGTGTTCTAGCGTGCTCATCAGGTCCTTCGCGGATTCGGCGTCGGGGCGTTCCACGGCGCTCATGCGCCAGCGTTCGTTGCCTTGCCGATAGTAACCCAGCGCGCTCGGGCCAAGCCCGGCCACGCCGAATGCTTCATCGAGAAACAGCCGCACTCCGAGCGGAATGCGCTCCCCCGCGGGCAAATGTTGCACCGGTGCCGGCAGGGCATCCGGGCCGCCCAGCCGCGCCAGCAGCGCGCGCGCCAGCAGCGGCAGCGACTCGCGTGCCCGCTGCTGCCGTCGGGCAGCAGCGCTGCGCGGGTCGGCATAGTGCAGCCACAGGAGCTCGCGCCCGCGCCAGGCGAACAGGCTGTCACCGCGCTGCGCCAGGCGGCCACCGTCGAGCTCCGTCGCGTCGGCCCGCTCGGGCTCGCCCGCTCCGAGCACCGCGCGCGTGTAGTGCGCGTAGGCGGCAGGGACCTCGCGAAAGCGGGACAGCACGCCATCCGCGCCCGCGAGGGGCTCGCTGCGGTTCAGGTAATGAAAGCGCACCACGCGGCGGATCGCCGCGCCTTCTTCCGTACGGCAGCCGGGCCCGAGCGCGCGCTCACAGGCCCGTTCGAGCGACTCTTCGCCCAGCTCGCCGTAGCTGGCAGGCGGCGCGAAGCGATCGAGACACCAGTCGCCGTCCTGTTCCAGCAGCTCCTCGCCCAGCTCCGCAGCGCTGCGGGCGCCCGGGCTGACGTGCGCGCCGCAGGGATCGACGGCCGGGACGTCCCGTACGGGCGCCGCGGCTTCCGCGGGGACACCCCGCACCACCGCTTCCGCGGGGACACCCCCGAGCCACTGGCACGCGAGGACCAGCAAACCTGAGCCGAGGGGGGTGAAAGCTCTGAGCACGCTGGCCGCATACTCCTCGTGGTGGCCTGCACGCAAACTCCTCGTCGGCACCCGCCGTCACCCGGCCCCCCTCAGGAGCCCACATTCGCTCCGTCGCAAAGCTTGCACAGCGTGGAAATCGTTACTCATCGACCAGATCCGTCCACTGCGAAATCACTGAAGAATTTTCCCTGCCGGCGATGCGGAGTTCGGGCATGAGCCTTGCTGTGACGAGGGCCGGCATGATCGCTCTGCGCCGCCCCCGATTTCTCCGCTCGCGCGGGCCCCTCGCTGCCGGGACGCGGCCGCTCACGCGTTTCCGGACGCGCGCCTTCACGCTGATCGAGCTGATGGTGGTGGTCCTGATCATCACGGTGATGGCTGGGATGGCCATTCCGACGGCCATCACTCAGCTGCGCGATCGCCGGGTGCAAGAAGCCGCGCGCAGCATCGGATTGCTGTTTCGGGAGGCCCGCTTGCAGGCCGTGGGCCGCGGTGCCGCCGTGTTGATGCGCTACAAGGACGGCGTCTTCTCCGTGCTCGAAGCGCGCGCTGGTACCGCCGCGGCCTGCCCGGATGCACCTGTTCCGGACTGTCTCGGCGTGCCCTGGCAGGCGGAACCGAGCCGGAGCCGCGAGACCAACCATTACGAGCCGGTGGCCGCCAGCGGCGACATGGCGTCGCTGGCGGTGACACTCACCGACCGAACGAACTCCACCCTGTCGGAGCTGGAGGTCTGCTTCAGCCCGAACGGCCGCGCCTTCGCGCGGCATGCGATCGACGACACCCAGCCTTTGCTGCCGATGAGCCAGGTCTACACGGTGACGCTGGCGCGCAAGGGTTCGCGCACGCGCGTCCTGGCACTGCTACCCAATGGAACCGCGAGGTTGCAATGAAGGCACGACCCTCTAGCTCTCGCGCGGCTTCCACGGGTGGCGCACGCGGCTACACGGCGGTCGAGATCCTGATGTCGATGGCCGTGCTGGCGGTCGGGGTGATCGGTGTCTTCTCCATGGAGAAGGTCACGGTCGCCTCGAACCTGCATGCGAAGAATCTGGCCATCGCAACCCACATCGCGCAGAGCTGGCTCGGCGTGCTCGAAGCCGAAGCGACGCTCTGGGAGTCGGACCCGAGCGGGAACAATCTCAGCAAGACCACCTGGCTCAAGACGGCTCCCGTCAATCCCACCTGGTTTCGCCCCGACTTCGTCGGCGACTCCAGCTTTGGTCCGGATTTCGACGAACTCGGCAACCCAATCGCGCAGAACGGCAGCTTTTGCGTCGACCTGCGCATCTCACGCTTCAACGGTCTCGAGGCGGAAAAGGAAGGAAGCGCCATGAGCCGGGTGGAAGTCCGTGTGTACTGGTTGCGCGATGGCGTCGTGGTGACGCCGTCGCTCACCGTCCCGGCCTTTCCGTGCCAGATGGCACCGGCGCTGGTCAGCCTTCAGGACCAAAGTCGTTTGTTTCACTTTGTCTATCTCTCCGGCGCGGTGCGCCAGGCGGGCATCTGATGCGTCGTAGCTTCTCCTCTGGCGACCGAGCCCACGTTGCCCGTGGCTTCACACTGGTGGAATTGATGGTCGCGATGGTCGGCGGCCTGTTCGTGTCGATGACGGTGTTCGCGCTCGCGAAGCACTCTTCGAGTTTCTCGATGCAACAGTCGCGCATTTCGGACACGACGTTGCAAACGACGGTGGGCTTCGAGCGGCTGCGCAACGACATTTCGCGCGCCGGCTTCCTGAGCACGCCAAACATCGTCGACGATCCGAGCGTGTGCCGCAGCGCGGTGTATCCGACGTGGCTGCGGCGCCTGGCCAGCGTGTTCATCGAGCCGGTGCCGCTGACTCGGCTCTCCACCGAGAGCACCGTCAACGGCTTCACTCCTCAGCGTATCGTGCTCGCCGGCAGCTACAACTCCGGTAACGAGTTTGCGGTGCGACGGATCGACCCGGGTCCGCCGGTGCAGGTCGTCCTGCAGCCGAACCGCCTGGGCATGGTGGAGATCGGCTATCCCGCCGAGCCGACGCAGGCCACGCTCAGCAAGGTCTTCGCGACGGGTCGCCTGCTGCGCTTGGTGGACATCTCCGGCCGCGTGCAATTCGGTAAGATCACCGGCGTCGTGGATGGTGCAGAGCCCGCCGTCACGCTGGACCTCACGCCGGCTCTGCAGTTTCGCTCCGGCAGCGGCGTGGGCTGTGGAATCAGCGGCTTCGGCACGGGCGTCGTCGCCAATGTCGTCAACATCATCCGCTACGACATTCGCAACCTGAATGTGGCTACCGAACCGGGCTACAAGCCGATGTTCCGCGGCGGCCCCAGCTACGAGTCCACGCGCCGCGAGCTGATTCGAGAGGAGCTCGATCTCGAGGGCAACCAGATCGAAGGCACGCTGGAGCTGATCAGCGAATACGCCGTCGATCTGGGTTTCTCGCTGTTCGTTTCGCAGGCGAACACCGGGCTGACCGCGGTCACGCCCGCCAACGCTCCGACGGTCGCCGGCGTCCCAGGAGCAGGCGGAACACCGCAACGCATCCGCGCCGTACGCGCCTGGCTGAGCACCCGCTCCCAGGAGGCGGATCGCAGCGCGCAGATCAGCTACACGCCGGCCGTCCCTGGGCCAACCCGGTTGCGCATGAGCCTGAATCCCGACCGCGCCAGCGATCCGCCGTTTGCGCGCGTGCGCACGCTGCAGTCCACGGTTGCCCTCAACAATCAAGCAGCGATCCGATGGTGAAAATGTTCCACGCGGATACCCCACAGCGCGGGCACAGCCCTGCTCTGGTGCGCCTGCGCTTGCGCCGTGCCCAGCGCGGACTGGCCGTGTTCCTCGTCGTGCTGGTGCTGACCATGATCAGCGCCATCGGCGTCTTCTCCATGCATTCCGCGAGCCTGATCGACCGCGCGAGCGGCTTCAATCGGCAGAACGTCCAGGCCACGGCCATGGTCGAGTTCGGCGCGCGCGGTGCCGCCACCTGGATCAACGCCAACCGCGACATCGTCAATACCCAGACGCGCACCGCGGGCTGCGAGCCCGCTCTGCTGGCTGCCGATCCCAACGCGATCTGCGTGCCGCTCAAGGACACCATGCTCACCGACATGTTCACCCAGAGCGCCCCCACGACCTTCGACGACGGTCTGATCGGCCAGCTCAACTCTCCCTGGGACGCGGCGCCCATTCGCGCCGAAATGGTCACCGAGATGACGGAGCCGTTCAACGCCAATGCGGCGGCCCTGGCCGGCTCCGGGGGCACCATCAAGGAGCTAACCGTCACCACGACGGCCCGCATCTTTCCGACCGACATCGGGTCCACGAGCGTCTGCGCCAACGGCGCCAAGGGCGCGATGAGCCAGCAAAGCGTGCGGGCTCACGTGCTCGTCCTGCAATGAGAGAAAAGCCAACATGTATCCACTGAACCGCACGACCGCTTCCCGTCCTCGCCGCCTGCTGCTCGGGCTCGCCGGGGCTGGTCTGGCGCTCAGCTACGGCTGGCGTGCTTCAGCTCAGTCGACGGAGGCGGATAACCCTGCGCCCAACGTCCTGCTGCTGGTCGACAGCTCGGGCTCCATGGAGTTCAAGACGGACGGCACGTTCCCCAACTGCAAGCCCGAGGACGAAACGATCAACGAGAAGAGCCGCTGGATCGAGTTGATCGAAGTGCTCACCGGCAAGTTTCAACATTATTCCTGCTGGGCGCAAGATCGCAGCAGCGACGGGTTTCGCAGCGAGTTCACTCTCGGAACGAGCCCCCCTTACGACTTCGGCTACGTCAATCCGTACCATCGCGCGCTGAGCAAGAACTGCCTGGTCGGTCCCGGCGTGCTGTCGAGCACGGATGCATTTTCCTGGCCCACCAACTCCATCAATACCTACGAGCTGCTCTCCGGTAACGTCGTGTCGCGGCCCACGAGCGACGCGGCGCTGGCGGTGCAAGCGCCCTGCGCCAATTTCGAGCAGCTCGAGGACGGGCTGCTCGATGTCTTCAAGACGCGCGTCCGCTTCGGTCTGATGACGTTCGACGCGCGCGTCGACCCCGGGGTCGGCTATTCCGGTGTCACACCCGACTACAAGACCGGAACCGACGGCAACTGGAGCTACTATCTCGGCACCCCAGCCAGCGGCCACCCTGCCAATTGCAGCTTCGAAGTCGATCAAGAAGTGGGCGCTCGCAACGCCGCCGCCCCGCCCTGGGAGGGGCGCATGATCGCCTTTGGTCCGCCCGACCAGGCCGATGTCAGCCAGCGCAACGCCTGGATCCAGCAGACGCTGATGGCCACGCGCCCGTACGGCGCGACCCCCTTGAACGGCCAACTCTACGATGCGCGGGACTTTCTGCGGAATGACGACTCCGCGGATCCCTTCGACTCCACGCAGAAGTTCGGGCCCAAGGACGACCCCAACTGGGGCGCCGACGATTGCCGCAAGACGATCATGATCGTGCTCAGCGACGGTGAGCCGAACCTGGATTTGCGTCCGTACTGCGAGGCCGAGCCGCCTGGCGGAACCAAGGGTCGTTGCCCCTACCTCGAGCCACCCGAGAAGGTGGTGAGCGACCTGCGCCTCTCCCCGCCGAAGCCCAGCCAGTCCGTGGAGACGTACGTGATCGGCTTCGCCCTCGGCAATGTGAAGCCTTTCGGCGCCTCCGCCGAGGTTTCTTGCGATCAGGTCACGGACGCCCAATGTGCCGATCCGGCCAACAACGATTTCGACAAATACCTTGCCGGCAAGGCGGTCCAGGCCTGTTGCACGCTGAACAAGATCGCCGCTGCCGGCGGCGAGGACGGGGGCGTCCCGCGCAAGGCCTTCTTCGCCAAGGACAGCACGGAGCTGCGCGCCATCTTCGTGAGGATCCTGGATGGGGTGACCAAGGCGGCGACGCGCGTGCAACCGGTCTTCAGCGCTGGCGGCGACAGCTCCAGCAAGGGCTTTCGCTTCCGCGCGTCGTTCGAGACCGAGCCACCGCCGGTCGATCCGAACGACACCGAACTACCGAGCAACCTGTGGCGGGGTGAGCTGACGCGCCGCCGCCTGGTCTGCGACGCGCAGACCCCCAAGGACGACCCATTTGACGCGGCCAAGGGCGACGACTTCGCGGCCAACGTCAATACGCACGGCGATGACCGCCAGTTCTATACCGTGGTCGCCGACAACAACAGCCGCAACTCCATCCGCCCCGGGGTCACGGCAACGACCGACGGCGTCGGAGTGGAAGGTGGCACGACCGTGTTTGCCGGCACGCCCGGCGAGTTGCCCGATCTCGTTCAGCCCGGCTTGCAGGGCATGAACCTCACAGACACCAGCTGCCCGAACCACAGCGCCACGGAGTGCCGAGATCTGGTGCTGAAGCATCTGGTCGGGGCGAGCGATCCCGGCACGCCGTCGCGTTGCTTTCACGGCGTCTGCAGCCTGTTCGGCGCCATCGTGCATTCGACACCGACGCTCGTCTCGGGCCGACCTTCAGACCTGCTGCGGGATGAGTCGTACGATGCTTTCATCCGCGAGATGCAAGTCCAAAAGCGTCCCAGCACGCTCTACACCTCAACCATCGACGGCATGTTGCATGCCTTCAACGTGGCGCCCTTTCCGGGCAGCGCCGACGCGGCCAGCAACGAGGTCAAGAACAGCAACAACAACGAATTCTGGGCGTTCATTCCTCCGGCGGTGCTTCAGGTACTGCAGCAGCAATATCCGACGACCCCCGCCACCCTGCTGGACGGAGCACCGATCATCAAGGATGTGGTCGCACGCGAGGTCGGCGTCAACACGCGCTTCGAGCGCGTGGCTGACGACGCGCAGACCGGAGCCGGCAAGTGGCGCACGGTTCTGGTGCAAGGCTTCGGCAGCGACGGTCCCATCGAGGGCGGCTACTTTGCCCTGGATGTCACCCAGCCCGATCGCGGCAGCAATCACGGCCCGAAGTTTCTGTGGCAGCTCACACGCGACGCCAGCGGCAATCGCCTGTTCGGCAAGGGTGGCACGCCGCTCATCACCACCATCTACCTGCAAGCCGGCGCGGCTGCCGCCAATGAGGTGGCGGTGGCGGTGTTGCCGGGTGGCGATGTCGCGCCCGGGACAGGCACGGTGACGGCGAAACCGGACGCCTTGGGAGTGGTCCCCGCCAGCTTCGAGACAGTGCGCACGACCGGCCTCAACTATTCGACCGCGGAACGCGCACGCTCCCTGACGATCGTGCGGCTCGATACCGGCGAGGTGTTGCGCACGTTCCGACCGAGCGTCACGGGGTTCTCCTCGGCGGTGCATACCAGCCTGAACATCCCCGCTCCCATCACCGGGCAGCCGAAGGCGTTTCCGGACACCACCGGCGCGGTCGCCGATCGCATCTTCGTCGGGGATCGAGATGGCCGCCTGTGGCGCGTCGACGTGTCGTCCAAGAATCCTGCGGACTGGTCGATGCAGGTCTTCTTCGATGCCTTTTACGACAATCCCAGCGCCGGGCCGCAGCCGGTCGTTCTGCCCCCCGCGCTCAGCACCGACGATGAGGGCCGCGTCACGGTCGCGTTCGCGACGGGCGATCAGCAAGTCGTGGCCGCTCCCGCCACGATGGTGAACCGCGTCTTCTCTCTCACGGAGAAGCTGAATCCGAGCCACGCCTTCGTCGCGAACGTGAACTGGATGCAGACCCTCACGGACGGCTATCGCGTGACTGGCCCGATGCAGATCTTCAACAAGGGCCTCTACTACGCGGCCAGCAAGCCACCGGATGCCACGGGCAAGACCTGCCACCGTGGCGCAGCAAAAATCTTCGGCGCGCACTACATCGAGAGCGCGGACGAGGACCATACCGACCCGGCGAGCGGGCCTGCGAATTCACCTGCGTTTCCCGATAAACTGCAGATCGACGCGGTCGATCCGGGCGTCGTCTTCGGGCTCAACGTACAGCCAGACCCCACCTGCAAGTCCACCGCCACCAATGTCACCGGGGACGACAGCTTCGGGTACGGGTCAATCCAGATGGCGCGCCAGGTGAGTCCCGGCAAGTTCTTCCTGAACTACACGGTCAGCGGCGTCCGCACAGACGCGGGCGGCACGTCGGATACCACTCAGGACGTGTCCCGCGGCCTCACGGATGTCAAGACCGAGCTGCCGCCCCCCCATGTGCCCGTCACATTCCAGTCGTGGGCGCTGATCTACGAATGAGTGCGGCGAAGTCCCGCAGGCGGAGGGTCTTCGAATGAAGCTCGATCGAAAGCTCGTATTCGCCTCGCGCGCGTGGCGCCCCTCCGTGTGGCTTCTCGCCGCGTTCGCCGGCGCCTGCCACACCAAGCCGCCACCCGCGGAGGAGCAGGCAGAAGAAGCCGCGGAGGCGCCCGATCGCCTGCAAGGTCCAGAGCGCTTACCCGAGGCGGAGACGGCCTTTGGTTTGGCGTTGCCGCCAGGGATGCATCTCACGCGACACTTCAACGACTCGGCGTACTTCATCGGCAAGCCGGACCTCTCGAGCGTGGTTCTGGCGCTACAGCCGCAGCTGACCGCCCGCAGCGTGGAGATGGCCCGCGGCCATGCCACCTTCCCCCGTACGCAGATCAAGCAGGACACCTCCCAGCGCTGGGTGCGCATCGAAGTCTCGGCCGAGGGAGCTGGTACGCAGGTGTACGTGCATGATGTGACCCCGCCGCCCGCACCGCGCGGGCTCTCCGAAAAGGAGATCTGGAGCAAAGTGGGCCGCGGCCCCGACGGCAAGCCGCTGAACGAGAACCAGCAGTATTAGTACCTCGTGCACTCGGTACTTCTTCTTCATTTGTAGAAACCCGCGCGGACTTCGGGTTTCTACTGCTGGCGGCTAGCGCGGAGGGTCGAAGGATTCGGGGCGCTCCAGTCCGACGACCCGCAGGCCATCGGCGCCGAGATCGTACACGTGCACGCGCGCCGGGAACTCGGCGGCGCGCTGCTCGGTCTGCGCCACCCAGTCCACGATCAGGTAGACGGGTGCCTGCGCTGAAGCGCCCGGCTGCGCCGGCAGCGTCGCGCACACGCGCTGACCGAAGGCCTGGCGCACGTCGTCGAGCCGCGTGGGCGGTGCAGTGTCGGCGTACGCCGTCACCGCGTAGCGGCGCTCGCGCTCGCCGTGCAGCCCGCTCGACCACACCAGATCGCGCAGACACAACTCCCGCTGCGTACCGCGCCGGATCTCCGGGCGCGTCAGCGCCGACAGCCGCGTCAAGTAGCGCTCCAGGATGCGCGCGCGGCGCCCGATCAGCACCCTCGCCAGCTCGTTCTCCAGAAGCGGATCGTTGAACTGCCCCTCACGGACCAGCCCGCGCAGCGCGTCGTCGCTGAAGCCCGCCACGATGCGAGCCATCCACGCGCCGTCCCGCTCCGACATGCGCCGGAACGCCGGGTTGGGATAGCCGGCCTTCCACAGCTCCGGATCGAAGTTTTCCACTCCGTAATAGCCAAACACCTTGCCCGCTGGCCCGAAACGCGCGCGATCCCAGGGCCGTTCGCGCAGACCGAAGGTGAACCAGTCCTCCAGCGTGTCCTGCAGATCAAAGTAGTGCGAGTGCCCGAGCCGACGCCCCAACGCGGGCGGCTCCCACACGCTGCCGAAGCAATCGCCAAAGTCGATCACATCGTGGCGCACATAACCGCCGGCTGCGCCCGAGTCGATCCACATCGCGAGCGTGTTCATCTCGCGCGCGTCGAAGTGCTGCGTCCAGGCCGCGAGCAGGCGCATGCCGCGCAGCTCACGGCGGTCCTGATGCTCGATCACGTCGTTCGGGTCGTCTCCGCGCCGACCTTGATAGGTGAACGGACCGAGCGGCTTGCCCTCGAGGAACTGGCTGGCGCTGGCGCGCAGCCGACCATCGGACAGGCGCAGCGCCTTGGAGAACACCTGCTCCAGATGCGCCTCCGTCAGCGGCTCTTTCTCCCCCGTGCTCGTTTCACTGGTCGCGCCGGCGCCGATTTTCACCTGACTGCGGTCGAAGAACACGATGCGGTTGCAGGGCACGGTATAGCCCGCGGCGTAGTACAGCTTGGAGACGATCACGTCCGCCGCCGTCGCGCGCGGCCCCTGAACCACACCGTCGAACTTCACCAGGTGCCGTTGCCCCGCGGCATCTTCGATCAGGAAGCCCGGATTGGCGCCGTTCGGCTTGGCGCCGACCACCGTCCAGGGTGCCGGCACGTGCCCGGCACCGGACGGACACGGCCCACGCGCGATCTCGGACGGTGTCATCGGCTGCAGGCCGATGCGATTGGTGAACCAGCTGGAGTCCGGGACCTCGTCCAGCGCATTGACGTTTGCGGCCTCCCCTGCGGGGTCGACCGCGAAGACGCGCGTCAGCGGGTAAAAGATGCTCTGATCGCCCACGTCCCAGACCATCGGGGAGACGTATTCGTCCGGGCGCGGAGCGAACGGAGCCTGATCGGGGTCCTGCCAGAGCGGCTCGCGCAAGGGGAAGCGCGCCGGCGGCGCGGCGCAGCCCCCCAACAGGGCGCCGCCGGCCAGGAACCACCCGCAAGCGGCGAGGAGCCCTGCGCAGCCGGCGAGGGTCGGGGCACGTCGTGCGCGCGCCATGCCGCTCAAAACCCCGCCGTCGTGCCGAGCACGAAGCGAAATGAGTCCACCTGCGCGCCGGCGTCGTAAGGCGACATGCCCACGGCGAGCAGCAGCTGGAACTCGTGATCCTGCTGCCCCGCCGCCGACAGCCCGAACCCGAACGAGCTGCGCAGCTCACCCAGCTCGAACCCGGAGAGCGCTTTGCCGAAGACGTTGCCTGTCTCGTACAGGAGCTCGCCATCGAGCCACACCGCCACGGGCCAGCGATATTCCAGCCGCAGTGCCGCAGAGCTGCGCTCCAGCAGCCGGTTCGCCAGGTATCCCCTCAATGGACGCTCGCCGCCCAGCGTGACCAGGTCGGTGAGCGGCACCGCGCCCGAGCCCAGCGGATCAACGAAGTCGACGATCGCCGTGAGGCCCAGCGAACGCTGCTCACCGGTGATGTCCCAGTAGCCCCCGAGCGAAGTGCCGTAGTGAATCCAGGCGTCCGCGAGCCCCTGGGTCGTGGCCAGCGATTGCCCCGTCAGCTCGGCCAGGTCCGCGCGCAGCGCCCAGCGCACTCCGGTACCGGGCGGCGACACGTAGTCGCTCGCGAGCTCGAGGTTCGCCGGCGTGGGCGGCCAGCGGCTGTCGAGCACCAGCTCCACGGCTTGATCGAACACGCCAAACACCTGGTCCATGCCCGGCGGCGGCGCGTACGCGCCCGCCTGCACCTGCTCGTCGACGGAAGGATCGTCGCAGCAGTGCACGCTGCCGTCCAGCTCCATCTCGCGAACGCCCAGGCCGAAGCGCAAGCGGCTGCTACGTACCCAGGGCAATTCATAGCCGCCGAACGCGCGCGTCTGACGGCGATAGTAGCGGGCGCGCGCGTCGTCTTGATCCGGGCCGAGGCCGTAGTAAACGTTGTCCGGGCGGGACTCGTACAGGCCCGTGAAGGAGAGCGTGCCGCTACCGAGCGGAAAGCGATCCGTCACGCGCGCTTGCCACAGGTCGCTGCCGCCGTAGGCGACGCGCAAGCGCAGGTCGTTGTTCGTGACCAGAAAATCATTCCAGAACGCGTACACCCCGACGCTCGGACGCAGCCCGTAGTCGATCAGCCAGGTCGGCACGATGCCGCCCTGACGATCGCCGAAGGTGAAGAAATTGATGATCAACGTGGGCCAGTGTTCGCGCTCCGCCGTCGACACCAGCCAGCCCAGAGGGCGGCGCAACACGTACTCGCTGGCTAGGTACGCCGGATACAGCAGCACGCGCGGCACCCAGAGCAGCGCTCGCCCCGGCGACGCGGGCTCTTCCCGCCCATCGTAGTCGGGGACCGGACGCTGATCTTCAGGCCCGCGAGCGGGAGCCGCCGACGTCGGCGACGCAGACGTTCCCGAGGTCTCCTCGCTCTGCGCGCTCGCAGGACTTGCCAGCCCTGCGAGCAGCCATGCTGCCCCTGGCGCGGTCCTCGCGCGCCTGGCCCAGCGCGCGTGCTGCGCGGGTCTGACACGAGCGTCCGCGGCTGGCTGCACGGCGCCTGTCCAACCACGAGACCGCGGACCGAGTCAAACAAAAGACCCGGACGGGCGCGCTCCCGGATGGGGTCGTGCGGAATATGGTAGGCTCCGCGTTGCTGGAGTGAAGACCATGGCCACCCCGACTCTCGATGCTTCCTCGAACGCCACCGACGATACCAGCACCGAGGAGGCTGCGGCCGCCCTGGAGGGCGATGCCTCCGGCTACGACTTCGGAGGCGCCACCTTCGACTTGAACGACCCCGCCGATCGCGAGGTCCTGCGCTTCATCCTGTCCCAGGCTCTGTTCGGAGAAGCCACCGGCGTCTACTGTGGTCGTTCGCTCTACGCAGCCCGTTCGCTCGAGGCTGCCCGCTTCTACACCCGTCAAGCGCGCCAGGAGCTCGGCCACCTGCAACTGTTCGCCGACATCTTTCGCACGCTCGATCTCACCCCTGCGCCCCCGCACTGGGTGATCCGGCTGCTGTCCTCTCACAACGACTATTATCCGCTCAAGGTGCTGATGGAGCACGCCATCGGCGAGGGCATGGTGCTCGACGTGTTCAAGGATCTGCTCTTGCAGACTCTGCCGGACTCCGATCCGCGCGTTCCGGCGATCAAGAAGAAGCTGCGCGTCGTGGTGCGAGAAGAAGCGGAACACGTCGCCTGGGGCGAGAAGGAAACGCGCGCCATGCTGCAGGACAAACCCTGGCTGCAAGCGCCCTACCTGGGCCTGGTGGAGCTCCAGCTGCTCACGCTGCCTGCTCTGGTGTCGCGCATCGCCGGTGGGCGGCCGAATCATCCCGTGTTGAGCCAGATGCGTCCCTTCATCGAACACGTCACGGCGCGCGTGCGCGAGCAGAGCCGACGCCTGGGCTTCTACCCGCAGACACCGCCCGGTCTGGCGCGCCGTTGCGTCTCGATGGCGGCCGGTACGTTGCTGTTTGCGCGCAGCCAGCTGTCGCGCTCGCGCTCGCAGCTGGACAAGACGTACCTGCGCGAGCTCGGCTTCTAGGCGCTCGGCTTCCAGGCGCTCGGGAGCGCCGAGCACGCGCGGGTTTGAGCCGCGACGACACGCGTGTGTCGATGTTGCATCGAAAAATGATCGCTAGCAGCGCCGCCACGCCTCAGGCAACGCGCCTCAAAACTTCTCTCATCAGCGGTCAAACAGGCTGCTGGCGCGAGCGTTGCGTTACGAAATCGGCTCGTGCTGGGCGCGAAGCGCGAGTTCGCTGTGCCGAAACTGCACGCCAAACGCGGGCCGCGCCGCGGATTGCAGGCGTTTTCTCGGGGCGCCGCGGCTTCTCTCGAGGTAAAAACAAGGTGCGCAGAGGTAGGTCTCGCACCGCCGAACGCGCACAAGTGCGACAGCCCGCACCCCGAGAGCGCCGCGAGGATCCCCCGAGCCCGCACGCCCATCAACCGAGGTAGACATGGCCATCATGCTAAGCACCATTCCGAGAACCCGTTGGACGCTGGCGGCCCCCGAGGCGCAGAAGCCGGCGGGGGGCGAGCCCAGCTCGCCCAAGGGGGTCTCTTCCAAGCTGAGCAAGACGGGGCGGCTGCTCTTGACGGAGCACTTCGTGCGGCAGCTGCGCAAGAAGCTGGGCGACCAGAGCGATGTGCTCTCGCTGGTCGATCACTCGCAGAGCTGGGCGCTGGAGATCATGTATCGCGAGTTCCACTCCGTGCGCGCCGCCGCCACGCTGCTCGAGCAGCACAACATGGCGTCGGTCGCCGCTCGCGGCGAGGTGCTGGTGCAACTCTTGAAGCACCGGGTGGTGTGCTACGAAAGCCGCCACCGCGAGCTGCTCGAGGACACGCTGCACATCCTCAACGGCATCCTCGATCGCATCGAGCGTGACGGCTCGGATATCCGCTGCTTCTCCACGGCTCGTACGGCGTTGTGCCTGTACGCCGCCGCGGAGCCGACCACTCAGTACTACGAGCCGAGCCACCTGCCGGCCCTGCAGTGAGGCCCGTGTACTAGCCCTGCCGCTCGAGCCAGCGCCGCATGGCGCGCGGCGCGCGCTGAAGCTGCTCGGCCGATACCTCGGGCAGCGGCGCGCTCGACTTGGTAGACCAGAACACGCGATCGCAGACCGGTCGCCGCTGCACGCGCTGCAACAGACCGGCGGCGGACTTCGCCGAATAGGTGGTGTCCAGCGCCGCGGAGAAGGCTCCTGCGCGCTGGATCACTGCCAGGCCAGCGGGGGTCGGGCGACCGTAGCCCTGCCCGAGCTCGCGGGCATCGATCTCCAGCCCTTGCGCCAGCTCCGCGCGCTCGATCTCGAAGACGCGATCCCCGCTGAGCTCACGCAGCCAAGCGGCCACCCGGAGCGCCAGCCCCAGGATGCGCAGCGGACTCGTCACCGGCCACGGTGTGACGCGCACCGCCACCAGGTGGGGGCGCGCGCCAAACCCGATCCCGAGGCGAGCCGCCACCAGCAGCCCGACCAAGAGGCCCGCGGTGCTGCACGTCGAGCCGACCGCGAGCACCACCTCGCGGGGCGCGGGCAGCACTCCGCTTTGCACCTGCTTGCCCAGCTCCAGTGCCGCCGACAGGAAGCCCAGGCAGCCGCGCGGGATCGCGCCACCGGGCGGCATGATCAGCGCGCTCTCTCCGCGCCTCTGACACTGCCGTCCGAACCACCAAGCGCCAGTCGGTAGACAGGACCAGTGCGGCAAGGAAATCAGCCGATCCGAGCGCGCGATGGAGACTTCTAGATTGGCCCGCGCCGTTTGCGAAGCAGGTTGCGGGAACAACAGGGTCGCGCAGCGAAAGCCCAGACGCGCGCCATGCAACACGGTGGCGACCGCATGGTTGGAACCGTAGGCGCCCGTTGCTGCCACCCACTGCCTACCCTCGCGTTGCGCTTGCCCGAACAGTGCCTCCAGGGTTCGCACCTTGTTGCCACCGTAGATCGTCGAGCTCAAATCGTCGCGTTTGACGTAGCAGCCCGACGCAGCGCTGCCGAGATCCGGAGCGATTGCATTCAGCGGTTCGACAGGCGTTGGAAAATCCCCGAGGATCGAGAATCCCGCGCGCGCCTCCAGCTGCGGAAAAAGCTCGAACAAAGGCCGCTGCATCGCGGATCTAGACGGCCCCCGCGAGCTGGCTCCTGCGGCAATTGCCACGCGCCCAGCTCTCCACTACGCTCGAGCCCCTACGAGCGCAACCGGGTCTAGTAAGGTCATCGGACAGCGAGTGTATCAAGCAATCTCGAGGGCTGGCAGGTTCTGCGCAGAGCTGGGCGTCTCGGGCTTGCTAGCGGCGCTGGCGCTGACGTTCGCCTGCGCGGAGACCACTCCGGCGCTGGGTCACGCCGATCCGGCTCAGGCCAATCCGGGCGTTACGCGCTTGACGTACACGCCGCACCGCGGCCACACGCTGCACCTCGCGGACCGACTGGCCTTGTTCGACAAGGTGGGCTTCTCCTGGCCGTCCGCGATCATGCATGACTCGGTCCATGACGTGTACTGGGTCAGCAACCTGAACCTGGATGGACCGGTTGGCGCGGGCTTCATCTCGCGACTGCAACCGGATGGCGCGCTCAGCACGCTCAACTTCATCGATGGGCGGCACGAAGGGGTAAAGCTGATGTCGCCCCATGGACTGGCGGTGTCCGGCGACACCCTGTTCGTCGCCGACGTCGGCGCCATCCGTAAGTTCGACACGAGCAGCGGCGAACCCAGGGAGAGCATCACCATTCCCGGCGCTCGCTACCTGAGCGACGTGGCGCTGGGCGCGGACGGCACGTTGTACGTCGCCGATGTGGGCAGCGACCCCAACGTCGCAGCGGTCCCCAACGAGGGCTCGGACGCCGTATACCGGATCTCCTCGAGCGGTGAGGTCGGCGTGGTGGCGCGCCGACCCGACCTGGGTGGGCCGGTCGCGCTGCTGGCGGACGGCACGGGACTTTGGATCGCATGCACGGGCAGTGCGGACCTGCTGTTGCTCGTCCCGGGCGCCGGGGCTGAGAGCCCGGACGCGGGCCGGTTGCATCTGCCGGGCGAGTCGCCGCACGGCATCGCGGCCATGCCCGATGGGACCTTGCTGATTTCCAGCTGGACGGCGCGCGCGGTGTTCCGTGGATTTCGCGATGGCCCCTTCCAACCGATCATCACCGGGCTCGAGTCGCCGGCCGATCTGGATTACGATGCGCGCCGAAAACGCCTGCTGATTCCGCTGCTCACGGGCCACGCCCTGGCGATCTTCGAGCTCGAACCGCTCGCCTCCGGCGCGCCGGCGAGGCCGCCGCGCCACTGAAGACGAGCGGGCTCCGCCTCACCCCGGGCGCAGGCACCGACCCCACGGCCTTGCTCACGGAGCACAGACGAGGTTAATTCCCGGAACATGATCTCCGTTGCGCCTCCGCGTTCCCCCTGGGCGAGCTCCCTCGAAGGGCAGACGCAGCTGTCCAGCTACGTCACCGCCGGTGGAATTCGCGTGCAACGCCGCAAGGAAGCCATCGAGGCACGGGGCGCGATCGAGGGCTTGATCGACACGCTGGATAGCCGCCGCGGAGTGCTGCTCTCCTCCAACTACGACTACCCGGGCCGCTACACGCGCTGGGACCTGGGGCTCTGTGACCCGCTGCTGGAGCTCAGCTCGCGCGATCGCAGCCTGGAGCTGAAGGCGCTGAACGAGCGCGGCGAGCTGCTCATGGGCCCGATCCGGCAGTGCCTGTCCGCGCTGCCGGAGACCGAGCAGCTGCACGCCACCGCGCAGGGCCTGCGCGCCGTGATCCGCTCGCCTGAACGGCGCTTCAGCGAGGAGGAGCGCAGCCGGCAGCCCTCCGTGTTCAGTGCCATCCGCGCGCTGGTGCAGCTGTTCCACTCCACTGAAGACGATCAGCTCGGCCTGTATGGAGCCTTCGGTTACGATCTGACCTTCCAGTTCGAGGCCATCCAGCTCGAGCACCCGCGCCCCGCGGATCAGCGCGATCTGGTTCTGTACCTGCCCGAGCAGCTCGTGGTGGTGGATCACCGCAAGGAAGCAGCGTTCCGCTACGTGTACGAGTTTGAGGTCGACGGGACGAGCACGCGCTCTCGCTCCGCCACGCCCTACCCCGATCCCATCGTCTCCCAGGCGGCACCAGCCCCGTTCGGCTCGGATCACCAGCCGGGTGAATATGCGGACGCGGTGCGGCGCGCGAAGGAGCTGTTCCGGCGGGGAGATCTGTTCGAGCTCGTGCTGGGGCAGACCTTTCGCGAGCCCTGCCAGCGCCGGCCCTCACAGATCTTCCGCTGGCTGCGCGAGCACAACCCGGCCCCCTACGCGCTGCTGCTGAATCTCGGGCATGCCGAACATCTCGTCGGTGCTTCACCGGAGATGTATGTGCGCGTGGACGGGCGGCGCGTCGAGACCTGCCCCATTTCGGGCACGATCGCGCGCGGCATCGACGCGATTCAAGATGCAGAGCGTATCCGTGAGCTGCTCAACTCGGCGAAAGACGAGTCGGAGCTGTCGATGTGCACGGATGTCGACCGCAACGACAAGTCGCGCATCTGCGAGCCAGGCTCCGTGAAGGTGCTGGGGCGGCGGCAGATCGAGCTGTACTCACGTCTGATCCACACGGTGGACCACGTCGAAGGCGTGCTGCGCCCGGGCTTTGACGCGCTCGATGCCTTCCTGACGCACACCTGGGCAGTGACGGTCACGGGAGCGCCCAAGCGCAACGCGATCCAGCAGGTGGAGAAGGAAGAGAAGACCCCGCGCGCCTGGTACGGCGGAGCGATCGGTCGCATCGGCTTCGACGGCAACCTGAACACCGGCCTCACCCTGCGCACCGTGCGCTTGCGCGCCGGCGTCGCCGAGGTTCGTGCCGGCGCGACGTTGCTCTACGATTCCGATCCGGAGCTCGAGGAGCGCGAGACGCGCGTCAAGGCCTCCGCCTTCCTCGACGCCGTACGCGGCCAGCTGAGCGGCGGAGCGAGGGCCAGCACGGCGGAGCAGACGGGCGCCGGCAAGCGTGTGGTGCTCGTCGACCACGAGGACTCGTTCGTGCACACGCTGGCCAATTACTTCCGCCAGACGGGCGCGAGCGTGGTCACGCTGCGCCGGGATCTGGCGCTGGAACGGCTCGCGCAGGAGCGGCCGCACCTGGTCGTGCTCTCGCCGGGGCCAGGCACCCCCAGCGACTTCCGGCTGGAGGACACCATCCGCCGCGCGCTGGAGCTCGAGCTGCCGCTGTTCGGCGTGTGCCTCGGCTTGCAGGGCATTGGCCAATTCTTCGGTGGAACATTGAGCGTTCTGTCCTATCCGATGCACGGCAAGCCCTCGCGGATCCAGTCGCTCGGCGGCCGGCTCTTCGAGGGCATGCCGCCCGAGTTCATCGCCGGGCGCTATCACTCGTTGTTCATCGAACGCGCGGGCTTGCCGGAGTGCCTCCAGGTCACGGCCGCCACCGAGGACGGGGTGATCATGGGCCTCGAGCATCGGACTCTGCCCATATCGGCCGTTCAGTTCCATCCGGAGTCCATCCTCACGCTGGAAGGTGGCATCGGAATGCGGCTGGTCAGCCGCGTGATGAGCACACTCGCCAGCCGCTGAGCGACAGTTCTGGGAGATGGGCCGCTGCCTCGGCAGCTCGCCGCACCTTATCTCACCGCGCGCGAGCGCCGTCTCGAGCTGCATGGGCCGCCTCGAGAGCCGCTTCGTGCGGGCGTTGGTGGAGACGCTGCAGCAGGAGACCTCTGGAAGCGCCCTGACGCGCCTGCGGCACGGTCTGCCACCGCACTGGTTGCGAGTGCTCAGCCGCGATGTGTTTGGACGCGTCGAGCAAGATGCGGCGCTCGATCTGGAGACCGGGATCGACTTGCTGCTGGCGATCGAGCGGGTCCTCTCCGGCGGCAGCGGCAAGCTGATGGTGCGGGCCGCCGCCGCGCTCGCCTCGCGCATCTTGTATCGCAGCCCGGCGCTGGTCGTACCCGGCGACTTCGTGCGCACGCTGCAACATCTGCGAGGGGCCTTCGAGCACCCCTTTCTGGACGCCGATGTGCGTTTCTCCGTGTACGGCTCCGCGCTCGGGTTCGTGCTGGAGGCGGAGCTGCGCGGGGTGCCCAGCGCCGCGCGCTGGCTGGCCTGGATCGGGCTCGGCTACGCGGAGTCGGCCGCCAGCTTCAGCGGCCACGACCCTGCCCAGTTTCGCTTCGAAGCCCAGACCACCGGCGAGCTGGCGCGCGTCAGCGGCCACCGCACGAACACCGGCCTGATCGAGCTGCCGAGGGCGAACGCCCGCGCCCTTCCCCCGGCGCAGGGTCGCAACGCGCCGGCTCGGCGCCGTACACCGCCGACCAATGCCGCGGCGCGCGTGGACCAGATCCTGAGCCGCGCGCCCGCCAGCCGCGACCACGGCAGCAGCGCTCCGCCGAGCCCGCGCGCCCCCGCCAGCGCCGACAGCGCCGCTCCCGCACGCAGCGGGACACGCCCCGCCGTACAGAGCGTCTTGCCACTTCCGCGCAAGGGCGCGCGCTGAGCTCGAGCCAGCCGTTCTAGCCCGCCGAGCCCGGGGCCAGGCGTGGTACAACGGACGAACCCGCCACGCGGGGGTCTACGAGCATGACTGAACGCCTGGATCCACTCAGCTATCACGCGGGCCTCCGTCCCGGAAAAATCGAGGTCGTCGCCACCAAGCCGCTGGCGACGCAGCGCGATCTGTCGCTCGCCTACACTCCCGGGGTCGCCGAGGTCTGCCGCGCCATCCACCGCGATCCCAACCTCGCCTACCAGTACACGGCCAAAGGTAACCTGGTCGCCGTCATCACCAACGGCACCGCCGTGCTGGGCCTGGGTGACATCGGTCCGCTCGCGGGCAAACCGGTGATGGAAGGCAAGGCGAACCTGTTCAAGAAGTTCGCCGATATCGACGTGTTCGACCTCGAGCTGGACGCCAGGACGGTCGACGAGATCGTCCACGCCGTGAAGGCGCTGGCCCCCAGCTTCGGCGGCATCAATCTCGAGGACATCAAGGCGCCGGAGTGCTTCGAGGTCGAGCGCCGCCTGCAGGAGTTGCTGTCGATCCCGGTCTTTCACGACGACCAGCACGGCACGGCGATCATCTCCGCCGCGGCGCTGATCAACGCGGCGGAGCTCACGCAGCGCCGCCTGGAAGAGATGCGCATCGTGTTCTCGGGCGCGGGCGCCGCCGCGCTCTCCTGCGCCGAGCTGTACGTGGAGCTGGGCGTGGCGCGCAACAACATCGTCATGTTCGACGTCAACGGCCTGGTGCACGAGCGCCGCGACGACCTGTTCCCCGCGCAGCGCGCCCTGGCCACCTCGCGCCACTGCGCCAACCTGGCCGAGGCGCTCGACGGCGCGGACGCCTTCGTCGGGCTGAGCGTGGGCGGCGTGGTGGACGCCTCGATGGTCGCGCGCATGGCGCCGCGCCCGATCATCTTCGCGATGGCCAATCCGGATCCGGAGATCCCCTACGAGGTGGCGCGGCGCGCGCGCCCGGACGCGATCCTGGCCACGGGTCGCTCGGACTACCCGAATCAGGTCAACAATGTGCTGGGCTTCCCCTTCGTGTTCCGCGGCGCGCTCGACTGCCGCGCCACGCGCATCACCCAGGAGATGCTGGTGGCGGCCACGCACGCCCTGGCGGAGCTGGCGCGCTACGACGTGCCGGACAAGGTGCTGTCCGCCTACGGGCTGTCGAACCTGACCTTCGGGGACGATTACATCATCCCCAAGCCCTTCGATCCGCGCGTGCTCACGCACGTGGCGCCCGCGGTGGCCAATGCCGCGGCCAAGTCGGGTGTGGCTCGCGAGCCCATCCGCGATCTGGACGCTTACCGCGAACGCCTGCACCTGCTGGTGGAGCGTGCGCGCGGCATCATGCAGCCGTTGATCGAGCGCGCGCGCACCACCCAGCCGCGGCGCCGCCTGGTGTTCGCGGACGGCTCCAGCCCGCACATCCAGCGCGCAGCACAGATCCTGCTGGACGAGGGCATCTGCACGCCGGTGCTGCTGGGCGACGCGGACCGCATCCAGGCGCAGGCCGAGCGCGCCCACATCACGCTCGACGGGATGGAGCTGGAGCCGGTGATCCACGGGCGCTACGCCCAGGATCTCGCACACTCGCTGTGGCAGCTGCGCGCCCGCAAGGGCATGACGCTGCAGGCGGCGCGCAGCGCCTTGCGCCAGCACGCCTGGTACGCGGCGATGATGGTGCGCGAGGGCCTGGCCGACGGCATGGTGGGCGGCCTGAACCGCCCCTACAAGCTCACCATCGGGCCCGCGCTGCAGGCACTCGGACTGCGCGCCGGCAGCCGGCTCGTGTCCGGCGCGTACGCGATGTTGTTCAAGAATCGCAAGATCTTCCTGGGCGATTGCACCGTGAACCTGGAGCCGAACGCGGAGGAGCTGGCGGAGATCGCCATCAACACCGCGCGAGCCGCAGAAACCTTCGGTGAAACGCCCCATGTGGCGCTGCTCAGCTATTCCGACTTCGGCGAGCACTACAAGGACACGCGGGTGCGGCTGGTGCGCGACGCGATCGAGATCGTGCGGCGGCGCTGGCCGGAGCTGGACGTGGACGGCGAGATGCAGGCGGACACCGCGCTCGATCGCAGCAAGGTCGAGGCCAACTTCCCGTTCTGCACGCTTTCCCAGAACGCCAACGTGCTGGTCTTCCCGGACCTGACCTCGGGCAACATCGCTTACAAGCTGCTGGTCAAGCTGACGGACGCCGAGGCGCTCGGGCCGCTGGTGCTGGGCATCGGCGGCGCCGTGGGCATCATCCCGGTGGGCGCCACCGTGAACGAGATCGTCAACATCGCGACCTACGCCGCAGCGCAGACGCCCGTGCCCGTGCAGCGCAACCCGACAGCCTCGCTGCGCCCCTGAGCCGGAACGGCACAGCCTTCGAGAGGCTGGCCAGCTGTGCCAAAGGCTGCTAGGCCCCAACGCCATGCGGATTTGCATTCTGGGTGCCACCGGCCTCGTCGGCCGGGAAACCATCGAGCTCGTTGCCCGGGCCTGGCCGGGGGCGGAGCTGGTCCTCTTTGCCAGCCGTGACCAGGAACTGGAGCTGGGCGGCAAGCGCTTTCCGGTTCTGGCGGCAGCCAAGCTGGAGTCGGCCGACGCGCCGCGCGGCGATGCCGCCTTCGTCGCCCTGGACGACGAGCACAGCAAGCGCTTCGTGCCGCGCCTGCTCGACCTCGGCTATCGCGTGGTCGACAAGAGCAGCACCTACCGCGCCGACCCCAAGGTGCCGCTGGTCGTCGCCGGCGTGAACTCGCGGCGCGTGGACGACTCCGTGCGCCTGGTGGCGAACCCGAACTGCACCACCATGCCGCTCGCGCTCGCGCTGCAGCCGCTGCACGCCGCGTACGGCCTGGCCAGCATCACCGCCAGCACCTACCAGGCGGTGAGCGGCGCCGGCATTGGGGCGCTGGATGGCTTCCTGGAGGCGAGCCAGCGCGGCTACGCGCACCCGGATCGCCTCGGCGCGCCCTTCGACGTGAAGGCCTACGCGGGCAACGTGGTGCCCCACAACGGGGGCACGGACGACAGCGGCTACTCCTCGGAAGAGCGCAAGCTGATGTTCGAGTCGCGCAAGATCCTGGAGCTGCCGGAGCTGCCCGTGAGCGCGCAGTGCTGCCGCGTCGCCGTCGCCGTCGGGCACTACGAGAACATCTGGGTCAGCTTCCAGCAAGCGGTCGACCTGGATCGCGTGAGCGCCCTGCTCGGCGACGCGCAGAAGGCGCCCTTCGTGCGCTACTTCGCGGGCGCCGCCGGCGAGGGCCTGAGCGCTCTCAGCTCCGTGCACGACCGCGACCGCGCGCTGGTGGGCCGCGTGCGCCCCGATCCGCGCGACGCAAGCCGCCGCAGCATCTGCCTCACGGTGGTCGGGGACAACCTGCGCCTGGGCGCTGCCACCAACGCGGTGCGCGTCGCGAGCCGCTGGTTCCCCTCCGCCGATCGCGAACTGCAGAGCTGAGCGGCTGGCTCGATAAGACGGCAACCTTCGAAAGCGGGCAGTGGGCTCGGTGCTGCACGTCGTTGCACCCGCCAGGACTGCCCGCTCAAACGCCCGTGCGAGCTCACGGCTGGCCCCAGACCATTCCAGGGTTTGGCGCGGGGAGCGGGCCTTTGAGGCAAGGGCCGGGGCGCCACTCCTCGAACAAGCTCGCTGCCAGGTTGAAGCGCTGCTGACGGTAGCCAGGGATTTTCTGCAGATTTTGCGCACTCAGAAACGCTCTCCAAGCCGGATATCCCGCTTTGTCCAGGGGCAACGGCTGGCCTGAACTGATTGCACGACGCATGGCGCGGGTCTCCTCAATCATTTGCCGATCCGCCGCATCCAGATGAGGAGCCTGCTTCGTGAGTTCGAGCAAGTCGTCGAGCATCGCCACAACTACCGGGTAGTGCCGCCGTTTGAGCATGCCGGTGCCGCTCAGGATCGTTGCCAGTTCGCCCATCGGCTTCTCAATACCCAGATAGTTGAGAGAGCCTTCGGCAACCAGGTAGCCCAACGTACCCCAGTACTTTTCGTCGAGTGGAATCGGCAGCCGCCGCGCCCTGATCTCCTGACGCAGCCATTTCGTCTGGTAGACCATCCGTCCTTCGCGGGTATCGTTCGACGGGGTGAAGCTCTTTAATGCGGCTTCGATCGTCTCGAGCCGCTCGAGCGCATCGGCGTATTCCTCATCGATGCCCGGGCCGATCATCTGCGGTGTAATCGGGATCATTGTGTGCCTCCGATGATCGACTGAATGCTTCCCACAGGGGGCGACAGCTGCGAACCGCCGCCTGGCATGCTCGGCGCTCCCGGCACGACGGTGCCATCTGCGGCGATGTAACTGACGTTCTCCGTCGCGGGTCCTACCGTGGACTCGACTCCGACGCAGTCTCTCGGCACCGTTCCCTGCGCGATCCCGTCCGCCTTGTTGAAGCAGGGTAGCGCCAGGTAGTCCTTCACGCCCTGACGATCCCACACTCCATCACGTTCGAACTTCGCTTGGACATCGTCGAAGCCTGCCTGGTCCAGCCAGAATGGACTATCGGCGTCCTTACCGACGTAGTCGGCACTGTCGAACGCATACATGGGTTCGCCTTGTTTGAACTGCCGCGGGAACAAAATCTTTGCCACTGTTCAGAACCTGCTGAATCTTGGGCCGTGGGTATCCCTCGGCTTCCAAAAGCTCCGCCGCCTGTTGGTCCGACGCCGAAAGCCGACGCATATCCAATCCCTCCGGCCGCGTCGCATTGAAGTCCTTTACGTCGATCTTCGTCCAATTCCGATTGTGTAACGCTCCATCCGCCGGTGCTTCCAGCCGAGCGCCGGAGACGGGAATCCGACGCACGGCGGCCGCCGATGCCTGCGACGGTGTGGTGCTGCGGGGCTGCGGCGCAGGCGCTTCGGACGCATCGGCGCCGCGCAGCGACTTCGCTGCTCCTCCGCTGCGCGGCGCAGGCTCGATCCGGCTCGGCTGAAGCTTGGGGTTGTCCAGCAGCCGCTGCCACCCCTGCTCCACCCACGCGGCGAACCGCACGCCGAGCCGGCTGCCCCGGAGTTGCGCCGTGAGCTCTGTGACGCGCGATTGCGCCGCTTCGACTCCCTTGCTGAGCAGGAAAGCCACGACGCCCTGCAACACCGCACGCACGATGTGGGCCACCGCGCGCGCGAGCTCCGCGGCAGCCTGGTCGATCGCCAGATCAGGGCTCACGCGCGAATCGACGGCGTGCCAGGCGTCGCGGACTCCCAGCTCCGCCTGGCGCGTGGCCTGGCCGAGGCTCTTGCCGACGGACACGGCGAGAAAGCCGAGCCCGAGCCACTCCAGGATCCAGACGCCGGCTTCCGCTCCCCAGGCACCGCCCACGGCAGCGCCCGGTAGCGCTCCCACTCCACCCGCGAGCGCGCCGAGCGCGGCACCCACGACCGCTCCACTCGTCGTGGTGAGGGCGGCGACGCCGAGGGCCACCACGAGTCCCGGGAGGATGCCAGCGATGACCGCGTGCACCTCCTCGCCCGTCGCGCGCCGGACTTCGTCCGGAATGAAGCGCGCCGAGCGCCGAACGGCTTCGTACACGGCCTCGATGCGCTCGGCTCGGTCGACCGCGCCCAGCCCGCCCCAATCGAACGTCCGAGCCGCGGGCGAATCCGGGTGCGGCAAGCGCGAGGCTGCTCCACGGTCTGCTCCACGCGAGCCAGGCCGGCGAAAATTGCCGGGCCCACCACCACCCAGCGGCGTATCCGGGTGCAAGTGCTGCCCCGCGCTCCTCTGCGTCAGCGGCTCAATTGCGCCAGATCGACGAGCCGAGTTCCATCCGACAAGACCGACAGATGCGGCGTGCGGCAGACGATCGACGCATGCACTCGAGGTGCCTTGCCACGGGCCTGTAAAAGCTGGGCGACCGACTGCAGGCTTTCGCTTTCACGGGGAGACGGATTTTCGGTCCATTTCGCGTCGATCAGATGACGCTCTGTCCCGAGCGCCATCACGAAGTCGACCTCTCGCTGCCGCGCATCCCGATAGAACCATATCGTCGCCCGATCGCTGGCTCGGTCGCGCTTCTTGCGCAGCTGCGCATACACCGCCGACTCCCATACGGCTCCGAGATAGGGACTTTGGGGCAGCGAGCGCCCGTCGAGACCAAGCAGGAAACAGAGCAGCCCCGTGTCGGAGAGATAGAGCTTGGGACTCTTGATCAGGCGCTGGCCCAGGTTCTCGAAGTAAGGCTCCAACAACTGAACCTGATTCGAAGCCTCCAGCACGCTCAGCCAGTCGTTGGCGGCTTTGCTGCTCACCCCGACGTCGCGGGCCAGTCCGGCTTTGTCCAGCAGCTGAGCGGAACGAGCCGCGCATGCCCGCAGAAAGCGCTCGAAGTCGCGCAGGCTCGCCACATTGAGGATCTGCCGCACGTCCCGTTCTAGGTAGGTGCTCAGGTACGCTCGATAATAGGCATCCGCATCGATGCCTGGATCTCGCCAGAGATCTGGAAAGCCGCCACGCACGATGGCTCCCGTCAGGTCGCTGCTGCCCTTCGGATAGGGCACGTGCTGAGAAATCTCCTCGAACGACAGTGTTTCCAGCTCCAGAATCGCACAGCGGCCCGCCAGGCTGTCCGACACCGCCTTCATCAGATTGAACTTCTGTGAACCGGTCAGGATGAACCTGCCCGTCGAGTGCCGGTCGCCGTCGATCGCGATCTTCAGGTGGCGGAACAACCCGGGCGCATACTGCACTTCGTCGACCAGCAGGGGCGGCGGGTGCTGCGCCAAGAACAGCTCGGGGTCGCGCTCGGCCAGCTCGGCCGCGCTGGGCAGATCGAGGGAAACGTAGTGATGTCCAGGGAACAGGCCTCGCAGTAGCGTCGTCTTGCCTGTTTGCCGCGCACCCGTCAGCACCAGCGCCGGGAACTGGCGCGCCAGGGCCTCGATTTTTCCAGATATTTCCCTTTTAAATTGCACCTTTAGCAATTATAACTTACGAAGTGATATTTACAAGGCGAGAATCTCCCCGCACAACGCGGCCACGGCCCTGCTGTACGGGCTGACGATCGTGACGCGCCACGTGAGCGTTCGAGGTGCGGGGGCTGGAGCTGCTGGATCCGTTCGGCGCGTAGCCTGTCGGGAGCCACAGAGCGGGCTCATCCTGGCGTGGGCGGGGCCGGACGGATCCGAGCCCCCAAGCTCCGCGCGCACAAAAGCAGCGAGCCGGCGTGTGGGCGCCGGCTCGTTCCAATTCCGTGGAGTTGGCTTACGACCAGGTATTCAGATCGGTGATCACGCCGCGCGACACCAGCTGAATGTAGAAGTCCGTGAAGCAAACCCAGAACAGGCTCAGCCAGGCGAACAGCATGTGGCGCCCGTTGAACCAGGACGAGATCTTGAAGATCTCGAACTGCGTGGTCGGCTTGCCTCCGCAGGTGAAGCAGTCCTTGCGGCCCGCGACCAGGTGGCGCCAGGAGTGGCAGCCGAAGGTGTAACCGGAGAGCAGCGTGGCGTTGATCACCATCACGATCGTACCGACGCCCACGCCGATCTGCCCGTCCTTGGAGAAGGCCGCGATGGCTTCCGCCCACAGGAACACGAGCAGCAGCAGCGCGCCGTAGAGCGCGTAGCGGTGCAGGTTCTGGAACAGCAGCACCGACGTTTCACCGCGATACGGCCGCGAGTGCCCGCGCACCGCGCAGCCCGGTGGAGACGATGCGAACGCGCGGTAGTAGGCCTTGCGGTAGTAGTAGCAGGTGAAGCGGAACAGGATCGCCAGCGCAGGCAGGAAGAACGCCGGCGACTGCGGCAGGAACGACGGCCACCATGCAGGGAAGGCCCCGAACCAGGCGTGCTCCACCGGCACCGCGCCGGGATAGCCTGATGCAGCGGTAAAGACCGACGGAGCCACCGCCGGGCTGATGTACGGATCGGCCCAGACGTACGTCGCGTCCATCGCCCGGTAGGTGAGGTAGCCGAAGAACACGACTAAGCCCACGGCGGTCGCCACGGGCCCGACCCACCAGTCATCCTTGCGCGTGGTGCTCGCGAAGGTGTTCGGGTGCCCTCCGAGCTGGATTGGTTGTGCCATCGGGGCCACCTTGTAGTGGCCCTGCCCGGCTGCTTTCAAGCCCCGATATCGAAGCGAACGCCCTGTGCGAGCGGGAGAGCGCCCGAATAGTTCACCGTGCTCGTCACGCGGCGCATATATGCCTTCCAGGCGTCGGAGCCCGATTCGCGGCCGCCCCCGGTGTCCTTCTCGCCGCCGAACGCGCCACCGATCTCTGCACCGCTCGGCCCCACGTTGACGTTCACGATGCCGCAGTCGCTGCCCGCCGCCGAGCAGAACAGCTCGGCCTCGCGCACGTCGTTGCTGAAGATGGCCGAGGCCAGCCCCTGCGCCACGCCGTTCTGGATGGCCACGGCCTCCGAAATCTCCCGGTAACGCATCACGTACAGGATGGGAGCAAATGTTTCGTGTGCGACGATCTGCGCCCCGGGCTGGATCTCGACCAGGGCCGGCCGCACGTAGAACCCGCCGTCCGGCACCCCCACCGTGACGCGCTCGCCGCCCGTCACCCTGCCTCCCTGGGCGCTCGCTTGCCGAAGCGCTTGCTGCATCTGGTCGTAGGCGGCCTGATCGATCAAAGGCCCCACCAGCACGCCATCCACGGTCGGGTCACCGACGCGCAGGCTGGCGTAGACGGCGCTCAACCGCTCGCTGAATGTGCTGGCCACCGACTCGTGCAAGAGCAGCCGGCGCAAGCTGGTGCAGCGCTGACCGGCGGTGCCCGCCGCCGAGAACACCACCGCACGCAGCGCCAGCTCCAGGTCGGCGCTGGGCGTGACGATCGCGGCGTTGTTGCCGCCGAGCTCGAGCAGCGAGCGCCCCAGCCGCTGCGCCACGGTCGCGCCCACGGCGCGGCCCATCGGCGTCGAGCCGGTCGCCGAGATCAGCGGAAACGCGCGGCTCTCGGCCAGCGCCTGACCAACGTCGCTGCCGCCGATCAAGAGCCCCAGCAGCCCGGGCGGGCAAGCCGGAAACTCCGCGCACACGCGCGCGGCGAGCAGATGGCACGCGAGGGCGCACAGCGGCGTCTTCTCCGACGGCTTCCACACCACCGGGTCGCCGCACACGAGCGCCAGCGCGGCATTCCAGGCCCAGACCGCGACGGGAAAGTTGAAGGCGCTGATCACACCGACAGGCCCGAGCGGATGCCAGTACTCCGAGAGCCGATGGCCGGGGCGTTCGCTGGCGATCGTGAGCCCGTAGAGCTGGCGGCTCAAACCGACGGCGAACTCGCAGATGTCGATCATCTCCTGCACTTCGCCGCGCGCTTCGCTGGCGATCTTGCCCGCTTCCCAGGAGACGAGCGTCGCCAGATCTTCCTTGCGTTCGCGCAGTACTTCACCGAAGCGCCGCACCACACGCCCGCGCTCGGGCCCCGGCACGTTGCGCCAGCTGGCAAAGGCGCTCGCCGCCGCTTCGAAGACGCGCCCAGCGTCCGCGGCGCTGGTGGCACGAAAGCGCGCCAGCTCGCGACCGTCGATCGGCGACGTCTTCACCAGCTCCGCCCCCGTGCCGCGCGCCAGCTCCAGCCCGAGCGCCACGCTGGAGCTGGTGTCGCCCACGCCGCAGCGCCCGAGCGCCGCGCTGACGACGCGCGGACCGCTGAGCTCGGCGCCGCTCATGACAGCCCCGCGGAAAAGCTGGGCCGGTCCGCGGGCTCTTGCCCCGAGGCGTAGACCCGCCCGAAGCGGTTTTCCAGGAACTCCGAGAGCCCGACCTGCTCCTGGCAAGCAAAACCGCGCGACGCCAGCCGCCCCTGATAGTGCAGGTCGACCATGGTGCACACGCCGGCGGCGGTGGTGATCTGGATCGCGCTCCACTCGTGGTCCAGCAGGTTGGCGTTGTAGATCTTGCGCGCGTCGCTCACCTGAACCAGCTGCCCGTCACGCCAGCCCGAGACCGTGCAGAAGATCACGACCACGTCCTGATAGGTGATCGGGATCGCGCGCTCCAGCAGCTCCTTGAACAGCGTGCGCTGATCGCCGAGGTGCAACTCGTTGACCAGGAACCAGGCGTAATCGCGGTGGCCCTGGTAGCGGATCGTCTTGTAGTTGAGCTCGCTCACCTTGCCGTCGAGCGTCTCGCACAGCGTGCCGAGGCCGCCGGAAGTGTTGAACGCCTCGTAGTGAATGCCGTCGATCGAGAAGCGCTCCAGGCCTTCCAGAGCCAGCACCTCGATGCGCTTGCCGCGATGGATCGCTTCGCACGGGTTGCAGTACTCGTTGATCAGACCGTCGGTGGACCAGGTCAGGTTGTACTTGAGAAAGTTGGTCGGAAACTGCGGCAGAGCGCCGACGCGCATGAACACGCGGTCCAGCTTGTCGAAGCCGCG
>JAICTU010000808.1 GCA_025936205.1 Polyangiaceae bacterium | reverse complement strand
GCCTCGAGCGTCGCCGCATCGGTGGAACGGGAGGTCTTCGTGCGCTTCTGCGGAGCCAGGCCGAGCTCATCGAAGAGCAGGGCCTCCAGCTGGCGCGGCGAGTGAACGTTGAACGCCCTGCCGGCAGCTTTTTCTGCGTCCTTTTCCAGCTCCAGCAAGCGAACGTCGATCTGCGACCCCAGCTCGGCGAGCAGGCTCACATCGACCAGGACTCCGCGCAGCTCGAGCTCGGCGAGCAGCTGGCTGAGCGGTAGCTCGACCTCGTTGAAGAGCCGGGTCAGCTCGCCCTCGGCGAGCCGAGCTTGCAGCACGGGCCACAGCCGGACGATGGCCATTGCCTGAGCGCCGATCACCCCGCCCAGCTCCTCGGCATTGACCTCGTCGAGCGGCACGTGGGCGCCGCGGCGTGGCCGCGTCAGCGCCTCGACACTCGCCAGCTTCAGCCCCAGCTCGCGGTCGGAGAGCGCCTCGAGCGTATTGTCCACCTCCGGGTCCACCAGATAGCTGGCGAGTGAGGCATCGAAGCCGAAGGTGGCGCTCAATGGAGCCTCGGGGCCATCCAGGTGACCCAGGCTCTCCTGCAAGGCCACGCGCACGGCCTTCACGTCGTATCCCGCAAGGGTGATGCGACGCCCAGCCAGGGCGCGCGCGAGTGCGGCGTGCAGCTCGTCGCGCGAGAGTTGCACTGGTGCTCCGAGATAGCGATGCGCCAGCGGCAGGTAATGGCCGCTCTGGTGCTGGACCGACAGTCCGAGGCCGATCAGATGGTTCCGGTTGCCCAGCTCCTGGACCGCGGGCGCGATGCCGAGCTTGCCGGTGCGCTCCGCTGCCTCGAGCAGCTGCCCCAGCTCGGCAGCGCTGGTGATCAGCGTGGGGAGCGACTCCACGGGCGGCTCCGGCGGTACCAAGACCACCGCGGCTGCCACGGCAGCTTCCGGAGTTGCGACTGCCACGGCCACCGCGACAGCGCCGGTGCCCGGCAGAGGAGGTGCCGCCGGCCGCGCCGCGGAGCGGGCTTCCTGGACGGCGAGCAGGTGCCTCTGAAAGCCGAGCTCACTATAAACTGCATGCAGCGCTTCGTAGTCGCGCTCGGCTCGCGCCAGGCCGGCGATGGAGAAGTCGAGCGGGCAGTCGTCTTTCAGCGTGACCAGCCGGCGGCTCAGGAACGCTTGTTCCCGGTGTTGCTCCAGTGTTTCGCGCAGCTTTTTGCGCTCGATCTCGGCGAGGCGGGCATAGATGCCATCCATATCCTCGTACGCCGCCAGGAGTTGCTGGGCCGTCTTGGGTCCGACGGAGGGGACCCCGGGGACGTTGTCCGAGCTGTCCCCGGTCAGCGCCAGCAGGTCCCGGACCTGATTGACACGCACGCCGAAGCGTTGCGACACTTCCTCGGGGCCCCAGACGCGGTCGCGCATCGTGTCCCACAGGACCACGTCGGGCCCGACCAGCGGCATCATGTCCTTGTCGGCGCTGACGATGACCGTGCGCAGCCCCAGCTGACGGGCGCGCACGACCATGCTCGCGATCAGGTCGTCCGCTTCCACGCCGGGCGAGACAAAGATGGGGATGCGCAGCGCCTGCAACACCTGCTCGACGCGGCGCATCTGCGAGCGCAGATCCGGAGGGGCCTCCGGACGGTGCGCTTTATACTCGGAGTAGATCTCGCGGCGGAAGGTCTGCTTGCCGGAGTCCATCGCCACCGCCAGGAGCAGCGGATCGCGCTCCTTGATCAAGAGCTCCAGCATGTTCACCGTGCCCAAGACGGCCTGGGTGGGTTCGCCGCTCGGGCTAGTCAGCGGCGCGATGGCGTGGTACGCGCGGAAAACGTACCCACTCACGTCCACGACATAGAGGACATCACGAGCGCCGGGTTCAAAAAGCCGACTCACCATCGTTCATGCTCAGACCGACGCCAACTCGTGTCCCTGCGCCCGGCGGGTGCTCTGATCAAGGTGACTGGGATGATCAGGGTGACTGGGATGATCAGGGTGACTGGGATGATCAGGGTGACTGGGATGATCAGGGGGCCTGGGATCAGTGCCGGCGAAGGGTGACGGTTTGTTGCCGAAGCGCGTCTCGACGCCGTAGCACAGTAGCGTGTTGCGCCGGCAAGCGG
>JAICTU010000024.1 GCA_025936205.1 Polyangiaceae bacterium | reverse complement strand
CGGCCGGCGCGGCCGCGGAGGGAGCTTTGGGTGGCGCGCACAAGAGCTCGAAGAGCTCCTGCCAGCGGGTGCCCGCTGCGGCTCGCGCCGCGGCGACGTGGCGCGCTGCGGCGGGACGCTCGACGGGTGCAGCCTGCGGGCTCTGCGCCGGAGCAGCCGCACCCTGGGCGGCAGCAGGGCTCGACTCGGCAGCTTGGCTGCGCCCCTCCAGGCAATGAAAGCCAGCGGCGCCGAGCAGGGCAGCGACACTGGCGATGGTCGCGCTCTGCGCGGCAAATGAGTTGCGGATGGACATGGCCCACGATGCTACTCGCAGGGCTCCGATCAGCACCACCTCTCGTGTTGCCCGCCCCGGGCCGCGTTACTTGACGAACTTTGCGATCGGCAGGTCCGACTCTTTGACGCCTTCCGCCACCAGTCGTGCCATCTGGAACGCGCCATTCGCCTGAAAATGCAACACGTCCATGGGCGGCAGGCTCACGTCGGCGACCACAGCGTCGAAGCCGATGCTGTTGTAGTATGCGAGGCCCTTGGACTGCAGATCGATGACGCGCGTGCCCGTGTCCGCACCCACCTGCTTGATGGCCGCGCAGTAATCGATGAAGTCGTTGTGGAATTCGCCATTGGAGAAGTCCAGGCGCGGGGTCGGCGTCACCAGTACCGGGATCGCGTTCTTCGAGTGCGCCGCGTCGATGTACCGGTTCAGGTATTGACGGAACGTGGTCGCGGGATCGGTAAAGCGGGTCGGATCGCTGCGGTAGCGATCGTTGATCCCCCATTGCGCGAACAGATAGTCGCCCGGCGCGAGTAGACCGACGATTTCGTCCAGTCGCCCTTCATCGATGAAGGACTTGGAGCTGCGCCCACCGATGGCCTTGTTCACGAACTTCACGTCCGCCGTGAAGAACTCGGCGATGCGCTGGCCCCAGCCTTGCTGCGGCGCTTGCGCCGCGCCATAGGTCTGCACGGTCGAGTCGCTCGCGAGATAGATGGTCGGCGTGCCCGCGGAAACGGGAAACTCCGGAGCCGTCGGCATCTCTGTGGGAGGGGCCGGCTCGCCGGGATCGGCCAGCTCTCCCGTGGAATCATCCGCAGCGCCGGCTGGCTCGGACGGCAGGGGCGCCGGGCTGCCCGAGTTGGCCGCCTCCGCAGGAGGCTCGAGCACCGCGGGGTTGCTCACTCCGTCGCGCGCGGCGGAGTCCTGCCCCGTGCCGGCGGGTGAACTCGGCTGCGCGGAGTTCCCGCTCTCCGCCGCGGTCGCGCGCGAGCCGTTCGAGCTCTCGACTGCCGACGACGTCGGGCGCTCGGGCGCGGACGAGCCGCAGCCCCAGAGCGCCGGGGCGGCGAAGGCACTGACGACCCAGACGAGGACCGGATGGGGGATCTTGCTCATGCGCTGGCTCTCCACGCCGAATCAGGTCGGCACGATGCAGCGCAGAATACGCCGGATCCCGCCTCGCGGGCGACACGAAGATCGGCGCGGAGTGCGAGCAGATCCGCGCATCTGCCGGAAGGCAGCAGAGCAACCGAGCCAGCAGGAGCGAGAAGCTTTGCTGCAATGCGCAAGAGAGCTCGAGGCGCCGTCCCCATGGAAAGATGACGGCGCGGGTGGATCGCCGGACCGCCTGGGCAGCTGAGGTTGGCCCGAGGGGCAGGCGAATGGCTCCGCCGGCACGAGCCTCGGTGCGCCCGCCTACCTCTCCAGCCCTCGCCGACGGCGTGCACCGCGGGCAGATCGCTCCGCACATCGACTCGCTTCGCCGAGATCTTCGAACGAGAGCGTAGACCTGGCGCGCGGGCACTTCAAACCGGCGCGCGGCAGCTGGTCGAGCTGCTGCAGGCGTACGCCGGCGGCAGCGCATTGTTCTCGCTGCTGCAAGCTCTCGGCAAAGCGCTGAGCCCGCCGGCGCGACGATTCGCCGACTCGTTGAGCGCGCGCTGCGGCGCACCGAGCGCGCGCGCGCCGCGCACGGCGATCGATCCTCGCGCTTCGCGACATACCGAGGGGCTCGGAGCCGCGCGTCAGTGTGCTCAGCAGGATGAGCCCAGCGCACGTCTCCAGCGCGGCGCGTCGCGCGGCGGGAACATGCTGGCGTCGGGCGCTGCCGTGCTGCGGCGAGCTCACCTGTGCAGGGTCGAGTAGGTTGGTGTGGTACAGGCTCGAAAAAGCCGTGCGGCATCGCGCCTCGAGCGGCGCTGCCGCAGCGCCTGCCAGGGCCCCCGAGCGCCGCCGTGCAGACGAGGACGGTCCCGGTTTTTTCGCAGGGAAGTTGGCAAAGCGCGGGCACTCATGGCTGTGGCTGCAGCGAGAAACGCGCTGCGTCGAGGGCGCGGCGCGCGGGCGCGGTGGGGCTGGATTGCCTTGCGTTGCGCCGCTCCAGGCAACATGCGGAGGCCGCTCCGCCCGATCTTCGACGGCGGGTCCCAGCTCATGCAAATCGACATGCGGCATGTAGGCATGGAAAGAATCACCGCTGCGCACAGCGTCGAAGCGAGGTTTCGCTGGAAACGCTTCTGCAGATCACGCAATGATGCGCGCCCATGAGCGTTACTCTCGCTCGCGCCTGTTACACACGAACGGTGAAGGAAGGCGAATGACGGGTAGTAGTGTATCGTGCGGCAGTGCTTTCTTGGAGCGCAGTACGTCGAGCTTCGGGCGTCGACATTACGGAGGTTTGCAGTGGTGAATGTGCGTGAGGATCGAGAGCGGGGCGGGGACCAGCAGCGCGGAAGCCGTCAGAGGCTGGGCGCGCGAGCGAGATGGGTGAGTGCCATCTCGCTGGGGCGCAGCACCTGCGCTCACGGCCTAGGAGTCGCGTGCGCGCTCTGGGTGTCGACGGGTTGGGCGCAGCAGCCGGCGGCCGAGCCAGCGCCAGCGCCGGCACCCGCACCAGAGGCAGCTCCGCCCGCGCCTGAGCCCGCTCCCGCGGCACCGGCGGCGGAAAGCGCACCGGCTGCTCCGGGCGCCGACCAGCCAGGCGCCGAAGGACCGCAGGATCCGAATGCGCTGGATCCGAACGCGAGTGACCTCGAGGTGGGGGGACCACCCGAGGCGGGGACGAAGCAAGCAGGCCAGTCCGGGATCGACGAGGTCGTCGTCACGGTCGACCGGCGTAAGAAGAATCTGCAGGATTACTCGGGTACTGCGGCGGCGTTCTCCGAAAAGCAGCTGACCAACATCGGCGTGACCAACGTCACCAACCTGACGCAGGTGGTGCCTGGGCTCCAGATCGGCGTCAACGACCAGGGTTCCAGCAGCGTCTATATCCGCGGCGTCGGCTCGGACAACACGACCGAGCTGGGTGACCCCGCCGTCGCCCTGCATCTCGACAACGTCTACATTCCGCGCGTCCGCGGCCTGAATGCGGCGTACCTCGACGTGGAGCGCGTCGAGGTCAACAGCGGCCCGCAAGGCACCGTGCGCGGTCGAAACGCCTCGGGCGGTTCGATCAACATCATCTCCAAGCGCCCGGTGCTGAACGAGTATCAGGGCAACGCCGAGTTCACCTTCGGTACCTATCGCCAGCGCGCCTATCAGGGGATGATCAACATTCCCATCGGCGATACCGTGGCGATCCGCGCGGCGGCTGCCTCGACGGACATCGATGATACATGGAAGAACGGGGGTCCGCTCCAGTACCTCCCGGGCGCTCAGAATACCAACGACTACGCCCTCAAGGGCACGGTGCTCTGGAAGCCGACATCCAGGCTGGAGCTCATTCTCGCAGGCGATTACACGCTGCAGCGGGGCGACGCCTACGCCGGCGCGAACATGAACAACCTGTTCACGAATACCAGCAACAACGGCACCCGCCTCGACTTGAGCGACGACCCGCTCGTCCCGCTCGATCCCGCCGACATCGATGATCCTCGCGTGGTGTTTCGACGGGGCCGTTATCCCGACTTCAGGCTCGAGCACTGGGGCGTTCGCTTCAACCCGACCTATGATGCTGGGCCGGTGAAGTTCGAGCTCCTGGGGAGCTATCGCTACCAGCAGTGGGACGAACACGGGGGGTCGAACGCCGGCTACTTCGTCCCCGTGACCGCGCCGCCAGGCCAGGTGTACTCGGCCTCGTTGGCCAATCTGGGGAACCAGCAATGGGACAACTGGTCCTTCGCTCAGCAGCAGAACCAGACGTCCAAGAGCATGGTCGGCGAGTTCCGGGTTGCTTCGCCCGACGATCAGCGGCTGGTGTGGAGCGTCGGCCTGTTTGGCTTCCACGAGGACCAGGGCGCGTCTCTCGGGCAGGTTACCGGTGACCCCGGCGGCTACAACGAATTCAACATGCCCTCGACCATCTCGAAGTCTTTCGCCATCTACGGCGATGCGACCTTCAAGGTCACGCCTGATTGGCGCTTGCTCGCCGGGCTGCGCTACACGAGTGAGAACAAGACCCGCCTGGGCGGCCTGTGGATGATCGGTAACGGCCTGCCGACGGGAGGCCTGAACCTCTGCGCCGCGCAGAACAGCGCCGGCGTCTGCACCACGCAGGGTCTGGCGAACGATGGCATCGGCCGCTTCGGCACGGAGGGCTTCGAGTTCGAAGGGCTCGATCGCGACAACTATAACGTCCCCGCCCGCAATACCGCGAGTAACCCCGTCACCCCTCAAACCCAGGAGGAGCGGGTCAACTTCTTCCTCGACGGCGTGAAGAGCTTCGGCGCCCGCGATCAAACAGCCATTGCACTGTGCAACGATCCGCCCGCGGCATCGCAGATCCAGCAGGTCGCGACGAACCCCCCGGCCGTGGTCGGCGCGGATAGCCGGCTCGAGCGCAACGAGGACGGCCACTTTCGCTGCCGTTACGGGATTCGCGACAGCATCCTGAACAGCATGACCCAATTCAACGATGCTCGTCCGCAGAACGGCCGTAACCACAACAACTACGTCGACTTCCGCGTGGGCACCGAATACGACGTGACCAAGGAGAACATGCTCTATGCCACGTTGAGCAGCGGTCACAAGGCGGGCGGCTTCAACGACAGCTTCCCCAACCCGGATGACCCGGAGAACTACCTCACTCCCGGTTACGGTCCGGAGACCGCGTACGCCCTCGAGATTGGCAGCAAGAACGAGTTCTTTGGGCGCAAGCTGCGCGTGAACGCATCGGCGTTCGCGTACATGTACAAGAACCTGCAGTTCCAGACCATCATCACGGTGGGCTCGCCGCCTCCCCTCAACGACGATGGAACAGTCCAGATCAATCCCGCCACGGGCACGGCGTATCCCGACAACCGAGGCGGCGCAGCCGTACGCCAGAACGCCAAGGAGACGGCGCACATCTTGGGCTTGGACGTCGATGCCACGTTGGCGCTTCCCGCGGGGCTCGAGCTGAACGTGCACCCGCTGCTCATGGACGCCCGCTTCCCCGACAACACCTACGTCAACGATGACCGTCTGGGTCTCGGTACCGCTCCGGCGCAGGTCGACATCGGCGGCAACTGGCTGCCCCGAGTTTCCCCGTTCACCTTGAACTACGCCCTGTCCCAGGTGCTGTTCAGCGAGGCCGGCAACTTCGACTGGATCATCCAGGGCCAGACTCGTGGACCGCACTTCTTCACTGCCTTCAACGGTGACGGCAAGTTTGAAACGCGCGGCCCCGGCTGGGGTGTCAACCCGATCACGGGCGAGCCGGCGCCCATCGAGGCGACCGATGCGGCAGCTCAAGCAGCGGCCGGCGGTGCGCTCATGCCGAACGGGATGCCGTACACGGCCAACGCAGCATACGCCGTGATCGCGAACGTCCCCCAGCGGCTCACCGACAAGCAGCCGACCTACACGACCGTCAACATCGGCTTGGGCTGGCGGAAGACCGACGGAATGATGGGAGTGCGCTTCTTCGTCAACAACGTGTTCAACACCACGTACGCGACGAATATGGCCACTCAGCCCGGCAACTATACGCGCTTCTACAATGATCCGCGCATGGCCGGTGTCCGAGTCCGCTTCGACTTCTGATCCTCGATCGGAAGGCTGCAGCTGAGAGCTGCAGCTGAGAGCTGCAGTAGAAACAACGGGAGGCAGGTCGCGTCTAGCGCCTGCCTCCCTTGTTGCATTAAAGGTGCTGGCTCCACGAGAGGTGCAGCACCGATGAGATTTCGAGCTCCGCACGTTACCCCCGCCGCATTCTTCGTCGCTCTGTTCGCGCTCGGAGGCTGCGCCAAGCGGTCCGAAGCCCCTGCCGCGATGACCAGCACGGCAACTCGACCGGCCACACCCGCGACCGGTTCGGCGGCGACTGCAGCTGGCCTCGCCGAGGCGGGCTTCGCTGAAAACCGCGGAGCAGCTTGCCCCGCGCCGGCACTGCCAGCTTTTGAACAGCTGCAACCGATCGCGGCTCTGCCCGATCCCTTTCTCTCCGTGCAGGGCCGGCGCATCGCCAGCAAGGCGGACTGGGTCTGCCGGCGCGCCGAGATCGCGACCCAGGTGCAAGAGTATGAGCTCGGCCCGAAGCCGCCCAAGCCCAGCAGCGTGACCGGCTCCTTCGAGTCTGGACGGCTGGGCATCACGGCGAGCGAGGCTGGCAAGAGCGTGAGCTTCTCGGTCGGCATCACGCGGCCCCAAGACGCGCCCGCCACGCCCATCCCGGCGCTGATCGTGATCGGCCGCAGCTCGCTCAGCCCGTTCTTTGCGAGCAAGGGCGTGGCCGTGATCGACTTCGACAACAATGCCATGGGCGCGCAGGGCAACCAGGGCGAGGGCGCCGCCCGTACCGACACGCGCGGCCAGGGCACGTTCTACGAGTTGTACGGCAAGGAGCACCCGGCGAGCTCGATGATGGCCTGGGCCTGGGGCGTGAGCCGTATCATCGACGTGCTCGCCGCGACCCCGGCGGCCAACATCGACGTCCAGCATCTAGCGGTGACCGGCTGCTCCCGCAACGGCAAGGGCACGCTCGTCGTCGGCGCATTCGACGAGCGCATCGCGCTCACCGTGCCGCAGGAGTCTGGCGCGGGTGGCTCGGCGAGCTGGCGCATCTCGCAGGCGCAGATGGACGCGTACCGCGCCAAGAATCCCGACCCCAAGGGTGGGGAAGGCGTGCAGACGCTGGCCTCCGCCACCGGGGAGCAGCCCTGGTTTCGCGCGTCGTTCGCGCAGTTCGGCAAGAGCTCGGAAGACGTCCAGCGCTTGCCCTTCGACCACCACATGGTGCTCGGCCTGGTGGCGCCGCGCGCATTGTTCGTGCTCGACAACACGGACATGATGTGGCTCGGCGACGAGAGCAGCTTCACGAGCCTGGTCGCTGCCTCCGAGATCTGGAAGGGGCTCGGGGTGGCCGACGCGATGGGCGCTTCCCAGGTGGGCGGGCACCAGCACTGCCGGGACGTTCCGCAGCCTCAGCTCGACGAGCTGGGCGCGTTCGTGGACAAGTTCCTGCTCGGCAAGAGCGGCGCGAGCACCAGCGTGCTGCGCAGCGATCGCATCAGCCCCGACCGCGCGCGCTGGGTCCCCTGGAGCACCCCCGCGCTGAAGTGAGCTCCAGCGGCGTGGGCGTAATACCCAGGCTCGCAGCCTGTCTCGGGGCGGAGAAGTCTCGAACAGCCGGTAAGCGATGCGAGGCTCCTTGCCGATGTTCCGGTGTATGTTGGGGCTCTCTCGAGCGAGGAGCAGCACGTGCGGAACCTGGACGAACACAGCATCACGGGGGCCGTGATCGAGCGCCACACCTCAGCCCCGAACGCGCGCGTGGCGGAGATCCTGACGAGTCTGGTGACCCATCTGCACGCGTTTGCGCGCGAGGCGAAGCTGACGGAAGACGAATGGATCGCAGGCATCCGCTTTCTCACCGAGTGCGGCCAGCTCAGCGATGACCAGCGGCAGGAGCTGATCCTGCTCTCGGATGTGCTCGGGGTGTCGATGCTGGTGATCGCACAGAATCAGCGCAAGCCGCCCGGCTGCACCGAGGCCACGGTGCTGGGGCCCTTTCACGTGGAGGGCGCTCCCCCCATGGAGCTCGGTGCAGATGTGGGGCGAGGCGCCCCGGGAGAGCCATGTTTCGTGCGCGGAACGGTACGAGGGCCTGCCGGTGAGCCGATCCCGGGCGCGGAACTGGATGTTTGGCAGGCGGATGAGAGCGGCCTGTATGACGTGCAACGGGGCGCAGGCGCGCCGCTGCAGGCGCGCGCGTTACTGCGCGCGGATGCCAACGGGCGTTTCTACTTTCGCAGCATCGTGGCCAGCGCGTATCCGATCCCTCACGATGGGCCGGTGGGCAAGCTGCTCGCTGCGCTCGGGCGGCACCCTTGGCGCCCGGCGCATCTCCACTTTCTGATCAGCGCTGCGGGCTACGAGCGGCTGATCACGCACGTGTTTCGAGAGGGCGATCGTTACCTCGATTCCGACGCCGTGTTTGGTGTGCGGTCGTCGCTGATCGCGCGTTGGGAGCGTCACACATCGGCCATCGCGCCCGATGGAAGTCCGATGGATCAGCCGTTCTACACGCTGGATTTCGGCTTCGTGTTGAACCGCGCGTTCGGCGGATAGAGCGATGCTCCTTGCTGGCAGGTCACGGCGTGGAGCAAAAAAGCGCCTCGCGAGCTGACCCGTCGTGCAACAGCGATGGTGCGCTTGTTGACGCTAGGATCGGCCGAGCGACAAGTTCGCGACCAGCGTGAGGATCGTGCGCGCGAGTTCGCATTGTCTGCCGGCTCCATGCTACCCAGGCGAATGTCGTGTTACGCGAGTACATGCAGATTCGCTTCCGCGCACCCGCCAGCCGGGATGCGAAGGAAATCGTGCACGACGCCACGCTCAGCAGCCTGTGCAGCTCGACGCGCTGCAAACACTGGGAGCTCATGGAACGGGCGGGGGAGCCGGGCCGTTTGGTGTTGCACGTCCATTGGGAGGGGGATGGCGAGCACGAGAACTTTCGTGGCAGCCCCGAGTGTGCCGACTTCTTTCGTTCGCTGAAGACGCGCGTGCGCGGGCTAGAGGAAGCGGAGTATCGCGCAGACAGCACATTCCTGCTCGCCAGCTTGGGCGGCGAGCAAGGCATGCTGCAGCTCGTCTCCGACATCCTGCACGAGGTCAGCTGTGACCGATTGCTGGCGCCGCGTTTTGGGACTGCGAGCGGTGAACGGGCCGCGCGGCTGGGGCTGTGGTTGATCGAGGTTCTGGGCGGACCGAGGCTCTACTCCGCGGCCACTCCTGCGTACGAGCTGCGCGTCGGCCCGCTACCGGGCGAACCGCTCGACGTGGAAGAGCGCGCTCAGTTTTTGGACCTGGCGCGGCATGCGCTGCACATCGTGGGCGGCCGCGGCAGTCCCGCGCTGGGCGCGCTGGAAGCAAACCTACCGCTCCACCCGGCGCTGCCGTCGCATCTGCCCTATCTCGGCTCCGGCGAGAGCACTCCCTACGCGCCTCCGGTGCGCTGAAAAGCGCGCACAATTTCTGGGCGGGGTACGCCAGGTCTTCTGGAGCAGGCGTTCGAGGGCTACTCGAGACTCGTTCTCGAGAGCGGAGCTTCTCGGTGAAGCCGCCAGAAAGTTTTGCTGCGCGCGATGGCAAATGCAGTACCGTCCCGCCGTCGTGCAACACGGTGCGCAGCGCGCACCGGGTGCACAAAGAGAGGAGGAGGTCACGCGATGTCGATCAAAGCTTTGTCTTGTTTGGGGCTACTCGCGCTGAGTGCGTGCGGAGGAGTTGCGGGGGAACCCGAGGCGCAGGCCACGAGCGGCCAGTTGCTGAAGGGCGGCCACCATCCAGCGGATGGCGAGGAGCTGTTCCAGACGGCATTTCCAGGCACGAACGGGCGCTCTTGCGCCACCTGCCACGTGCTCGAGGAGCACACGTCGCTGCATCCCGAGCACGTCGCAGCCTTGCTCGCGTCCGATCCGACCGATCCGCTGTTCAACCCGATCGACGCCGACGATCCGACCGCTGCCGTGCCGACGTACGAGCACCTGAAGAAGGGCCTGGTGCGAGTGGTCCTGAACCTGCCCGGCAACATGGACCTGATCGATGCGACCGGCAACGTCGTGACCCCGCCCGAGCGCACGGTCGCGGTCTGGCGCGGTGTGCCGGGTGTCGACAACGCCGCCATCACCGCGCCCTATCAGTATGACGGCCGCAAGGTCACGCTGCAGGAGCAGGCGCAGGGGGCGATCACGGCTCACAGTCAGGGCGGGACCGTCCCGGCGCGCGATCTGGATGCCATTGCCGAGTTTCAGCAGGGGTTGTTCAGCTCGAAGCGCGCGGAGAAGGTCGCCAAGAAGCTGGACCGCGGTGTCCCACCGGAGCACATCGAGCGGCCGGAGCTGAAGATGCGCCTGACCGAGGCCCAAGAGCGCGGTCTCGAGGTCTACAACCTGGCCTGCGAGGCGTGCCACGGCGGGTCCAAAAATCTGCAGGTAGTGAATCGTGCCGTTCACGACCTGGCCTTCGTGGAGCTGAAGCCGGACGGTAACGTGATCTACGACACCACGGTCACGCCGCCCCGGCCCGTACCGAAGCCGCAGCCGAACAACGAGTTCATGAACCTCGGCTTCGCCAACCTCTCCTATCTCGGGCAGATTTATGGCGACCTGTTCGGCCCGCGCTTCAACGCTACGGTGTCGCTGCCCCGGTATCGCTACCGCTTCTACACCGATGCCACGCGCACCGTGCAGGTGGTGGACCTGCCGCCCATCCCGGTGACCGTCAGCGGGGACCCCTTCGATCTTCAAGCGCAGGTCGACGCCAACGGCGCGCCGATCGTTGGCCCGAACTTCCTGCCACAGGCCTTCTCGACCGATCCCGGACGGGCGGCGACCACGGGCAACCCGGTCGACTTCGAAGCCTTCGATGTGCCGCAGTTGCGTGGCATCGCCAACACCGCGCCCTACTTCCACGACAACAGCGCCGAGACGCTGCGCGACGCCGTCGACCTGTATAGCCGCTTCATCCTGCCGTTCTTCACGCCGCTGAATTTGCCGGCGACGTTGCCGCCCGAGGACGGCGGCTTCTTCCCGGAATCGCTATCGCCCGAGCAAAAGGCCGATTTGCTGGAGTTCCTGCAAGTCCTCTGACGCGCTTTGGCTGCGCGGCAGGGGGGTGCGAACCCTGCCGCGCAGGCTGTATCAGGCCGGCCGTTGCTTCACGGAACCGGCAGCTCGAAGGCCACGGAGTAGTTCGGCTGCGCCTTGTTCGTCGTGGAACCCACGAAGGGATCCGAGTCGCGCAGCTGGCCCCAGCGGAACGTGCCGAGGAAGGGCTGGGTCATGGCAGGAGCCGTGGTGCCGCCGTCGGCCACGGGGGGATCTTGGCCGAGGGCGTAGCCCACGGTCAGCCCCGATGCCGGTAAATCCTCGCCCGCGGTGATCTGGACCGTGTCGCCGGCGATCTCCACCGCTGCGATGGACACGGGGGCCGCGCCCGAGCGCAGCTCGAAGCCCTTGCCAGCGCTCCAGGCGGCGGTGCCTTGATGCGGCGCGGAGAACGTCGTCTCCCAGACGAGCGGAGCCACCGGCACGTGGAACGTCACGGTGACCACGCGCCCGTTGCGCGTGACTGCGGTGGGCTGCAGGGGCTGCCAATCGTGCCGGAGCACGACGCGCTCATAATAGATCTGGGCGTACTTCTCGCCCATCAGTTCATAGCCTTCGACCATCAAGTGGATCGAATCGGGGGTGTAAGGGTACTGGTACTTCGGCCCCGAGCACACCACTTCGTTCGGATACATGGTGCCGATGCGCCACTCCTCGAGTGTGGACGGCGTGCGGTCCGAACCCGAGGAGTGTTGCTGCGAGACGATCATCAGCGGCGGCTCCGTCTGCCCGGTGATGGCGGCGATATCCGCGACGTAGTCGCTGTACACTTGATGCAAAAGCGTCGCGTAGGTGGTCTCCGCCGCGTCCGACTCGCCGTGCGTGACCGTGATCGCGCCGACGCCGTAGGTCTTGCCGGCGGCCTGCGCGAGGCGGGTGATCGCGCGCGTCTCGATCAGCGTCGCCTCGTAAGCGTGGCCCGTGACTCCCACCGGAACGGCGTTCTTTTTCAGCAAGTCGAGGCGCTGGCCGTTTTCACCGACGGCGCTGTGGATGGTGACGTAGTCCGGCGCGCCCGCTGCCTTCACCAGCGACGTGATCTGGTTGGCCATCGCCGAGTGATGCGTCTCCCCGGCAATGTTGGTGGGCCACGAGCTGGGATAGGCCGTCGAGGGGCGCCCGATCGGCTCGATCAGCGGCACGAGCGCGAGCGAAGCGTCGTTCGAATCTACCGGCCAGGGCAGGCTGCCCGTTGACAGTTGCTTGTTGTTGAAGGGCTGCGTGGTGAGCCGCGCAGCGGCGGCCGCTGTGTTGCGCACTCCGTCGGGTTCCCCGACAGACAGGCTCTGCCCGGTGCCGATGATACCCGTCCAGTCCCAGGGCACGTGTAATGCGCTCTCTCCGCCGTTGCCAGCATTGCCGGTGGCACCACTCGAGCCGCCGCCACTGCTCGTGCCGGCGCTGCCGCCCGTGGCCGCACCGCCTGCGCCTGCGCTACCCGCCGAGCCGACGGAACCGGACCCCGCTTGTCCGCCAGGCCCCGAGTCATTGGCGCAGCCCGGCAGGGCGAGCAACCCGCCGAGGAAGAGCGCGGCAATGGGGCAGCGGACGTGATTCGGGAAAGAGCGCAGGAAGCAGGGCGAAGTCGGCATCGTGCGCGGAACGATAGCAAAGGCGTTTGCTGCGTCGAATTGCAAATCCGGCTGCAATTTGCGGGAGCAGGCTTGCCACCCACCCTGCGGGCCGGCGAAAAATCTGGTAAGCGGGGGCATGCCGAGCGGAGGGGAATTGCAAGATCCGCGGCCCTCAGGCGCCTCGCTGCCCCGTGATTTCTACTGGAGCGATGGCCCCGAGCCGCATCTGGAGCGGCGCCGCCAAATGCTGGCGCAACACCCTGAGATCCGCGAGCTCTTCGGGCCGTGCCCGCGCACCAAATACGTCTGCACTGCGCTGGTAGCGTTGCAGCTCGGATTGGCTTTTCTGCTGCGCGACGCGCCCTGGTGGCAGATTGTCGTGGTGGGCTACCTGGTGGGCGGCGTGATCAACCACGCACTGTTGCTCGCGATCCATGAGCTATCGCACAACCTGGCGTTCCAGCGCCCGCTCTACAATCGCCTGTTCGGGCTGTTCGTGAACCTGCCGATCGGGCTGCCCGTGTCTGCGACGTTCCGGCACTATCACCTGTTGCATCACAGCCACCAGGGCGTTGACCGAGTCGACACCGATGTGCCGACGGCGCTCGAGGGCCGCCTCCTGAGCTCGCGTCCGCGCAAAGCGCTGTGGATGGCAGCGCAAGCGCTCTTCTACGCTCTGCGGCCGCTGCTGGTACATCCCAAGCGGCCCAATCGCTGGGAAGTGGTGAACTTCGTCGTCCAGCTCGCGTTCGACGCGCTGATCTTCCACCTCTGGGGCCTGCGCTCGCTCTTGTATTTGCCGATCGGCACGATCCTGGTGAGCGGCTTGCACCCCGTGGCGGGCCACTACCTGTCCGAGCACTACGTGTTCCACCCGGAACAGGAAACGTACTCTTACTATGGCCCGTTGAACCTGTTGACGTTCAACGTCGGCTATCACAACGAGCACCACGATTTCCCGTATATTCCGGGCTCGCGGCTACCGCGGCTGCGCCGGCTCGCTCCGGAGTACTACGACGGGCTCTTCTCGCACCGCTCCTGGACGCTCACGATCTGGCGTTACATCATGAGCCCCAGCCTCGGCGCGTTCAGCCGCGTGAAGCGCGAGAGCACCTGAGGGCGCCATCGTCCTGGGCCGGAGCGCCCAGTTCGCGCGCAGAAGATGTTTGTTGCCCCACGTTCCACGCCGGGCTTGGGCTCGAACCGACGTCCGTGATAGCAGGGCACGGGCCATGGGGACGGAGGGGCAAGAGCAGGCAATCGGGGTGCCGCTCGGACTGTGGATCGTGGATGTTCGAACGAGGGTTCGTCGGAGCCGCCCCGCCTGCCGAGCTATCGAGCGCGGCTCTCGACCTGGCGCGTCGAACGTCCTCTAGCTCGAGCGGCGACGTGCATACGATCGATGTGCGGCTGGCGCCTGAGCGCGGTGGCGAGCCCACCATCGTCCGGCTTCTGGCGCGCCGGGTGAGCGGCCCGGTGGTGGCGGTGGCAAGCCATCCGCTGTGCGCCGCGTTTCAGGCCGACGAGACGCTCTCGCGCTTCGAGCTGGTCATGCGCGCCACGCGCGAGGCCGTCTGGGATTGGAGCGTCGGCGTCGGGGCCTGGTGGAACCGCCAGCAATACGAGATGCTCGGCTACGATCCGGAGTCGACGTCAGCGTCGCTCGAGGCCTGGCAGCGGCGCATTCATCCCGACGATCTCGGGCGGGTCCAGCGCCACCTCGAGGAGAGCATCGCGAGCGGTGCATCCCTCTGGCAATGTGAGTATCGCTTCAATCGGGGCGAGGCCGGGGAGGTGCGGGTAGCTCTGGACCGCGGTTGCATCCAGCGCGACGAGCAAGGCCGGCTGCTGCGCATGGCGGGCGTCATCACGGACATCACCGCCGAGCGCGAAGCGACGGCCGCGTTGCGCGCCAGCGAAGAACGCTTCCGGGAGATGACGACGGCGATCGACCATTTTTTCTGGGTCACCAATCCCGAGGGCACCAAAGCGTTCTACGTCAGCCCGGCCTACGAGAAGATCTGGGGCCGCAGCGTGGAGAGCGTGTACCGGGATGCCACGAGCGTCGTCGATGGGATTCACGAGGACGATCGCGAGCGCGTCAAGGCTCGCTTGCACCTGAAAGGCGAAGGCACCTACGACGAGACCTACCGGATCCGGCGCCCCGATGGTACGATCGCCTGGATTCGCAGCCGCGCGTTTCCGATCCGTGATGCCGGCGGCAAGGTGGTGCGGCTCGCGGGCATTGCCATGGACATCACCGCGCAGCGCCGCCTGGAGCAGCAGCTGGCGCAGGCTCAGCGCTTGGAGAGCATCGGGCGTCTGGCGGGCGGCATCGCGCACGACTTTAACAACCTGCTGACCGTCATCCTCGGCAGCGTCGACCTGCAGCTGCTGGACGAGCCCCCCAACGAGGCACTGCGCGCCGATCTGAACGCCATCAAGGAAGCGGGCGAACGCGCGGTCACGCTCACTTCCCAGCTGCTCTCTTTCGCTCGCCGCCAGCCGGTCGCGCCGGCGCAGCTCGACCTCGCGCAGGTCGCGCGCCAGACCGAACAGCTCCTGCGCCGCGTGATCGGCGAGCACGTCGAGTTGCACACCGTGTTCGAGCCAGGGCCGTGCATCGTGGTCGCGGACCGCGCGCAGCTGGAGCAGGTGCTCGTCAACCTGGTGCTCAATGCGCGGGATGCCATGCCTCACGGGGGCCGCCTGGGCATCGAAACCCGCAACGTCAGCATCGGCATGCCGGGCTCGGATCCCGCCTGGCGCCGCGCGGAGCTGGAGCCGGGCGAATACGTTGCACTGGCGGTGTCGGACACGGGCATCGGCATCTCGAGCGATGTGTTGCCGCACTTGTTCGAGCCATTCTTCACGACCAAACCCACCGGGCACGGCACCGGACTCGGGCTCGCCACCTGCTACGGCATCGTCCAGCAAGCCGGGGGCGTCATCCTCGTCGATACGCAGATCGGGGCCGGGACCACCTTTACCCTGCTGCTGCCGCGTGCCCAGCTGGAACAGACGAAGCCGATCTCGTGGCACCCGCAAGGGCGGGTCAGCGGCGGCACCGAGACTCTGCTCTTCGTCGAGGATGAACCCGGTGTGCGCAGGGTAGGGGTTCAGATCCTGGCCGCGCACGATTACTCCGTGCTCGCCGCCGGCAGCGGCGCGGAGGCGCTGGAAATGCTCGCCGCCCATCCAGCGGGCATCCAGCTGTTGGTGACCGACGTCGTGATGCCGAACATGAGTGGACCGGAGCTCGCGCGCCGGCTGCGGGCCGCCCAGCCCCGGCTGCGCGTACTGTACTGCTCGGGTTACACCGAAGACGCGGTCGTGCGCCAGAGCGGTCATGAGGCGCGCACTGGCTTCTTGCCAAAGCCGTACACGCGCGAGACGCTGCTCGAGCAAGTGCGTTCGCTGCTCGACGCGGACGACTGACAGGCATGAGGTGAGCGCGCAGCGCACCCGGCTCGGATGCGTTGCACAGGTCTTCCACCGACGTGTGGCCTCGCGTCGGTGGCGCTGCGCTTGCTGAAAAATGATGACCAGATTGCCGGCGGCCGCGTGCGCGTTCACCCCGCCGTGCTATTAACTAACGACTGCTCCGCGCGTGGTGTCGAGGCGAACTTCACTGGTCCCACGCTGCGAGCGTGAGGGCGCATGTGCGTGTCCCACCGCGCGGAGCAAATGAGATACGGGTTGCTGGGAAAGGAAGCGGAGCGAGGGAATGCCTCGCAGGTCCGCATGAGGAGGTACGCGGTGTCGAGAGAGTTGTCGTCAGTGGTGTCGTCGTCGGTGTCAGGTTCGAGCAGTACGTTGTCGGTGCGGCGAGTGCGGCGCGTGTTGCCCGCCATTTCGCTCCTGTTGCTGGGTGCCTGCGGCGGCATGGCAGATGACGCACAGTCCACCACGGCGAGCACGTCGCAGGCGCTCCAGGGCGGCAACGGCAATGGACATGGGCATCATCCGAACGGCGCGGAATTGTTCCAGACGGCGTTCGACGACACGAATGGTCGCTCCTGCGCCACGTGCCACGTGGTCGAAGAACATACGTCGCTGCATCCCGAGCACGTGGCCGCGCTGCTCGAGTCGGATCCGAGCGACCCGCTGTTCAATCCGATCGATGCGGATGATCCCACGGCGGCTGTGCCGACCTATGAGCACCTGAAGAAGGGGCTCGTGCGGGTGGTCATCAACCTGCCCGCCAACATGGACTTGATCGACTTTGCGGGCAACGTCGTGACGCCGCCCGACCGCACCGTTCAGGTGTGGCGCGCGGTACCCAGCGTGGAGAACACGGCCATCAGCGCCCCCTATCAGTATGACGGCCGCAAGGTCACGTTGCAGGAGCAGGCCCAGGGCGCCATCAGCACGCACAGCCAGGGCCCGATCGTGTCCAACAGGGATCTGGACGCCATCGCGCACTTCCAGCAGGACCAGTTCAGCTCGGACCGTGCGGAGAAGGTCGCGAAGAAGCTCGACGCCGGTGTACCGCCGGAGCACATCCAGCGGCCCGAGCTGAAGATGAAGCTCAACGCCGCGCAGAAGCGCGGGCTCGCCGTGTACAACATCGCCTGCGAGGCCTGCCATGGCGGGGCCACGAACCTCGAGGTCGTCAACCGCGAGGTGCATGCCCGGGCCTTCGTCGAGCTGAAGCCGGACGGAAACGTGCTGTTCGACACCAGCGTCACGCCGCCTGTGGCGGTGCTGAGGCCGCAGCCGAACCACAACGAGTTCATGAACGTGGGCTTCGCCAACCTGACCTATCTCGGGCAGATCTACGGCGACCTATTTGGGCCGCGCTTCAACGCCACGGTCGCCATGCCTCAGTACCGCTACCGCTTCTACACGGACGCCACGAGGACGGTGACCAAGGTGGACCTGCCGCCGATCCCGCAGACGGCCAGCGGTTTCCCCTTCGATCTGCAGCCCGCCCTGGATGAGAACGGCGCGCCGATCGTGGGTCCGAACTTCCTGCCGCAGCTGTTCTCGACGGACCCCGGCCGCGCGGCGATCACCGGTGACCCCGCGGACTTCGAGTCCGTCGACGTACCGCAGCTGCGCGGCATCGCCAACACGGCGCCGTACTTCCACGACAACAGCGCCGAGACGCTGCGTGACGCGGTCGACCTGTACAGCCGCTTCATCCTGCCCTTCTTCGGCACGGCGCTGAACCTGCCGGCGAACCTGCCGCCGGAGAACGGCGGCTTCTTCCCGGAGTCGCTGTCGCCGCAGCAGAAGGACGACCTGCTCGCGTTCTTGCAGATCCTCTGATCGCGGCCCGGAGTCGCAGCCCGCTGGTCGGGCTGCGAACCTGAACATCGCCGGCACAAAGAGCGGCCCTCCCGGGTCTCTTCGCGTGCCGGCGCTGTCATTTGCGGGGCAATCGGCGACCTGCAAGCAATTGCCCGCGTGCCGCGATTGACGTGCCCTGGCTGGACGCTATGCCCGGCCTATGGCACCCATCGGCGACGCACGGCAGAGCGGTCAGTTTCGCATCGGCGGTGCGCTCGCCGTGCACCGGCTTGGTTTCGGTGCGATGCGCATCACCGGTAAGGGTATCTGGGGAGAGCCAGCCGACGTGCAAGAGGCACGGCGCGTATTGCGTCGCCTGGGCGCGCTCGGCATCAATTTCGTCGACACGGCCGACAGCTACGGCCCTGAGGTGAGCGAGCACCTGATCGCCGCCGAGCTCGCGCCCTATTCGGGTGTGACCATCGCGACCAAGGGCGGCCTGACGCGCCCGGGCCCCGACAACTGGGTCCCGAAGGGCGACCCGACCTACTTGCGCGACTGCGTCGAGCGCAGCCTGGCTCGCTTGCGCCTCGAACGCATCGACCTCTGGCAGCTGCATCGCATCGATCCCAACGTCCCGCGCGACGAACAGTTCGGCGTCATCGCCGACATGCTCGACGAGGGTATCATCCGCTTCGCCGGGCTCAGCGAGGTGACCGTCGAGGAGGTGGAGGCTGCGCTCCAGCACTTCCCGGTCGCCACCGTGCAGAACCTCTACAATCTCGCCAACCGCAAGAGTGAGCAGGTGCTCGAGTACTGCGAGCAGCACGGCATCGGCTTCATCCCCTGGTACCCGCTCGCTGCCGGCAGCCTGGCGGAGCCGGGCGGCGCGCTCTCGAAGATCGCCGCGCGCCTCGGAGCCACGCCCGCCCAGGTGGCGCTGGCCTGGGTGCTGAAGCGCAGCCCCGTCATGTTGCCCATTCCCGGGACGAGCTCCGTCCGTCACCTGGAGGAGAACACGGCCGCCGCCGGCATCCAGCTATCGGATCGAGACTTCGCGGAGCTCGACGAGCAAGGTCAGCGCGCCTGGCAGGAACAGGCTGGCGCTCGCTCCTGAGCCATCCAGCGAGAGAGGGCTCGGCCCCGGCAAAAAGCTCAGCGCGCGGCCGCTTCGATCACCCTTTGCCAGGCCTGCTTGGGTCGTAGCTCGCGATCGAAGAGCAGCGCGTAGTTGGTGCGCCCTCTCACCGGCCAGTTGTTGAGCCAGGAGTATTTGTCCGACACCCCCCACAGCGTCACGCTGTGCACGTGGTCGGCGTGCCGCGAGAAGACCGCGAAGATGTCTGCCCAGCGCTGCGCTGCACGTGCGGCAACGTCGCTGGGCAGGCAGTCCGCGTATGGATTGAGCTGCGCCGAAAGCTCGGCGTTCAGGGACAGGTCCGCGCCCTGGTTCTTGTACGCGGGCGGCAGCACGTCGACGTCGAGCTCGCTCACCAGCACTTCGACGCCGGCGTTCGCGAAGGCCGATAGCGCGTCATCGATGGACTCGAGCGTGGGCTTCTCCAGCTGATAGTGCGACTGGGTGCCGATCGCGTCGATGCGCACCCCGCGGGCCTTGAAGTCCTGCACGAGCTTCACCGCGGCGTCGCGCTTGGCCGGCTTCTCCAGGCTGAAGTCGTTGTACACCAGCTTGGCATCCGGGAAGTGCTTGCCCGCGAGCAGAAACACTTGCTCGAGGTAGTCGTCGCCGATGATCTGGCGCCAGGGGGTGTCGCGCAGCGAGCCGTCGTCGTTGAAAGCCTCGTTCACGACGTCCCAGTACTCGAGACGGTTGCCGTAGTGCTTCGCCAGCGCGGCCATGTGCTGGTCCAGTCGCTGCAGGAGCTGCTCGCGCGTGGCGGGTTCACCGGCGTCGTTTTGGAAGACCCATTTCGGCACCTGATGGTGCCACACCAGCGTATGGCCGTGGATCTCCATCTCGTGCTGCTCGGCGTAGGCCACGAAGGCGTCCGCCTGGGTGAAGTCGAGTACGCCGGGCTGCTTCTCCAGCGATTGCCACTTCAGCTCGTTCTCGGGCGTGACGCGGTTGAACTGCGCGGCGACCAGCGCCGCCGCGCCGGGATCGCGCTGCTCATACACGCTGCCGTTGATGGCGACGCCGATCTGGAATTGTTTGGCGTACGCCTGCGCGAGGCTGACCTTCGAGGCGTCCAGCGTGGCGAGAGCCCCGGCGCCGCACTCCGTGCCGGGGGCTGCTGGCGCGGAGGAGCTGCTCGCGCTCGGCACGACGGCGGCGCTGGGCGCAACGGAGCTCGGGGCTGCGGCGCCCGCGGGCGGCTTGCCACAACCCAGCAGTGCGACCAGAAACAACCCGCGCGCTCTCCAGCTCATCCGCTCGTGGATCACAGGCCGATAGTCGCATCTTTCCAGCGTGCGAGCGAGGCCGCGTCAACATGCCCGTGATGCGCCATTTTTCCACGATCACCGCTTCGAGTGCCGCGAGCGAACTGGGGTTGCCCAGGTGGAGTAGGGGCCACGAGGTGGGTCGTCGCCGCGCAGCTGGCGAGCAGCGGCCTCGATGTGGTGCGGGGTTCGAGCTCGATCTACGACGGGTAGCGCGGCCCCGGGCCTGGCCAGGGAGGGGGTGACCTGCCGCTCGTGTATACTCGGACCATGAAGCGGTGTTGCGCGAGCCTCCGACTCTGTGCGCTGCTGCTGTTCGCCGGGCTCCGCGCGCTCGACGCGCAGCCGGCGTCGACGGCCGGACAGGCGCGCCCCGGCGATCCGCTGCCGCGGCTCGCTCCTGGCGAGCAAGAGCGCTTCCGCCTCGGGCGTGAGGCCTTCGAGACGGCGCACACCCCCGAGACGGGGCTCGGTCCCATCTTCAACGACAGCGCCTGCAACCGCTGCCACAACCGTAAAGGCGTCGGCGGCGCCGGCATCCAGTCCGCGCTGCTGGCGGGCCGCAACGAGGCAGGCCGCTTCGATCCGCTGCGCGAGCTGGGCGGGCCCGCGTTCGCGACGGCCAGCATCACCCTGGAGGCGGAGGGACGGCGCCTGGCGCCGCGCTGCGCGCTTCCGCCTGACGGCGAGCCCGTGCCGGCGCAGGCCAACGTCGTCGTGCGCCGCCGCACCACGCCGCTGTTTGGCCTGGGCCTCGTGGATGCAACGCCCGAAGCCGTGTTCCGCAAGCTGGCCGAGCAGCAGCCGCCAGCGATCCGCGGGCGCGTGGCCCGCGTCACGGAGCTGGCCAGCGACGCCCACGGCATGGGCAAATTCGGCTGGAAAGCGCAGGCTCCCTCACTGCGTCAGTTTGCCGGTCTCGCGCTCTCCCAGGAGCTCGGCGTCACCAACCCGGAGTTCCCCACGGAACAGCTGCCGCGGGGCGAGGCGCGGGCGCTCGCCACGTGCGACCGCGTACCCGAGCTCGAGGAAGATGCGGCCGGCGTGCAACACCTGGTCGACTTCCTGCAACTGCTCGCGCCCGTCGCCGTGCTGCCGGCGGGGCCCGAGGCGCGCCGCGGCGATCCGCTCTTCACGGCGATCGGCTGCGATGGCTGCCACACTCGCAGCTTGCGATCGGGGCCCAGCACCATCCCGGCGCTCTCCGAGCAGCGCTACGCGCCCTATTCCGACTTCTTGCTCCACGACATGGGCGCGCTCGGCGACGGCATCAGCGAAGGCGACGCCTCGCCGCGCGAGATGCGCACGGCTCCGCTCTGGGGAGGTCGCTTGTACGCGGGTGCACGCCTGTTGCACGACGGCCGCGCCCGATCGTTCGAGGCGGCCATCGCGGCGCACGATGGCCAGGGAGCGGCGGCGAGTCAGGCGTTTGCGAAGCTGGCTGAAGCCGATCGACGCGCGCTCGTCGCCTTTCTCGCCGAGCTCTGAGGCGAGGGCGCGAGTGGGCGCCCGGGCGTGGAGTCGAAGTAGCGGCGCTTGCCCGGAATGAATTGGCATCCCCTTTGCGAATGAGCTGGCAGGCCGCCGGACTTCGAGAGGGGGAAACACATTCATGTCAGCCTATCAGCGCTTTCCAAAGCAGATCTGGCTCGCGCTCGCGATCTCCGCGTGCGGGGGCGCTCCGCTCAATCAGGGCAAGCTCACGGAAGCAAACGCCGCACTGCACGCCGCCGAAACGCTCGGCGCCGAGCAAGATCCAAAAGCGAAACAGAGCCTCGATAGCGCTCGTAAAGAGGTTGCGGAAGCTCAACGCCTCGGCGCGGACGGGGACGGCGCGAAGGGGGACATGCACTTGTCGCGAGCTGTCGCAGCCGCAGACCTCGCGTCTCAGCTGATGCGGACCAAGCAAGAGGAAGACAAGGCGCGTGAGGCGTGGGCCAAGAGCAAGTCGGTTGGAAGTGCCAGCGCGCCGCAATAGGCAGACCGAGCCGTCAACATCGAACCGGAGAAACCAGCCGTGAACACCACACTACCACGCATGATTGCACTCGCTGGTCTGCCGCTCTTGTGCGCAGCCTGCGGAGCCAGTGACCCGAGCAAGGAGTTGCTCACCGCCCGCGACGCCAACAGCAAGCTGATGCAGAGCGACGCCGTGCAACTCAACCCATCGGGCACGCGGAACGCACAGGAAGCCATGGCGGCGGCGGAAGAAGCGCACAAGGACAGCGCCGGGTCCGACAAGGAAAAGACCGCCGCCTACATCGCGCAGCGCAAGAGTGAGCTGGCCGTGGCGCAAGCGGAAGAAGCGCGCGCCCACCAGGACCGCGACAAGGCCGACCAGGCTTATCAGGCGCAGCTCGAACAACAGCTGAGCGCGAGCCGCCAAGAGGTCCAAGAGCTCCAAGCCGCGTCGGAGAAGCAGCAGAAGGAATTTGTTGCCTGGAGGAAGAGGGGAGAAAGCCTGGTCGTCACGCTCTCGGGCGTGCTCTTCGACACCGGGGGCCACAACCTCTCTCCGGACGCCAAGAAGCGGCTCGACGTCGTGGCGCATGCGCTGAAAGACAACCCGACGCGCGCCGTCACCATCGCCGGCTTCACCGACAACAAGGGCAAATCGGAGACCAATCGCACGCTCAGCCAGAAGCGAGCGGACGCGGTCAAGGGGTATCTCGAAAAGCAAGGCGTGCCTGCGTCGCGCATGTACAGCGAGGGTAAGGGCGACGCCAACCCGGTCGCGAGCAACGACAGCGAGGAAGGCCGCGCCGACAACCGGCGCGTGGAGATCACGATGCACCCGCCAGGGGAGGCCCCCGAGCGCCAGCTGGTCAAGGGCACGGACACCCCGGCGAAGCCGCAGGGGAAGTCCAAGTAGGCGCCGACTAGGAAGGGAGGGCTCTGGGGGCCACCGGGCTCAATCGAGGCTTGGCGCGCCGTCCCCTGTGAGCGTCGGGTCGTTGTCGATCCAGCGGCGCGCTTCGCTCTCGGGAACTCCAGCTTCGCGCAGGATGGCGAGCATCAGCACTGGGCTGAGCCGTGGGGTACTGATCTGATAGCGCGGTTTGGGGGTAAGTGACTGCAGGTGATGTTGCTGACTCATGTCTAACTACTTGGTTGAAAGCCTGGAACGGCGAGCGTCCCGACAGAGCTGAAAGACTGCCTCTTTCGCTCGCATCGTCCAGGTAAAAGCCTGCACAATGCCGGTAAGAAACACTGGCGCTACCAATCGGCCTGTCGTCTCCGGGGCAGCATGGTCGAGACGTGCCCGAGCTCTGCGATCGCGGCACGGTTTGAGAACGCGGCGAACGCATTTTTGCAGGATGCACGGCAGCGCACTGTTCCACGCTGCGCACCGCCGCGCGCGACTTGGCGAAAGGAAAAGCCGTCGCTCGGCGCTGATGGAGGTCCTTGTCGGGATTCGGGCTCGATCCGCGCAGCGCTCTGCGCCGCCAGGAGTGCCCACTCAGCGCCTGACGCTATACTGTACCTCCTGCCTTCGAGGAATCACCGATGACCCACGGCGCGACCTTCTTCAGCGCCGTCGCGGGTGCCCCCTGGGACGATGTCGTCCCGCTCGCGCGCGTGCTCGAAGTCCCGCTCTCGCCCGAGTCGCGAGCGATTGCCCAGGCGCACGGCCAGGCTCTCTGGAAGAAGCTCAGCTATCTCGGTTCGAACGATTTCGCGTATCTGCTGCGCGGCTTCGAGGGTGTCGACTACCCGGAGATCGTGCGCGACGTCTGCAAGCAGCTGAAGATCAGCGAGGTCCAGCCCGGCGAAGAGGAGCGCGGGGTCGAGCACAACGAGCAGCTCGTACTCGCCAAGATCTTCGCGGACGCCTGGGAGCATCTGGACAGCGACGAGCGCCGAGAGCACCTACGCGAGATGAACCTCGACGAGGGGCACCAGGCGCTTGCGGGCGCCGGTGTGGCGGCAGCGGTCCTGGCCGGCCGAGCCGGGCCCTTCGCCATCTACAAGCTTTCGCGGATCGTCGCGAACTCGGCGGAGCGAGCGCTGCCCGCACGGCGTCTGGCACCTGCCCGCCGCAAGGCGGCGCAGGCCGTGGCGCTGGTGGCGAGCCTGCGCCAAGCCCAGCGCACGGCCCTCGCCGAGACGGCGCTGGCCGAGGCCCGGGCGTTCGCAGAGGCGCCCGACCCGAGCCCCAGGCCAGCGGGGAAAGGCAAGCGCCCGGCACGCAAGAAGGCGGCGAAGCGCCCTCCCGGGCCCAAGAAGCGGCCTGCGAAGAAGGCGGCCCCGGCGCGGAAAGCGGCGCCCCGGGGCGGCGCAAAGAAGGCGGCGAGCTCGAAAAAGGTCAACAGCAAGAAGACCGGGAAGAAGACGCGGAGCCGCCAGTCAACTCGGTGAAAGGTCGGCTTCCCGTCGGCGCGCCGCGCGCGCTATCACCTCGTCGTGCTTCGCTCCGCTGCCGCCCTCCTACTCGCCGGGATCTGCGGCGGCTGCGATTCCGACCGCGTACGTCACGACAACCCGCGCTACGAGGGGCCCAACTTCTACGAGACGGACGAAGCACGCCGCGTGCAGAATGCTCCTGCCCAGCCCGAGCCGCCCACCACGGACTTCTTCGCCGGGGCCTTGCAAGACGGCACCACCGCCACGGCCTGCAGCTCGTCCCCGAGAGAAACCGACGACGGCGGCACGCAGACCGCACTCGGGCTCGAGTGCCCGCCACCGCCCAGCTCCGCGATCAGCAGCTTTGCGTTTTCGCCGGGAGGGAACGCGACGGGCGTCAACTTCGGCACGGGCGCGGCTTTTCCGGGAGGCACCTTCTTCTATCCGAACGTCAGCTCTGGCCTGCACTCGGACGTCACCGGCAACGACTGGCATTTGTACGGCACAGTGGCCGATCTATCGGGCTTCGGCTTGTTCCTGAGTGGTTGTCGCGAGATCGACGCATCGGAGTACGGCGGCATTGCCTTTCGCCTGTGGGGGACCGTCGAGGCTCCCGGGAGCCTCGTGTTCTTCGTGGGCTCGGCTGCTCATCAGGTGTCGTCGGACTGGCTGAATGCCCACAAGGCCAGCCCGAACGATCCCGATGAGCCGCCCAACCTCGGTCAATGCATTCCGATCGGCCAGCGCTACGACAATAGCTGTCGCGAACCGCGCATCGGGTTGCCCGTGACGGAGGCGCCGGTGTTGATCCAGGTGCAGTGGCGAGACCTGCTCGATGGGTGTCCGGTAGCGTCCGTCGATGCCAGCCGCATCACCTCGATCGCCTGGTATTTCCCGCCGGCGAGCCCGGGATACAAGATAGACATCCACCTGGACGACCTGCGCTTCACCGAGCTCGACCTGCGCTGAGGGCGCCGCGCTCATTTTGCCGAGGGCTGGTTACTCCGCCGCAAAGGCCTGCATGCTCGGGCCCGTCACCACCTTCCAGTGATACCCTTCGGGATCGGTGAAGTAGCCCGAGTAGTAGCCATGCGTGTTCTGCGTGGGGCGGGAGATGGTGCCGCCCGCGCGCTGCGCCTGCTCCAGCACCTCGTCCACGCGCTTCTCTGACTGTACCACGTAGGAGAGCGTGACGCCGCGGAAGCCGCTGCCTTCTGCGCTGGCGCCCGCGTCCTGCGCGAGGGCTTGCCAGGGCGTGAAGGCGAACTCCAGCGCCTTGTTGTTGAGACTGAAGGAGAGCCAGTAGCCCGGCGACTCATGGTGGACTGCCCAGCCGAGCCCCTCGTTGTAGAACTTCTTCACCTTGCTCATGTCCCGGACTCCCAGGGTGATGACGCTCGCGTGTGGCTTCATGATCGGCTCCTCTTTCTCCCGGTGAATGGCTCGGGTGACGGATGAAACGATAAGCGTTGGCTTATCTATTGTCAATGGCTCGACTTGACGATTGATAAGTGTTGGCTTATTGTTATTTCATGCCCAGCGCCGCAGTGGCCGAGGACCGGATCTTTCAAGCGCTCGGGGACCGGAGTCGCCGGGCCATCTTCGAATCGCTGCTGCGGGGTGAAGCGGCGGTGAAGGATCTCACGGCGCGCTTCGACATCTCGCAGCCGGCGATTTCGCAGCATCTCGCCACACTGAAGGGTGCCGGCCTGGTGAAGGGCCGGCGCGAGGGGCGTTGTGTCTACTATCGGGTCGAGCCCCGAGGCATGAAGCCGCTGCTCGACTGGATCGAACACTATCGTGCCTTTTGGCCTGAGCGCGTGGCGCGCCTCGAGCGGCTCCTGGATCAAATGGACGAATGACCCTCGTCGATACGACCGCCAAAGGGCAGGACAATTGCATCTCCTTCGAGTTCGAGCTGCGTCACGTTCCGCAGAAGGTGTGGCGTGCCCTCACGGACCCGGCGCTGCTCGCGCAGTGGTTGTTGCCGGTCGCTGATTTCGCCCTCGAGCAGGGCAAGTCCTTCACGTTCCGGCGGCCGCCGATCGGCGGTTGGGATGGCACCGTCAACTGCCGCATGCTGGAGATCGAAGAGCATCGCAAGCTCAGCTATGTCTGGCGCGCCGGCGATTTCGTCGACACGGTCCTGACCTTCACGCTCACGCCCACGGCGGCTGGCACGCGCCTGTCCCTGGTGCAATCCGGCTTCACGCAGAAGCAGAACGCCGGCGGCGCCCGCTACGGCTGGAAGCTGATGGGCGCCAAGCTGATCGAGTTGCTCGATCGCGGCCCTCGAGTCGCTGACCATTGATAGAGATCGATCTCATGACCGCGAAGCAAGTCTCCACACTCCCGCACGCCGCCGACCGCCATGACCTGATCCGCGTCCAGGGCGCTCGGGTCAACAACCTGAAAGACGTGAGCGTCGAGATCCCCAAGCGCCGGCTGACGGTGTTCACCGGCGTGTCGGGCTCGGGCAAGTCGTCGCTGGTGTTTGGTACGATCGCAGCGGAGTCGCAGCGCCTGATCAATGAAACGTACAGCGCGTTCGTGCAGGGCTTCATGCCCAGCCTGGCGCGGCCCGAGGTCGACGTGCTGGAGGGGCTCACGCCCGCGATCCTCGTCGATCAGGAGCGCATGGGCGGCGGTCCTCGCTCGACCGTCGGCACCGCCACCGACGCGAACGCGATGCTGCGCGTGTTGTTCAGTCGCCTTGGCAAGCCCCACATCGGCTCGTCGAACGCCTTCTCCTTCAACATTCCGTCAGTGCGTGCGGTGGGCGAGATCACCGTCGAAAAGGGCGCGCGCAAGAGCGAAAAGCGCGTCTTCTCCCGCGCCGGCGGCATGTGCCCGCGCTGCGAGGGTATGGGCTCGGTCAGCGACATCGACCTGACCCAGCTCTACGACGGCGAGAAGTCATTGAATGAAGGCGCGCTCACCATTCCCGGCTACAGCATGGAGGGCTGGTTCGGGCGCATCTTCAACGGCTGCGGCTTCTTCGACCCCGACAAGCCGATCCGCAAGTACACGAAGAAAGAGCTGCACGACCTGCTCCACAAGGAGCCGACCAAGATCAAGGTCGACGGCATCAACCTGACCTACGAGGGCCTGATCCCGAGGATCCAGAAGTCGATGCTCTCCAAGGACATCGACGGCCTGCAGCCGCACGTCCGCGCCTTCGTGGAGCGCGCGGTCACGTTCAGCAGCTGCCCCGACTGCGGTGGCACCCGGCTCAGCAAGGACGCCCTGTCTTCCAAGATCAAGGGCATCAACATCGCCGGCGCCTGCGCGATGCAGATCAACGAGCTCGTCGGCTGGGTGCGCAGCCTGAAAGAGCCGTCCGTCGCTCCGCTCCTGGAGAAGCTGGGCCACACCCTCGACGCCTTCGTGGAGATCGGCCTCGGCTACCTCAGCCTGGATCGGGCCACTGGTACGCTCTCGGGCGGTGAAGCGCAGCGCACCAAGATGATCGGCCACCTCGGCTCGTCGCTGACGGATGTGACCTACGTCTTCGACGAGCCGACGATCGGGCTGCACCCGCATGACATCCAGCGCATGAACGGCCTGCTCTTGCGCCTGCGCGACAAGGGCAACACCGTGTTGGTGGTCGAGCACAAGCCGGAGACCATTGCCATTGCCGACCACGTCGTCGACCTCGGGCCGCGTGCGGGCAGCGCGGGCGGCGAGCTGGTCTTTCAAGGTACGGTGGAGGGGCTCCGCGCCAGCGACACGCTGACGGGCCGCCACCTGAGCGACCGCGCTGCGCTCAAAGCCGAAGTGCGCCAGCCCTCGGGCGCGCTGAAGGTGCGCGGCGCCAAGACCCACAATTTGAAGGATGTCGACGTCGACATCCCCCTGGGCGTGCTGGTGGTGGTGACGGGCGTCGCGGGGTCGGGTAAGAGCTCCCTCATTCACGGCTCGGTCTCGGGCAGGGAAGGGGTGGTCTCCGTCGATCAGACCCCGATCCGCGGCTCACGCCGCAGCAACCCGGCGACGTACACGGAGCTCCTGGAGCCCATCCGCAAGGCGTTCGCCAAGGCCAACAACGTCAAGCCCGCCCTGTTCAGCGCCAACTCCGAAGGGGCCTGCCCCACCTGCAACGGCGCCGGCGTGATCTACACCGATCTGGCGATGATGGCCGGCGTCTCCACGGTCTGTGAGGACTGCGAGGGCAAGCGCTTCCAGGCCTCCGTCCTCGAATACCGGCTGGGCAAGCTCAACATCGCCGACGTGCTGGACCTGTCGGTCACGGATGCGCTCGCCTTCTTCGGGCCGGGCAAGACGAGCCTGCCCGCCGCGCAGACGATCCTGCAGCGGCTGAGCGACGTGGGGCTCGGCTATCTGCGCCTCGGACAACCCCTCACCACGCTCTCCGGCGGCGAGCGCCAGCGCCTGAAGCTCGCCACGCACATGGGCGAAGACGGCGGCATCTACGTGCTCGATGAACCAACCACCGGCCTCCACCTGGCCGATCTCGAGCAGCTGCTCGGGCTGCTCGACGAGCTGGTGAACGCCGGCAAGTCGGTGATCGTGATCGAGCACCACCAGTCGGTGATGGCCCACGCCGATTGGATCATCGACCTCGGTCCGGGCGCGGGTCACGAGGGCGGCCGCGTCGTGTTCGAAGGCACGCCTGCCGAGCTGGTGGCGGCGAGCTCCACGCTCACCGGGGAGCATCTGGCCGTGTTTGTCGGAGGGGCGGGACGGGTGGCCACCGCGCGCACCAGATCGGCAGGGAAGAAGCGCAAAACGGCGGGCTGAGCTGCAGTCCGTGTCGGTCTGGCTGAGTTGAGGCGCTGGACCCTCGCTGCGCGCGCGCCTCCGTGCTAGCGAGGTCGCACGATGGCGACCACGGACTGGAAATTCGACGGCGTGCGCGTCGTCCGCGCCGGCGAGCTCGATACCAACACCCCGCAGACCCCGGGCATGGAACGCGCCGCAGCGATCACTCACGCGCAGGTCGGGGCGAGCAAGATCTGGGCGGGCACGGTGCACATCCACGCGGGCGCCAAGACCGGTGCGCATCACCACGGCGAGATCGAGAGCGTGATCTACGTGGTGCAGGGGCGAGCCAGGATGCGCTGGGGGGATGCCTTGCAGTTCACGGCGGAGGCCGGCCCCGGCGACTTCATCTACGTGCCGCCCTTCGTGCCCCACCAGGAGATGAACGCGAGCGGCGACGAAGGTCTGCAGTGCGTGGTCGTGCGCAGCGGCCAGGAGCCGATCGTGGTGAACCTCGACATTCCCAGCGCAGACCTGCCCGAAGAAGTGCGCTGGATTGACGACGTGCACCCGAAAGGCTGACGAGCGGTGTTGAAGCACGACGATCGTCTGCGCTTCGGCGTGTGCTGGTATCCCGATCAATGGCCGAGGCAGCGCTGGGCGGAGGACGTGCGCCTGATGCGCGAAGCGGGGCTCGAGTGTATCCGCTGGGGCGAGGGGTCCTGGACGCTGATGCAACCAGCAGCCGGACGCTTCGACTGGTCGGTGGTCGATGAGGTGCTGGAGCTCTGCGCCCGGCACGGGCTCGGCGTCATCCTCGGCACGCCGACGTACGCTGCGCCTGCCTGGCTCGAAGAAGCGCACCCCGAGATCATCGCGCGCCGAGAGCACGGGGCCCCCTGGTACCGCCATTCGCGCCGCTACTACGACTACACGCAGCCGGCATATCGTGCCGCGTGCGATGCGATCGTGAAGGCCATGGCCCAGCGTTACGCGGGGGACGGGCGCATCTGGGCCTGGCAGATCGACAATGAGATGTGGTGCCACCTGGGTGAGCTCTGGGGCGAGTCCGCGCGCGCCGCCTTTCAAGCCTGGCTCGCCCGCCGCTACCGCGACATCGCCGCGCTCAATGCCGCCTGGGGGCTCGCGTTCTGGTCGAATCAGCTCGACCACTTCGGCCAGGCGGATCTGCCGGGGCCCACCACGGCCTACTTGAACCATCACCAGTGCGCCGACTACCGGCACTTTCTCTCGGATCTGGCGCTCGAGTTCCTGCACCGGCAGCGCCGGCAGATCGTGGCTGCCGATCCCGAGGCGCTGGTGCTCCACAACTGCCCCTTCGGTCCGATCGATCGGGCGGCCCTGCTCGAGGGCCTCGACATCTACGGTCACGATCACTACCCGCGCTTTGCGAGAGCGGCCGAGGCTCGTCCGGCGATGGGCCTGAACTACGGGCGTTTCCGTGCCTACGCCAAGCGCTTGTGGGTTGTCGAACAACAGGCGAGCCAGGTGGGCCAGACCAGCTATCGCCTGCCGGCATCTCCGCCCGGCGAGCTGAGCCTGACGGCGCTCCAGTCCATTGCACACGGCTGCAACCTGCTCGCCTGGTTTCGCTGGCGCAGCTTCCCGGCGGCGCAAGAGGCCAACTGGGGCGGCTTGCTTCCACACTGGGGCGAGCCCGGCCGGCACTACCAGGAAGCGCGCGCCCTGATCGCTGCGCTCGCGCCCCACGCCGAGCTGATCGCCAGCACCTGGCCCGACGTCGCAGTGGCGCGGCTCGTTTCGTATCGGCAGCAAGTCGCCTGCGAAGTGGAGCCCTGGATCGGGGAGCATCTGGGCGGCGTGGAGACAGGCCGCGCGGGGCTCCGCCGCTGGGGCCTCAATGAAGACAGCTTGCGCCCCCGGGACGTCGGGTTGGGCCCGCTCGCGGAGGCGCAGCGGCGACCGTACTCCGTGGCTCTGTTGCCCCTCGCCGTCGCTCTCGACGCTGCAGATGTGGGCGCGTTGAGCGAATTCGTACGCACGGGCGGCCTGCTGATCGTCGGGCCCCTTGCGGGTCATCGCTCGACCGACCTGCAGGGCTCCTTTGCTGACGAGCCGCCCGGGGCCCTCGCGGCCTTGACCGGCACCGCGAACGGGGAAACCACGACGCTCGATGAGCCAGCGCGCTTGCGCTGTGCTCGCTCCGGGCAGTCCGTGGAGGCCACCTCCTACGCGGAAATCCTGGAATTGCGGCAGCCTGACACGGAGCTGCTCGCCCATTACGCGAATGGCTGGTTCGCGGGCAGTGCGGCGGTGACGCGCCGCCGCTGCGGCTCGGGTGCGGTCGTGCATTGCGGGGTGGCGCTGAACGACGCCGTGCTCGATTGGCTCCTGCGTGAATACGTCGGTGCAGCATCGAGCAACGGGGCGCCCGCCGTGACGACCGCGGACGCCGCTGCCGAAGTGCTGACCCGGCGCAATCACTCGACGGCACTGCACTTCGTGCTCAACCATGGCGCTCGCCCGGTGACGTGCCAGCTGCTGCGCCCGGCGCGCGACTTGTTCGACGAACGAGCGGTGCCGCCCAGCTTCGAGTTGCCGGGTTACGGCCATCGCATCCTGCGCGAGACCCTCTGAACCCTACGCCCCGGGCGACCCGCGCGCACCAACTGGAAGACATCGTCGCGGTCATCAAACGGGGTAAAGACAAGACCGGCAACGGCATCTGCCCGCCAATGCTCGGCTTGTTCGCCGGCATGACGGACGAGGACGCGCACGACGTCTCCGCCTACATCAACACCCTCGCGCCCTTGCCCGGGCTGGCAGAAGACATGTGTGTTCTGCCGCCGATGTGATGCTCGACGGCTGGGCGGCTAGACGCCGGTGCGGACCAGGTCCGGCGCCTGCCCCAGCTCCCGCCGCTCGTGGCCGATACGCAGGGCCTCGATCGCGAGGCGCACGAAGAGGGGCCCTGCCAGCAGACCCCAAGCGCCGAACATCATGATCCCGCCCAGCATGGCCACGAACAGCAGATAGGCGGGCAGATCGAGGTTGGCATGCTTCGAGACCAACGGTCGTACGAAGTTATCCGCAACGGAGATCACCACCCCGAGCCCGAGCACAGCAGCACCGGCGCCCGGCTTGCCTGCCACGAACAGCCCGATCGCCAGTGGCGCCCAAACCAGGCCTGTACCGATCGACGGAATCAGCGCGGCCAGCGCGGTCACCAAGCCGAACACGAGCGCCTGCGGTACACCGATGATGAGATAACCCACCGTGGCCACGGCACCCTGAAACAGGGCGGTCAAGCCCACGCCGATCAGCAACCCGCGCCCCGTCTCTTCGTATGCGGCCGCCAGGCGCTCCGTCTGCCAGGGTTCGAGCGGCGAATGATCGACGATCCAGTGACGGGCGCGTTCGCCGTCGACCAGGCACGTGTAAAACCCATAGATGAAGACAAAGATGCCCACGACCGCCGCGCTGGCAGCACCGAAGACCAGGCTCACCGCTTGCCAGGCCTGACCGCCGTGCTGCTGCACGAGCTCTCCGAGGTGCCGCGGATCGAGGCTCTTGCTCGCGGCAGCGGGCTTCGCCTGCAGCACCGACTTCAACGCGTCTTGAAGCCCATCCGCCTTCTGCACCTGCTCG
>JAICTU010000006.1 GCA_025936205.1 Polyangiaceae bacterium | reverse complement strand
TCTGTTGAACAGTCTCTGTTGAACAGTCTCTGTTGAACAGTCTCTGTTGATGTTGATCGCCCGGGGGTCGCCGGTATCGCCCTCGCGAGCCCGGCGACCGCGGCGTAGCAGGCCGCTCTTTCTCACACCGAGATAGAGCGGTCTTCTACTTTTTGTTGCCGGCGACGTTGGCACGCCCGACTGCCGTCAGGTCCTGCTTCTTCGTCTTCTCTTTCGCCTTGGCGGCGTCCTTCTGCTTCTGGTCACGTTGCTTGGACTTCGGTGATCGATCGCCCATCATTGCCTCCTCGACTGGAGCTCGCGCGGCGAGCTCGAATTGTTCCAATGAAGCACCCGTAGCCTTCTCGGCGGAAAGCCGAGGGGTACTGCCGTCAGGCCTCCAGCGACTTGCCAGTGCGCGCGCGGATGGCTCGCAGTGCGCGCCGCAATGCGCGCCGGTCCGGCTCACAGCGCCGCTCCGCAACCTTCCGCAATGTGCCGAGCTTGGAATGGCGCCCGGAACGTCCCCGAGCATCCCTCCGCACCGTCTCGGGCGAAGGCCGATCGAGCACTGCGCCGAAAGACCACCACGAGGCCTTGCCGAGCCGCAAGTAGAGCTGCGCCAGGCGATCCCCGGACGCCACTGCTCCCAGGCATTCCCACTCCTCCGGAGGAGTGCTGGCGAGCTGCTTGCCGAAGCGAAGCCAGACCCGCTCCTCGAGCTCACCACTCTCCGACGCAGACCAGCGATCGAGCGGAGCGTCCAACTGGAACTGCGTGGCGCACGCGATCGCATGACCGCGCGCCAGATAGTCGCCCAGCTCGTCACCCGCGCTCTCGAACTCTGAACCTTCGGGGCCTCGCGGCGCGGCCGCGACGCTCGCGTGAGCCGATCCGAGGCTCACGCCATCGCGCCCCGCGGTCATCACGATGCATAGCTTGGCGCGAGCTTCCGGCAGCAACGCGCGCAACGTGGCAGCGAGCTCTTCACGTGAGCCTGACTTTTCGTCGCATTCACTCCGCGACAGCTCGATGGCGCGTCGCAGCAGCGCATCGAAGGATGCGGGGTTAGCTACCGACGTTTCGGGTCGCACCCGCGGAGGCAGCTGCGCGCTGCCGGTAGACGCAGGAGCAAGCCCTGCTTTCGTGCGAACTGGTATTCTTCGATCCATGCGGCGTCCTTCGGAATCGCCGAGCTCGATATCCTTCGCATAACGGTCGACGCGCTTGAAAAACGGGCTTCTTCGAGAGGCGTGGCCTCCGAAGTCAGCAGGGCTCGCGAAGGGAACCACGGGGCCTTGCCGGCACCCGGTGCAGTCATTGCTCGTAGCATGTACGCGTCGCAGCAGCAACCCGCGCTGCGAACAATGCGGCGCACGGCGAGGGACGTCATCGCCTCATGTCATGTCAGCCCACGTGGTTTACCTTGCGATTCTTTCCAGCACTGAATGCAGCGTGTGGCCGCAGCGTTGATGCCATAACCGCAATGGGGGCAGCTACGCAGCTCCGGTGGCGTGCCGAGCGCCATGATCTCCACCAAACGACGCCAGTGCGAAGTGAGCCTGGCTGTAGCCTGCGCATAGCCGTCGTGATTCGCTTGTGTTTGCAGGCTCGCGAGCTCGCTCTCGAGCTCCGCCACTACCGGGCGCAGTACGGCGCGGTCGGCTTCGCGCAGCGAGAGCGAAAAGCTCTTCGTCGCGGGCGCTGGAATTGCCGAGGCTCCGGCTGACGCCGAGCTGGGCAGGCTCTGATCTTTTGCTGTCGGGTTGCTCATCATGAATGCTGTTCCGTGATCTGCGTGAAGCTCGTTGCGCCGAAAGGCGCTTCGAGCGATTTCTGCGAAAGAAGGCCGTGCGCGTTTTTTGCGCTCGCGCCCTAGACGTGGCCGTTCGTTGCGACCAGCTCGGTGAAGCCCAGCCCGGAGATGACGCCAACGACGGTGGACCCCTCACAGGCGACGACGTAGCGGCTCTTGGCTTCATACAGCTGCTGCGCACCGCGATGCGCGGGCAGCTCGGCGGGCAGGCACACCACCTTCGGGTCCATCCAGAGCGCAACCGCTTCTGTCGGATCCGCCTCCCGCGAGATCGCGGCGTCGGCGCGCGAGAACACCCCGACGGGCCGCTCATTGTCAGTGACGACGAGTATGAGCGCGGAGTTCCCGCGCAAGCGGGCCATGGCCGAGGCCAGGGAATCGCGGACGGAGATCGCGCCGATCGCGCGCTGGAGAAGCTGAGACAGCGGCGTCTCGAGCGCCGCCCGCGCCACCGCGCACAGCATTTCTCGCGTACTCACCACGCCCTCGAGCGGCCCGTCCTCCGCGACATACAAGCGGTGCAGGTTTTGTTTGTGCATGCGGCGCGCGCAGGCCGCGAGCGACAAGTTCCGGCGCGTCACCGACACGCGCGTCTTCATGAAATCTGCGACGCGCGAGTCGGGCAAGCGCAGGTAGCGCTCGCGCTCGCCATTTTCGCTCACGAAGCGCCCGGCCTGCAGCAACTCGGACCTGCTGAACACGCCGCTCAGTCGCGAGCTCGCGTCCAGAACGGGTAAAGCAGAGACGTCCAGCACGTCGAGCTGCCGAGCGGCCTCCGTCAACCGTGTCCCTTCCTGGAGGGTGTTGACGGGCGACACCATCCAGTCAAAGACCCGCGCGTCGAACGCATTCTTCATATCAATCGCTACTGATTGGGACATTTTGCCATCCCAGCCGGCGACACGAGGTTCCGCGAACCCAAGCCTCGCCCGCTGCATCCCCGGGCTCCAGACTCGGTGGTCAGGTGACGGTCGCTTCGGAACGAATGGCTGCCTGCACCGCCGTGCACGCCGCGTGGCGATACTTCTCGAGCGCGGCACCAAACGCCTGCTCCCACGCCGCCGGCTGCTGGGAGATGTAGCGACGCACCAGGCTACAATGCGCCGCGCGCGCGACTTGCGACCCCGCGATCCCGCAGGCGTCCCGCAGCTCTTCACTGCACGCACGCAGCGCCTCGCTGACCGGATCCGGTAGACTGGGCCCCGGAGCGGCCCGAAGCTCGTCTTTGCCGAGCACCTCACCCGGAGCGATCGCCTGCAACTCTCCAATGATCGCGCGAATCATGGCTTGCAATCGGGGCAATCGAACCGCACTCCAGGCGCGCTGAACCAGCCAAGCCGGGTCATGATATTCCGCCCCCGGCCGAATCACGGCAGCCGGCTCGAGTGCCCGCACAGCGGGGCTCATTGCATGGCTCACAGTGTGGCTCACAGCGGCCTCACGTTTTCGGCGCGCGCCCCCTTGTCACCCTTCGTTTCAACGAACGATACCCGCTGGCCCTCCCGCAGGAGATCGAACGTCGTGCCCTCGACGGCCGACATGTGGAAGAACAGATCGTTTCCCCGGTTGGTCCGTATGAAGCCGAATCCGCGCTCGGTCTTGCGTTTGACGGTGCCCTCGCTCATGGCTCAACTTCTTTCTTGCTGATGTGAATGAAGATCACGGCTACGGACTCGCAACGCATCGATACCGTTGCAGCTTCGGTCGCCGGAGTAGCTGCCACGCGAAGCCGGCACCCTGTTGCTCGCCCGACGCACGGCCTCAGCCACGCGCGACCGCGCTCGAATCATTGAATATTCGCCGACGATCCACACTGCCAAGCCGCCCCATGAGGCTTCTTGCGCAGGCGACTCGCCGGAATTACTCGATTGCGCCGCCCACCCCTGCAGCCCAATCAGTGCACGGGCCCTGTTTGATCAGCCTATGCTCAGCCTGATCAGCCTATGGTCAACCGCTGTCACTCTTGCCGGCTACCGGCGGCAACCAGAGTGGTGGCACGGCGAAAACTGGCTTGCGTCCATACGCTAGCACGCTCCTTCCTCACTAGCCAGGCGTTTCCCGCGACGCGGCAAAGAAGGCCGCGCGCGCCTCGATGTGGATGCACATGCCCAAGCGCTGATCGGGCTTTTTTCAGCGGTCCGCGCTGGTTCACCAGATCGCGCCCCCAAGCCTGCGCGCCACGTCATTGTGGTCGTCGCTGCACATCTTGCCTCATGCGCACCGACATTCGGGTTTCTCACGCGCCAGCGAGCTCGCGCGTGCGCGGCACGCTGGCCTCGCCAATGCGCCACATCCCTTTGCACCCCATGCACCTGCTCGACCACGAGCCGTTGGTATCCTCGAGCAGGCCGTGATACACATATGAGACGCGTTGCTCGGTAGCACGATCGCTGGCGCATGCCGGGCGATGGCACTCGGGGCGATGGCACTCGGGGGCGATGGCGCTCGGGGGTCGGTTAACCCTCGGCAGGGGCGCAGGAGCGCAAAGAGCGCAGCAACGAAGGCGAGTCAGCGCGCTGCGGGAGTGGAAGAAGCGAGTCAATGCCGCCAAACAAAGGCAAACACCGAAGCGCGGGAGCAGAGCCTGTCGTGGCTCGACAGTCCGCACATGCGCGCGCGCGCGAAGCTGTGGCCCCAGGCGCAGACTTGTCAGATTGCGAAGCTGCGCTGCGGCGCGTACTTCAGCTCGCCGGCGCGCTGTCTTTGGACAACAGAGAAACGCGCGGACATCTCCCATCGGGTCGTGCCGTTCAGTCTCGGGTATCGGAGCCGAGCGGTGCAGAGGCGCAGGGCGCGCTCCCCAGAGCCCGGCTGATGGCCGCGCTGCAAGAGCTCGAACCGGAGATAGCGATCAAGATTCGCACCTTGATGATCGCAGGGCGAGACGGTCAAAGCATCAGCGACGTCAAAGCCAACCTGTCGCTCTCCGACGCAGGCGCGGGCTTCGCCGCCATGGCGGCAGACTCGAGTGAAAACGGTCCGCTGCTGGTCGACTATTTGCGCCGTGGCCACGCGATCGCCTGCGCAATGGACCTCAATCTGGACAGCCCGCTCGAGGACTGGCAATCGCCCGCGGCGCCGGAGGCGGGCGAACGCGCCTGGCTGAACTTTGGCAAGCAGCTCGGGGGCTCACTTCCAGCGGATTGGCAATGCTTGGGCATCATCGAGCCGCCAAGCCCAGGCTTCAGCAGACTCTATCTCAGGCTGGGTCACGATGCCTGGTGGTCCTTCCAGACTGTCCTCGAAAGGCCGACTCCAGCCGGAGTGGACAAGGAACGCCGCGCGCTGGCCGAGCGCAGCGTGAAGGGCATCTCGGCAGGTACGCTCGAAGCGCTCGTCGAGCAACTCGCTCATGTCCAAGGTCGCGCTCTTCAGCGGGCGAGTCGCGCCATCTGTGCGCGCGTGGGAAAGTTGAACACGGGGCTCAAACGTTGAGCGATCTTTTGGGGCTGTGGCGCTGGAAGGCGTGCGGCGCTGGCTGACTCAACCGTGACGGGGGCCGCTTCAGAGCCGGTCCACACTCCAGCGTAATGCTGCGTCCTGCTTCCTTTTACGCGCGTGAGCTCGGCCCTTTTCTTCCCAAGCACACGTTCGAGCCCTCGCGGTCGCGCCTGTGGTGGTTGCCGCTTCACGTCTGTGTCATCTCGGTCGGAATCACGAGTCTGGCTGCGGGCTGGGTGCCGTGGTGGGCGGCCAGCGGCGTGTCGCTGCTGATCGGCGCGAGCTTTGCAGCCCTCACATTTCTCGCGCATGAAACACTGCACGGCGCTGTCGTGCGAGGCCGGCGAATGCGCCGGTTGGTGGGCACGATCTGCTTCTTGCCCTTCATGATTTCCCCTCGGCTGTGGATCGCCTGGCACAACTGCGTGCACCACGGGAATACCAATCATGCCGATGTCGACCCGGATGCATACCCAACCCTCGCCCAGTACCAGAAGCATCCTCTCTTGCGCATCGTCACCGACCACCTCGGGCCGGGCGGCAGCCGGCCCAATGGCGTGCTCAGCCTGTTGATCGGCTTTTCGATCCAGAGCGCTCACATGTTGTTGAGAGCGAAGACGTACGGACTGCTCTCCGCTCGTCAACAAAGGCTCGCTTTGCTGGAGAGCGGAATCGCGGCTGTCGCTTGGCTCTTGCTCGCCCTCTTCAGCGGCTGGAATACTTTTCTGTTCGGCTTCGCGCTGCCATTGCTGGTGGCCAATGTCGTGGTGATGGGTTTCATTCTCACCAATCACAGTCTGAGCCCGCTCTCGGACGTCAACGATCCCTTGTTCAATTCCCTCAGCGTCACTGTCCCGCGCTGGGCGGAGTGGTGCACGATGCGCTTCGGATTTCACGTGGAGCACCATCTATTCCCCTGGATGAGCTCGCGCCATGCCCCGCTCGTTCGCTCGCTTCTGCGCGAGCGCTGGCCGGAGCGCTACCAATCGATGCCGCTCGGACGCGCGCTCCTGGCGTTGCATCGAACGGGTCGAGTCTACAAGGACGCGACCACGCTCATGGATCGGATCGGAGGCAAGGAGTGCTCCACGCTCTTGCCAGGCGACTGGAGCTCGACAGGGCTGACGCCGCTGATCCCCCGACTCGTGCCGGCGGCGTCGGTGCCGCTCTGCGTTCCAGAATTGCAGGAGCCCGTGAGCTAGCTTTGCACGGCGGAGGCGTTCAGGGGCTCGATTCGCGCGTCCAGGCTCGACGCCAGGAGGGCCATCCTGGCGTCGCCCTCCGTGCAACAGCGCCGAGCCCTCTACCACTCGACGGGGCCGGACTCCCGCGAAACGGTCGCGGAGACCTGGATCGTCCCCTGGATGAGGCTCCAGAGCGCGGGCGCCCAGCCCACGTCCGGGGTCAGGTCCGGGTCGTTGTTCTCGTTCCAGGCCGCGACGACGTCGACCGGCTGGGGCTCACCGACGTCGACCAGCGTTCCGCTTTCGAACAGGGAGGTGCCGTCGAAGCGGCTGATGAAGCGATCGGGGGTGAGGCTCGCATCCGCCGCAAAGAAGTTGTTCTGAGCGTAAATGGCCGATTCGTAGCCGGCGCCCCAGCTGTACTTGTAGTCGCTGTTGCCGACCTGGTCGTACAGGTTGTTGTACAGGTGGACCTGGCCGAAGCGCACGCGCGGTGTGCCCTGCCCCGTATTGCGGAACAGATTGTGATGCAGCGTGACGCGCAGCTTGCCCTCGTCGCCGGCGGAGTCTGCCGAGCCGATCAGCATCACCTGATCATGATCGATGAAACGGTTGTAGGAGACCGTCACCAGGTCCGAGGCGCTGCGGATGAGCAGCTGTTGTTCGTGCGTCTGGTACTTCGCGCCCAGCCGATCCGGCCACAGTGAGTCTAGCGTTTCGCGGTCCTGGAAGGTGTTGTGATCGATCCAGATGTGATCGGCGTTGCGGATGGAGATCGTATCGTATTGTGCGATCCATTCCCCGGCGAATTCATCCGTGGGAAACCAATCCGGAAAGCAGTCGTACGTGTCCTCGATGGTGAGGTTGCGAATGATGATGTTGCTCACGTTCGCATCTGCACCACCCCGGATGTCGAGCCATGCGCCGCGCAAGCGCGCGTCCACGCCGCGCCCGACCAGGGTGGTGTTGGAGCCGACGCGCACCCGGATCCGCTTCTGCTGCGCGAGGTGCGACGCGTCGCGAGCGTCCTCGAGTGGCCCGTTCCGGTTGCTGCGTCCCCACGCCTCGGTGTCAAAGGCCCGCGGCGAGTAGCCATCCTGGTAGTAGTCCTCGCAGCTCAGCGGCTGATTCGCATCGTCGACGTTCAAGTCGATCGTGCCCTCCAGGACGATGATCTTGGGTGCATCGGAGGGGGTGGCGGGCGGCGGCCGCGCTTCGCCTCGCATCGGGGCAGCCGGTTCCGAAGGGATCGCTCCGTCATTGAGCGCCGCGAGCAACTCCGCGCGATTGTGGACGACGTAGGTCTGCTCCGGCGTCGCCAGCGCTCCACCGGTCGTCCCCGGTTCGACGGAGGCCCAGCCGTCCTGCGCCCCGAGCACCTCGTGCTCGACGTCACGCGAGGTATCGCCATTTCCGCAGCCCCCGGACGAGAGCGCCAGCGCCAAGCTCGCCATCGCTACGACGGATCGGTCCCACGTCATCGCGCCAGTGTCGCGCGCGAACGATCTGCCGCACAATCCTGAACCGTTGCAAACCAGGAAGGAGAACGGGCAAAACCGCCTCGACCGACCTGGCCTGGACCTGTACCCTTCACGATTCGCGTACTGATGAAAGCGCTCGGCGCAATCCACGCCAGAAGCAACGGATATGAACTGGAAGAAGGCGTATTCGGCGCTGCTCCCGCAGCTGAACGGGCTGGGGTCGAAGGTGGGTGCGCGCGAGCTCCTGGTGGGGCTGCAAGGCTGGCTGCAACGTCAGCTGGCAGCGTTCAGCCCAGCGCTTCAGGAAGACTATGGGCTGCGCGGCTACTCGTCTCTCGTGCTCGCGCGTTACCCGATCGAGAGCTCCTCGCTGAATGCCGCGGAGGAGGTGCGCCAGTTGCGGCTGGTTCCGCCAGGCTCCGTCGATCAACTGGCGATGCGAGTCCGGGACATATTCTGGTCCGGGCTCACCATCGAGTCTGGCGTCGTGTGTCCCCGTCTCGAGGACAGCGAGCTGCGCATCCTGATGGAAGAAGGCACGCAGCAACTGGTGCGTGCCTGCGACGTGTGCTCGTGGGCAGAAACACGCAACGGCGATCACTGGCAGCCCGGTGGTCGCCTGGTGCCGCCCACGATCGAGCAGCTGGAGCGCTGGGGCGCCGCCGACGGGAGCAAGCCGGCGTAGGCAGGAGGGCCGCGCTCATCCCCGTCCGGTGGCGCGCGCTGCCGATTTCCTCTTTTTCGTCGGTGCCTGCGCTATTTCCGCCTCGGCCGTGACTCTGCGCAGTGCATCCACCGCCGAACGAATGTGTGCCGCGAGGTCGAGCGGTTTCACCTCGTCCAACCAGCGCTCGAAACCGATCTTGAAGACGGCGATGCCCGCCTGCGCGGCGAGGCTCGCCTCGGGTTCCGGGACACCGCGAGCGTGCAGGGCCTTCGTCGTTGCCGCCGCGAGCGCGGCGAGCTTGATCAGCTCGCGCTCCTGAATCTCGGGGTGCTGGCACACGAGCGCGTAGCGCGCCCGCACGTAGCTGAGGTCGCGGCGCTCCTCGATCTGTGCACCCGCCACTTCGAAGGCGGAAACGACCGCGTCGAGCGGCGGTAAACCGGCCGGTGCCCCAGCAATGCGCTCGACGATGCCCTGGCTCGTGCGTATTTTTGTCACCGGTGCGTCCGGCCACATCGGTCTACCCGTCGTTCGCGATCTGTTGGCCGCTGGCCACCAGGTCCTGGGGCTCGCGCGTTCCGAGGCGTCCGCCGAGAAGATCGCAGCGACTGGGGCCGAAGTGCTACGCGCCACCCTCGACGATTTCGACGGGCTGCAAGCCGCTGCGAGGAGCAGCGACGGAGTGATCCACCTGGCCTTCAAGCATGATCTCGCGTTGGCCGGCGGCGACTTCATGGGCGCGGTCAACGCGGACCTGCGAGCGGTCGAGGCCATCGGCGAGGCGCTCGCGGACTCGGGCAAGCCGTTCGTGAACACGACCGGCACAATGCTCCTCGCGCACAGCGTTCGCGGACGCGCGGGCACGGAGCAGGACGCGGGACAAGCAGGCGGGAAGCCGCGCGTCGCCTCCGAGAACCTCTCGCTCGAGCTCGCACGGCGTGGTGTACGCAGCTCGATCGTACGGCTGGCACCCACGTACACAGCTCGCTCGATCACCACGGCTTCATCCCGATGCTCATCGACGCGGCGCGCAGGAACGGCTTCGCCGCGTACGTGGCGGGCGGCTCAGCGCGCTGGCCTGCGGTGCACACGCTCGACGCCGCTCGCCTCTATCGCCTCGCGGTCGAATCAGCGCCTGCGGGCTCGCGCCTGCACGCCGCCGCCGATGAGGGCGTCCCTTTCCGATCCATAGCGGAGGCGATCGGCCGCGGGCTGGGGCTGCCGGCGAAGAGCATCGCTGCGGAAGACGCCGGCAAACTCCTCGGCGGGTTCCTGGGCATGGTCGCGCAGCTCGACAACTGGACGTCGAGCGCGCGAACGCGCGAGCTGCTCGCCTGGAAGCCCAGCCATGCCAACCTGCTCGCGGACCTCGCGGACGGGCACTATTTTGCGACGGCAAAGTGAGCCCTAACGACGGAGTGCGTTGCCTCGCGAGACCGCGCCCCATCCGATGCTGGACGCGAACGTTCCGTGATACCCTGCGCCCGTGGGGCTAGAAGCGACATCCGAGTGCATCGACGACGAGACGCTTGCCGTGTTTGCGTGCGGAGCGCTGGCCCCTACGGCACGGGCGCGAGTGGAAGCGCACCTCGCAGACTGCGATAGCTGCGCCGAAGCGGTGGCAGCTGCAGCGAGCAGCCTGGACCCGACCGACGCCCCCTCCACCTTCGTGGCACGGCGCCTCCTCGGTGGGCGCTTCGAGTTCGGGGCGCTGATCGCGAAGGGGGGAATGGGAGTGGTCCATCTGGGGCACGACCGAACTACGGGGCGACGTGTCGCCATCAAATCCTTGCGCAGCGAGCTGCTGGAGGGCTCGGACGAGCTGCGGCAGCGCTTCGAGCGCGAGGGAGAGATCTTACGGCAGTTGGAGCATCCCAATATCGTCGAGCTGCTAACTACCGTGATGGACACAGGCCGGCTGCACATCGTGATGGAGCACGTGGGCGGAGGCAGCTTGCGAGACCTGCTGCGTCAACAGGATTCGGGCCTGCCGGTTCAGCGCGTTCTGCACATCGCACTGGAGTTGAGCGATGCCCTCGCGCGCGCGCACCACCTGCATATCGTCCACCGCGACATCAAACCCGAGAACGTATTGCTCGCTGAGGATGGGACTCCGCGGTTGAGCGACTTTGGATTGGCCCGCATAGGCAACCAAGGCATCACCCGAACCGGCATGGATAACGGCCAGGCGTTCCCGAAAGGTGGATAGTCGGACTACCCACGTGGGAGAATTCACGAAATCGTCAGCCGGACCAATAGCAGTGCATGTAGCGCACACTGTAGACGCCCAAAAAGCAGGCCGAGGCAGCGATGATGACGCGCTGGAGATCGCGCCGGTCCCGGCACAGCCAGGCCAGGAAAAGAAATGCCGGAAACAGCACCAGCACGTAGCGCATCAGGCCGGCGATGTTCTGAGTCGATAGCGGCATCAGCACCCCCAGCACGACGTAGCTCCACAGCGCCACCGGCCACCGTTGCGCCGCCATGGCAGCCCCCAGCGCGAGAAAGCTGCCGCCGAAGACCGCTTCGACGAACGCCTGTTCCTTGCTCAACCAGGGGCTGGTGCTGCCGACACCGCTGAACGCCCTCACGAGCGCCTCCCAGGGCCAGGCAGGGGCGCGCTGCCAGTGCTTCATGCTCTTGGACAGAGCCAACGGATCGTGGACCTGGTACCTCAGCAGCACCGTGTAGGCGACCAGGCCGAGCGGGATGAGCCCCAGCGCGAGCATGTGCCAGCGCGGGCGCTGCTGGCCGCGGAGCACGCGCACGCACAGATCGAGCGCCAGCGCCCCGAACAGCGCCAAGCCCGTGGAGCGCGTCAGCGCGGCGAGAAAGCCGAGCACGCCGGCGAGCACGAAGCGCTCGCGGAAGTAGTAGAACATGCAGGCTACGGTCAGCGCCAGGAACAAGCCCTCGCTGTAAAAGACCGAGAGAAACAGCGCAGTGGGAAACACGAGCAGCAGTACGCCCGCGAGCTGGCCCACGCGCTCATCAAAGAGGGCTCGCCCGAGCCGCCGCAGATAAAAGAGCGCAACGATGGTCGCCACATTCGCTACCACGAGGCCGCCGACCGCTGGTCCTCCGAGCACCCAGCCCAGAGCGCGCGCGAGATACGGGTAGAGCGGAAAGAAGGCTACATTGCTCTGTTGGTGGGGGTCGAAACTGTAGCCGTCGGTGGCAATCTGCAGGTACCAGTACGAGTCCCAGCGGAAGAAGGCATCGAGCCAGCCCCAACCGGGTCCGAGCACGGGTGCCTGCGCGGGACAGGCGTCTGAGCTACGGGTCAAGGCCATGACCAGAAGGTCGAAGCCGAGCAGCAACGTGCGGCAAATGGCGAACGTTACGGACGCGCTGCCGAGCTCGTGCAGCAAGGTTGCGGGGCGTGCCTGCGGCGCACCCGCGGCACTCGGATGGTTACAGGAGGACACGCGCGCGATGCTCGCTCGCGATCGGGAGCCAGAACAACTCAAAAGGCCTCGCCGGCGGCGACCCGCGCCACCATGAGCATGGCCTCAGCGCTCTTGGCGCGCGGACCTCGATCTCTGAATGCTAGGGCGCAGCGACCTCGGGCGGCAGGAGACGGCCCGCGGCGCCATTGGCGCCATCTCGGGTGTGGCAGCTCGCGCAATCCCCATCCGAGACAGGCACCTGTTGCACCCGCTCGTTGCCGGCTTTGTCCACGATGCGCGCGGTGTACGGCATGGCGACGGGCGAATCGGGCGGGAGCCAGAAACTTCCGACGCTGTTGCCTGTCATGGGCCATTCGGTGCCGTCCGCATCCGTGATGATCACCGTCAGCTCCGGTACGCCGGCACAATCGTCCCCCTCGTGCTCGGTCTTCATCACGGTGCCCGCTGCCGTATAGAACGGCGCCTGCGCCGGGTCGTTGTATTCCACATGGCACGCAATACAGCTGCGCCCCGGATTCATCAACGGACTGTCCTTGTCCTCGTACGTCCAGATCTTGCCGGATGCGCAGACGGACGCAGGCACGCCTTCGAATTTGCCATCGGCCTGGCAGGCGGCTAGCGCCCACGAGGCAACCATCAGCGCAGCGACCGCTGACAGCGCCGCGTTGCGTGCGAGAAACGCGTCTGCAGCTGGGCGCTGTTTCTCCAGGCTCGCAGCGCTCGCCCAGCGCGCACGCCGTGTGAGGTACGCAATTTTGGTATCCACTCCCCGCCTCGATGTCGGGTATAGGTTCTCCCGGGGGCTGCTTCAAGGCGCATGTTCTTGGAAGAGCACGCTGCAACAGTGAAGCATCGCGATGATTCGAACACGTAACGCATGTTTGCGGTCTCAGCCGTTACTCCATCTGCTCGGTGCAACGGCTTGCGTCGTCGGTCACTCGCAGCTTGCGTCTGCACAAGCTCCGGCCGCGTCAGAGCCTGTCCGAGCGCCGCCTGCCGAAGCTTCTCAACCCACTCCGCCCCAGGCTGAGACCCAGCCAGCAGCGGAACCGCCAACAGCCCCCCAAAAGCTCTCGCTCGAGGCGATCGGCGTGGCGGCACCGGAGTCGGGGATGGGCAGCGCGGCGGTCGATCTCAGTCTGCCCTCGAAGACACGTACTGCCGGCAGTTACCTCTGGCCCTTGCTCGACACGTTGGCCGTCAACTTCACTTTGTGGGGCATCTCGTACGCGAGCGGAGCTCCTTTCGCGAAGGTCAAGCCTTCCGATTGGCAGCACAACTTCCAGTCGGGCTTTCAGTGGGATGACAACGAGTTCGAGGTCAATGCGTTTGCCCACCCCTATCAGGGCGGCATGTACTTCACCACCGCGCGCGTGAACGGGCTCAGCTTCTGGGAGGCCGTGCCCTACACGATGCTTGGCTCGTACTCGTGGGAGTACTTCGCGGAAACGGAGCAAGCGTCCACCAACGACTGGTCCACGACAACCTGGGGCGGGTACTTCTTCGGCGAGGCGCTGTACCGCCTGTCGAACGACGTCGTGGATGAAACGGCATCTGGCGCCGGGCGCTTCTGGCGCGAGTTTGCCGCTTTCGCGATCAGTCCGGTCAATGGCCTCGATCGAGTGATCAGTGGCCGCGCCTGGGCCGATGGACCCAAGACCAAGCAGTTTCCGCTGCTCGTGGATCTGCGTCTCGGCCCCGACGGCATCGGCCAGGCGGGCAGCTCCGGCATCGGCAAGACGTTTCGCTCCTGGATCCGCTTCGACTACGGGGACCTGTACGCCAAGCCCTTCTTCAACGTCCCGTTCGAGGCGTTCAATTTTTCGGCACAGCTCAGCGTGGGCGACAACATCCTCGGGGAGGGCTTCGACGGCATGGGCGTGTTGCTCGGCCACCGCTTCTCGATGGGCGCAAACAACGTCAACTTGCTCGCCTGGACGTTGAGCTACGAGTACTTCACGAACGGGACCACCCAGATGCTGACGCGCAATAGCGAGGGCATCTACTCGGTCTCGGAGATGGGCACGGGCCTGTCCTGGTACGGGCACTGGGGACTCGGCAGCGGCTTCTCCGTGGATACGGAGGTCGATCTGCTCGCTGTACCAACCGGCTCCTTGACGTCCCCGTACGCCAAATACGAGGCCAATCGCTCCTATAACTTTGGGACGGGCGGCGCGCTGAAGCTCGAGGCCAACCTACGCCACGAACGCTTCGGGCGCCTGTACGCGAAGATGGATCGCTACCTGTATTACATCCTGGATGGCTCACGCGGCACGGACCAACTCGGGAGGCTGGAACTCGGCGCGTACGCCAACATCTACCGGGGACACGGGCTCGGCTTCACGGCTTGGCATGTCGACCGCCACTCCTGGTACGACGAGTATCCGGACGTGGTGGATGACTTCTGGACTTACGGGGTCCACTACGAAGTGGAGTTCTGAGCTCTGCTCGGCGCGACAACGGTGAAGTAACGCACCTCGTTCAAAGCAGATACCGGCTGTATGCAGCCCTCCGCACATACAGCAGGATCACCGTTCTCGCGACTGGCGTCGCTCATGCTCGCTCCGGCGTGCTGACTGCGCGAAGAGTCCAGACCGGGACACCAGGCGTGGTCGGTTGTGCCTCCCTGCACGATCTCACCTTGCATATGGCCGAACGCCGCGCTAGACACTGAGCCATATGGTTCAGTATTCAGGCGCCGGCTTGGACGCTTCGTTCGCCGCTCTCTCGGACGCCACCCGGCGCGGCGTCCTGCAGCAGCTCGGGCGCGCAGACGCTTCGATCACGGAGCTTGCCGAGAAATTCCACATGACCCTCACGGGCATGAAGAAGCACGTCGGCGTCCTGGAGCGAGCCGGGCTCGTCGCCACGGAAAAGGTCGGGCGCGTACGGACGTGCAAGCTCGGCCCCAGCCGCCTCTCGGCTGAGACGGCCTGGATCGAAGGGTACCGCCAGCTCTGGAGCTCGCGCTTCGAAGAGCTGGACAAGGTCATCGCGGAACTGAAACGGAAGGAGAACATTCGATGAACGCAAAAAACGACAGTGAGACCAACCCCACGAAGCACCGGACGACGGTGGAACCGAAGTCCGAGCGCGAGATCCTGGTCACGCGAACCTTCGACGCTCCGGCTCGACTCGTCTTTCAGGCGTGGACCACTCCCGCGCTGTTCAGGCGCTGGTGGATACCGAAGTCGATGCCGCTGGCCCTGCTCTCCTACGAGGCGGATATCCGTACCGGAGGCGGCTACCGGCTCGTGTTCGACGTCGACGGCACGAAGACGATGGCGTTCTTCGGCAAGTACATTGAAGTGACTCCGCACTCGCGCATCGTCTGGTCGAATGACGAGAGCGGCGAGGATGGCGCCCTCACGACGGTGACCCTGGAGGAAAAAGGCGATACGACCCTGATGGTGTTGCACGAGCTCTATCGCTCCAAGGAAGTTCGCGATGCTGCCCTCGCCTCCGGTTCGTACGACGGCATGGGCGAGACGTTCTCACAACTGGACGAGGTGCTGGTCACGCTGGGCGCGTGAAGCGGATCGGGGCGCTCGGAGCCTGGGCTCGGGAGCGATGTCCAACACGGCGCGGACGGCTGCCAAGGCAACGGCAAAGGGCCAACCATCCGCGTCAGACTTCCCCCTCTGCTCACAATCTTGGTAAGAGGCGCTTTCATGGGTGTCAACTCAGGCCTCGTGCGACGCGCTGCCGCTCCCGAGGCCGTCGCCAGCTGCACGGCGGCGCTGGTGGCGCTCCCCGTGATCGTCGATCTGGCCGTCTCGGATCGTTCGCAGCCCGTCGGCTATCTGGCTCCGGATGCCTTCTATTACTTCACGGTGGCGCGCAATATCAGCCGCCTGGGCAGCATCAGCTTCGATCAGGAGCACCCCACCAACGGTTTCCATCCGCTCTGGCAGTGGCTCATGGCGGGTTGCCATTGGCTACTCGATCGTCTGTCGCTCGCCGAGTGGTACTTGTTCGTGTGCGCGATCGTGCTCGGCGCCCTGTTCGCCGCTGCCGGCATCTATTGGCTCGGCAGAGCCGCCGCGCTCGAGCGCGGGCGCCTGAGCTCGTTGTATGTGGTGGTGCCGATCGGGGTTCTGTCGCCAGCGTTCCTGCTCTGGATGTGGCTCCGGGTGCACGACGGCAGCCGCATGTGGACGTCCGTCTGGCACGCCATCAATGGCATGGAGACGGGTGCCGTAGTGTGCGGCTTTGGCGCCTGCGGCTGGTGCTTTGTCCGCAATGGCTGCGGGGGCAGCCCGCAGCCCGAGGGCGCGCGCGCGCTCGACGCGCTGTGGCTTGGCCTCGCGCTCTCGGCGCTCACGCTGGCGCGCCTCGATCACGGCATCTTTGCGCTGGTGATCGTGGCCTTTGTCGGCTGGGAAGCGATCGTCACACGGGCTCGCGCCTGGCGCTCGGCCGCGATTGTGGCGCTGGTCTGGGGCAGCTGCCTGGCGGCGTATCTCCTGACCAATCGTCTGTACTCCGGCATGTGGCTGCCGATCAGCGGCACCATCAAGTCCAGCTACCCCAAGCTCGCGCATGGCAACTTTGACCTGCTGCGCGACGTCTGGCTCAGGCACGGGCCGCTGAAGCCGACGCTGCTGGCTCGCGGCATCCTGCTCTCGCTGCCATCGCTCGTGGTCTCCGCCTATCCGCTGGCGCTCGGCTTGCTCTGGTTGTTGAAGGGTCTGGACGCGGCAAGCTGGTTCGAGATCGAGGCGCGGCCGGGGCGCTACGGCACGTTTCTCTTGCTCGGGGCGGCCGGGGTGGTGCTGCTCGGCGGGTACGACCTTTGTTACGTTCCGGCGTCCAACATCGGCCACTGGTACTTTCCGATCGCGACGCTGCTGCCATCGTTAATGCTGGCAGACCTGGTGGGTCGCATCGGCATCGCTCGCAAGCCGGCTTGGCTGGACGCGCCGCTCACGCGCCTGACGGCGAGCGGCGCACTGGCGGCAGCGGTGCTGACGTACTTCGTCACGTCGATCCAGCACGGTTCGGGCCGCCTCGCGCACTTCTACTATGATGAGGCGCCGTTGGTCTCCGCCGCTTACGGCGGCAACGTGCCTCCGCTCGTGGAATTCGACGACGGCATCATCGCCTTTTCCACGGGCGCACGCAGCTTATCGGGCTGGGGCTTGGCCATCGACAAGGATGCGGTCGCCGCCGCCGGCGGCATTGGCAACGACAGCAACTCGCGGCGTTCCCGCGGCCTGATGGATCTGGCGATCGAGCGCGGCTATGTGCGCTGCGCTTCCCTTACCTATGCGGGAGGTCTCTCGCTCTCCAGCGGCGATCGGGCGATCCGCAAAGCGTACCGGCCCCTGCTGGGGCGCTTCGCCACCAACTACCGCTTTCGAGTCGAATACCTATCTGCCGACGGCAAGTTCTCCATCGTGCGCGGCGAGCCGCGCAACGAGCCGAGCCCCGCGAAGCCGGAGAGCACCGTCACCGCCGCTGGAGCGGCTGGCACGGAGGGCACCGACACCGAACGCCAGGGACCGTGAAACAGAACCCATGATGAGCTGATTCTAGAGCTACTCGACCAGCAGCAGGCTCGGACGACAACGCAGGATGTCGCCGTGAGTCACCCGGATCGAAGCTCTGACGCGCTCGTGCCAGCCAAGGCGATCAGGCGTCGTGTTCAGATCAGATAATTGCCTCGTGCGCAGGCGACGCTTTGCATACCCTCATGACGCAACGAGGAAGGGGCCTTCGCTTTCCCACCGGCGCCGTCTCGTTCGAGACAATTTTGTTTCGAACTTCGTGCGGCCCTCCGAGCCTCGTCGCGACGAAAGGGAATTCAGAATGCGCAGCAATCACTCGAAGAAGCCCGCCGCCCGCACCCCGATTTGGCTCGTGGCAACATTCGCGGCTCTGCTGCCGCTGACCGGATGCGGCGCGCAGGATGACGAAGCGCTCGACGGGGCAGATCCTGTTGAATTGGGCATCGCCGAGCAAGCGGCGACGGACGCTACCCAGGGCATCAGCGGCACGCTGTCTCCGATCGCGAACTTGCTGTTCAAGCAGATCATCAACCCCGTCGTCTCGTTCAACGTCCAACCGCTCCCGAGCGATCAGCGCAGGTACCGTGTGCTCGTCAGCAACATCGGTGACACGAGCGTGGACGTGTGCGGCAAAGTGAAATGCGTGTCAACCGCCGGCCGGACCAACCTTGACCGACGGTTTAGCAGGTTCATGCCGGTGAGCGGCGCGGGCGCGACCAGAAACTTCAATTTCGAGCTCGTGGGCTGCTCCGGCTCCGACAGACTCGAATACAGCGTGCGCGCCAACAACCAGGGGGCTACTGCCACCAGCTGCCCCTAGTTACGTCGTCCTTCATCCACGACTGCTTGCCCATCGATGCGGATGATCTTGCTTCGAGTCGGCTCTGAGCCGAACACGCTAGGCCCTGAGTGCAGCGCCAGGCCAGCTCGAGCACTTCCGCTCAGCGGCAATTCCTGGAGGGCTCGGTGCCGAGCGGGCCGAGCCCAACTCCAGGAGTGCCCGGATTGCCTCGAGTCTCGGCTCTACACGATCGGCACCGCACGCCGGACGAATGCGCGATCCGCCCCTGGATTCCGGCAATGGGCGAAATATTCAAAGCCTTGGCAACACTCGTGATCTACTGCATAACCGGGAGAGCCGGCAGCATGGGTTCAACGATGGCCAGAGCTTCCGAGCGGAGACCAACGACAGGGCTGAGGCGCGGGCGGAGGAGTGCGCTCTGGCGCTGGGCCGCCGTCACTGGGTTGTTCGGGGCGCTCTCCTGCAACGCCCTGCTCGGCATCGGAGAAGCGTCGCTGCGCTGCGACACGGAGCCCTGTCCCCCGGACACGCCGGCGGCAGACGACTTGCCCCCGGGCATCAGCGCAGAGCCAGCCGCGCCAACGCCGGTCGTGGCGCCGACGCCGGACTCAGTTCCCGCGCCGAGCGGCGGAGCGCCGCCCACGAACGAGGACGTGAACGTCGGCAATGCGCCGTTACAGAGTGCTCCGGGCGCTGCGGGCGGCGTCCGTACGGCGGACGACGCAGGCCCTGGCGGCAGCTCCCCGATTGCCCCGGCGGCGGACGCGGGCAGCGGCTCACCGCCCCTCGCCTGTGATCGTGACGATGCTTGCGGCGTGTGTCTCTGCGGCGCTTGTCGGGAGCAGTTCGATGCCTGCGAGGGCACGCCGGGTTGCCTCGAGATCGTGGCTTGCGCTCGACTGAATCAGTGCTCGGGCGTCGACTGCTACTGCGGCACGGCGGGCGCTATCGCCTGCGGCACGGCGGGCGGCAACGGCCCCTGCTTCGCGGTGACACGGGCTGCGCCCGGCTTCCGTGAACCGACGCTGCTCAATCCGAGCGCGGGCCCCGCTTCGGACGCGGCGCTGACGTTCGGCAGCTGTGTCGCGCAGAACTCGCTGTGCGACCAGGCGTGCGCGGGCGACTGAGGCCCGGCGTCGTCGGCAGCTCAGAAGCGACCGTACAAGTCCAGGCCCGCGCTCCCGAGCGTGACGTTCGGCAGCACCCGCAGCGCAGCCGCGGGCTCTCGAGCGGGATCCGGCAGCGCCCAGAGCAGGATACCGCCCGCCACGCCGGCGAGCCCGATGCCCGCGCTGACCGTGGCCCAGTTACCCGCCTTGATCGCCTCCTTGCGCAGCTCCAGGCTCGACGTCGTGGGACAGCCGCGAGCGTCGCAGCCTGCAGCCTCGGAGCTCTCGTTCTTCGCGCGGGCGTGCAGCGCGAGCCCAGTGCCGAGCCCCAGCCCCGCCACGCCCACGCCGAGGGCCGTGATGCGGAGCGCCGGGCGCAGCGAGGAGTCCTCGCCGCGCGCTTCCGGTGCTGCGCAGCCGCCCGTCGCGGGATCACAGCCGGATGCTGGAGCAGCGAGCAACACAGGCGCCGCTGCCGCGGGGGCCAACGGGAGCGCCGGGATGCGCACGCGGTGCACGACCGGGCTCGCGTCAACCTCCACCACCTGAGACCAGGGCACGAGCCCCGTTCCGTGCGCACGCACCTCGTGCAACCCTGGGTCCACGGGCATCGCGACACCTTGCTCGGCGGCGTCGACCACGGTGCCGTCGCGTTCGATGATCAGCGCTGCTCGCTGTGCACCCTCCGTCTCGATCACGAGCCGGGAGAGCTTGGGCTCCACGCTGCGCGCGCGCAGCGCCGCCGCGCGCGCGCGCTCGGTCTGGCCGCGGGCCTGCGCGGTGGCGGAGGCCTCGAGAAACAGTGCGTAGGCGCTCGCGACCCTGCCCACCGCCTCGTAACAGGCCGCCAGGTTGTACTGAGTGCCAATCCCCGCATCGAGCCGTTGGCTTTGCTCGAACAGCGGGCAAGCCTCCGAGGCGCGGCCCTGGGCCATCAGCTGCCGCCCCCGATCGAACAGCGATTGTGCTCGTAAAATGTCGGCATCTGCCCGACTGGATTGCGGGCTCGCAGCCCCGGCTGCAGGCGCCAGCGCCGAGACCGTGATGGCCAGAGTGGCGATGGCGGATGACCGGCAGCCCCGCGAGCGAGTACGCCCGGGCAAGCTCGCTGGTTTGTCGGTACGCTGGGCCGGGAAGTGCGCATTTGTTGGCATTTTTCAGTCCCGTGGCGCGCTCTGCGCAAAGCTTCGATTGGATCCCGCACGCCTTTTGCGCCGTTGCATCGGAAGGCGGTGGTCCGAGCGGCCTGGGCGCGTGACGGAAACAGCCAACTATCGTATAGAAACGGTCGCCCGCCAAGGCCGAGACCCGGGCAAGTCGCGACGATGAGCAAAGAACCTCGAGACGCGCCACCGGCCCTGACGGCGCCGACGGAAGGCGCCGCGATTCCGGTCGAGACCTGGCCCCATCCCGTGGAGCAGATGGGCTACGTCCTGAACGGCCGCTACCGCCTCGAAGAGCGCATCGCGAGCGGAGCGATGGGCAGCATCTGGCGTGGCTGCCACCTCGCGCTCAAAGCGCCGGTCGCGATCAAATTTCTCGACGTATCCGTGGCGCGCGAGACCGAGATGCACAGCCGCTTCTTGCAAGAAGGCCGCTCGGCAGCGGCGGTCCGCTGCGCGAACGTGGTGCAGGTGTTCGACTACGGCAAGGACGCCAATACGCCCCCGTTCATCGTCATGGAGTTGCTCGAGGGAGAGACGCTCGAGCAGCGTCTGTTGAAGCGCAAGCTGCTCTCGCCCGCCGAGCTCGACGAGATCTTTCGCCAGGTTGCCGCCGGGATCAGCCGCGCCCACGCGATCGGCATCGTGCATCGCGACCTCAAGCCCAGCAACATCTTCATCGCGCGCGAGGGGCCGAAGGAGGTGACGAAGCTGATCGACTTCGGCATCGCCAAGGTGGACGAGCGCCGGCTGGGCTTTACACCGCGCGCCAGGACCAAAGCCGGCACCGTGATCGGCACGCCGGAGTACATGAGCCCCGAGCAGCTGCGCGCCGGCACCGAGGTCGATCTCAGCGTCGACCTGTGGGCGCTCGCGATCATCGCCTTCGAGTGCCTGACGGGCAAGCTCCCCTTCGCGGGGAAATCTATCACCGATCTGGCCGTGCAGATCTGCACCGAGAAGCCGCTCGCGCCTTCGGCGCTGGCGCAGGTGCCGGCCGGCTTCGATCGCTGGTTTGCCAAGGCCACGCAGCGCGAGATCGAGAGCCGCTTCAGCAGCGCCGACGAAATGGCGGCAGCCCTGTCGCTCGTGTTGCAGGGTGCAACGGCGGCGCCCGCGCTCTCGCCGCGTCCGCTGCTGACCGCCGAGCTGTGGCGCTACGCCGCATGGCTCTCGCCACGGCGTGCGGGTGCGCTGGCGCTGGCGTGCGCCGCCGCGGCCGCCATCTACCTGTTTCGGCCAGCGCCCGCGCCGCTCTCGCAAGCCATTCTCGCCGAGCGCGCGCGCCCTGCAGCCCCCCAGGGGCTGCCGCCGCCGCAGCCCGAGGCGCTAGCGAAGCCTACCGGACCCGCCCCGGGCGCGCTCGTTCCGGCAGTTGCAGCTGAGGCGCCCGCCGCGGCGGCAGCAGCAGCGACGGCTCCGTTACCGCAACGCGCTGCGAGCGCGCCGCCCGTGCTGGCCAGTCGCCGTTCGAGCGGCGACCGCGCAAGAGGCTCCGCCAAAGCAGGCACGCCGCCCTCGGCCGCCGTATCACCGGCCGCCGTATCACCGGCCGCCGTATCACCGGCCGCCGTATCGCCGGCCGCCGTATCACCGGCTGCCGTATCCCAGCCCATGGCGGCACGCCCGGCTCCGCGCAACCGCTTGGAGCAGAGCTCTCCGACCGCGACCCCGCCCGAGGCCGAGCCGCCCATCAGAGACCCCGAGGCTTTGTTCGCCGAACGCCAGTGAGGCCGGGGGCCGCAGCTTCAGGCGTGTCCTGCTGCAGCCGGTGATGGCTTCGCTCGGCTGTAGGGGCACTCCCTTGCGGCCGTATCCAGTGCCGTGCACGGCCTACTGCCTCTTCATTCAGGGTGGAACGCCCTTCGCCCGGCGCGCTAGGGGCCCTGCTGGCTTGCTCCAGCAGCGCAGGTGGCTTCGGCTGCGGTTCAGCTCCGCCCTCCGATGCAGCTGACGCGCGGCTGATTTCCCCCGGCGAGCCGAGTGTCGAGCTCGGTTACTATGTCCAGGGCGCTTATCAGTCCCTGAGCGCGGCCGCAGAGGCGCGCGTGCTCTGGGGCAGCCAGGGCGGCACCTGGACAATGCCGAGCGTGCGCATGGTCGGTATTGCATCCCCTGCCGTCGTATCGGGCACGCTCGTCCTCGCGCCCGACTGGTCACGCCCTGGTGCCGGGGCAGCCAGTGAGCGTCCCGGGTACGAAGGTTCAGATCTATCTCGGCCGCGCGCAACGGCGGCTCGCGAGCGCCTGCGGCACGAACGGGACCTGGCTCGAGGTGGCAACATCATGGACCAACTGACCAAGCTACTGTATTGCAGCTGCGCGCTCGCCCTGATGGGTTGCGGTGATGATGCTGGTTATTCTCCCGACCTCCCGACGGGCTCCCGCTCCGTCGTGCAGGGTGGACGACAGGACATCGGTGAGTTCCGGTCCATCGTCGCGTCAGGCAAAGTGCCCAAGCCGTTCATGATGCTCAACATGTACTTCGCCTTGTTCACCGCCACGAGGTTGGCGAACCAGAACGAGTGCGGCGCCGCCCGCGCCATCGAACCGATGATGCGGGATGCCTGGCAGACCTTCAGCCAGATCTTCCCGGACGCTGCATCAATGCGGATTTCGATCTGCTGACCGCGCTCACCGCCAACATCCAGAGGACCTGCCGGGAGCCCGTCCCGAAGGTGATCGATGTCCCGTTCAGCTGCGGCTACCTCTGAAGCGCGAGCCCGTTACGGTTCCGGGCAACTCGTGAGCGAGCCGATCCAATCCGAGAGCAGCGCGGCCCCCTGCGCGTCCGGGATCGTGCTCGCCAGCGGCGGCATCGCGGCGGAGTTGCCGCGCTGGTTCATGCGCAAGAAGACCACGCTGGCGTCGGCAATTCCCGGCGACAACAGCTTCGCGTTCGGCACGCCCAGGTCGCCGAGCGTCGGACTGACGTTGCAGATGCCCTTGTTCGCGAGCGGCGTGTCGAAGCGCGCGTCCATCGGGCCCCCGCCGATGCCACCCGGGCGGTGGCAGCTCGAGCAGTTGACGTGGAGGTACGCGAGCCCGCGCGTTTCGAGAGACACCGTTTCGTCAGCGATATCCGCGAAGGGCGTGAGCGCGGCCTTGTTGCCGCTCAACATGCCGATGGAGTCGAGCGTATGGTGCTGATTCGCGGTGCGCCCGGTCGAGGGGTAGAAGCCGTCGATGTTCAGCTGGCGCGTTTCGAGCCCGAGGCTGAACTGGGCCGCCGCGCTGTGGCACGCGAAGCACTGGGCGCGCGAAGGATACGACCACGTGAGGCCCGCGATGCTACGCGTGGCACCCTCCGGCGGAACCAGGGTGGCCTGCGTTTGCGCGTCGTTCCACCGGTACGTGTAGCCGGAGTAGGTCCCGTCGCTGTGGCGCACGAAGAAGCGAGTCTCGAAGAGCTGCCCGTCCAATCGGAAGTTCTTGATCGTGACGCCACCGGGCGGGAGCACCCAGTCGCCGCTCGCATCGATGGAGATTTGGCTGCCCTCCGGCAGCGCGAGGAAGCGCTCCTTTTGCGCGCCATCCGACCAGAACGGCTGCGCGACGGCGTAAGGAATGACGCCCGAAACCACCTGGGTCGGTGTGGTACTGTCGAAGCAGCCCGTGGCGCTGAGCTCGGACGGGAAGTCCGTGGCGCCACCGCCCGAGCCGGCGACGATCTGCTCGATGCGCCCGGTGCTGTAGCGGACCACGTACAGCTCGCCGTCATTGCCCTCGCCGAAGCCGACCACTGCGCCACCGCTCGCGGTGTTCTCGATATCGGTCTTCACGCCCGTCGCACGATCGAAATACGAGACCTGCCCGGTGACATAGTCGCCGAACACGTACTTGCCGTACAGGGACGGAAGCGCGGCGCCGCGGTACACGAAACCGCCCGAGATGGATTGGGACGTCATACCGCCGCCATATTTTCCGGTCGGCGCTGTGTACGGGGTGCCGCAGTCCGTCGCGTCGCCCGTGAAGCACGAGCTGCCCTCGTAGTAGGGCCAGCCATAGAAGCCGGGTCTGACGACGTTGATCTCCTCCCAGGTTTTTTCCCCGACATCGCCTTCCCAGAGCTCGCCCGTGACGCGATCGAAGCTGAAACGCCACGGATTGCGGAAGCCGTAGGCGTAGACCTCGGGCGAGCCGCCGCCGCTCGCAAACGGGTTCGAGGGTGGAATTGAATACGGGCTGCCGTTGTTGACGTCGATGCGCAGAATCTTGCCGAACAGGTTGTCGGTCTGCGCCGCTTGGCGGGCGCGCGTGTAGTCGAGGTAGGCGTCGTCGCCGCTCGACATGTAGAGGTAGCCGTCGAGGCCGAATGCAACTTGCCCGCCGTTGTGATTGAACTCGACTGCGTGCTGGATCTGCAGCACGACTTGTTCGGTGCCCGCGTCCAGCGTGGCGCCGCCGTCGGTCGACTGGAAACGCGATAGACGCTTCATGCGGTCGCTCGTGGTATAGACCACGTAGGCGTAGCGATTGGTGGCCCAATTCGGGTGAAAGGCCATGCTGAGGAAGCCACCGTTGCTCCTCGTGATCACGTTGCTCAGCGTGAGAAAGCCGGTGGTTTCACTGGAGCTCGTGGCGTCGATCGGGACGCTCTGGGCCGTTCCCGCGCGCTGCACCACGATCAGGCGCGAGTTGTCGCCCGGAGGCTGCAGCACCTGCATCGGATTGGTGAAGGTGATGTTCGCCCATTTGTCTCGAGTCGCGAAATTTGCTGCCAGCGGAGCGGGCGCGACGCAGGTCGTGTTCGAGGGGCGCGTATCGAGGCCCGGCAACGGGCAAGCACCGCAGTCGCTGCTGCAGCTCGCGCAGGTCTCGCCGGTTTCGCAGGTGCCGTCGCCGCAGCTCGCGCAGATGCCACCGTCGCTGGCGCAGGGCGTCGTTCCGCCTTGCGCCGTGGTGGTCGTGTCGTTTTCGGCCTCCATCGAGAGCAGGCCAACCGACTCCGTCACGCTGAGCGGCTTGCTGACGGTTGCGCCGCTCGCTTCGTCGGAGCTCGTGCTCGCTTCGTAGGCAGCGCCGCCACAGCCCGTGGCAAACAGAAGCAAGAAAGGAATGATGGGCCGGGACACTCGCTGGGACATCAAAGCCTCGCTTGCGTCCCCATACCTGGAAACCTCCGCGGCCACCATTGCCGGAGAGCCACAACGCTGTGCCAGGAGCTCGCGGCCCCCGCGAGGCTCCCGGAATTCGCCAGGACTGCCCGCTGATTGCCCGGCGGTCCGCCCCGATCGCCAAGGGCGGCGATCCTGACGACGATAGCTTCCGTCACGGGCACGAAGCACTCCCCCAGATCGCTGAGCGCATGAGAATCGATCGACGTGTTGGCATCGACCTCCGCTGCCGCGCGCCGGGCCGCGGAAGCACTGACGCTGACTTGGCGTGGGGCTCGCTGGCTGAGCTCGGTGTGCGGTGTCAGCGCATTCTACCGAAGTCTGACGTCACACGGCAGCAGCTGTCGCAGCGCGCCAAGAATTACGCGCGGCGGCACATCGCACGGCGCAATGAAGGCTGCTGACCTCTGCGCCTCGCTGAATGAGGGTGGCCCTGCGCGCCTGTTCTGCAATGGTTGTGCTGACCCGCTGTTTTTTTGGCGCTGGAGTGGGGCCGGAATTGGGATGAGGCGCGCGATGTGGCATCGTATCTGACGCGCTTCGACCCATTGGAGACGGATGGGGAGTGACTTGCACGCCTACCCCACGTGTCCGATGCTCGCGGTGGTCAGGACCCCCGGCGGCTCGGCCTCGAACGAGTCGCAGAGAATCGAGATGTCAGACGGGATGCTCATGGATGCTGACGCAGAGCGAGAGGTGGAGCACGAGCAGTGTCCCCGCCAGGGCGATTGGGCCTGGGCGACGGAGTACGAAGCTCCACAGTGGGCATCGACCGTGCAACTCGTGAGCTGGCTGGCACGCGCGGAGCTGCCCCCCCACACCCTGGTGTGGAAGCCCGGTTGGGCAGAGTGGTTGCCGGCGCTGCAGGTCGCCGAGCTCGCTGATGCATTTCCCCGCGTCAGCCCCGGCAGGCGGCGCGTGGCGCGAGTCGCGTTCGAGGCAGCGGTAGCTCCCCCACCCGTCCCCGTCGCCCAGTATCCGCAGATCCGGCTGCAGACCAAAGACGCGCTGCGCGAGTCTTCAGCGGAGCACCCCGTGCTCGTCGCCCGTGGCTTTGCACCGACGGAGTACGTATTGGTCAAATACCGCGATGGCGATGTCGCGCAGCAGGTGACCAAACAGGTACCGGCGGCATCGATGCTGGAAGCGGCGCTGGCGATGCAGGCGCCGCAAGTTGCGCGGCGCCCTGAGTCCAGGCACTGGAGCCACCAGGCGCGGGCGGAAACGTCACTACCACCGCCGACGCTACCCCCTGCTACGCTGTCGCCGCTGGCCGTGGAGCTCGGCGCTCCACCGCGCTCGTCGAGGAAAGCCGCGGAGGAGCCGCGAGAATCGAGCGGCCTGGCTGCCTGGATCTGGTTTGGGACGCTGGGGGGAGCGTTGCTCGGTGCGCTGAGCGTCGTCATGGTGTGGCCGTCGCCCGAGCTCTCCTCGCTGGGTATGGGCCTGCCGGCGGCGCCCACGGTCGGCGGGCAGCCCGCGAGCCCTGCTGCCATGCCCGCCGCTACCACCGCACAGGCGCTCGTGCCGGCGCCCGTGCTGGCGGCCGAGCCGCCACGAAAGCTCGCGCCGCAGCCCAGCATGGTGCAGCCGGAGCCGAGCGCACGGAGCGTGGCTCCCGTCGCAGGGCCTCGCGTCGCAGGGCCTCCCGTTGCAGCGCGGCCGGGGCGCGTGCACGTGACGCGAAGTGGTGAGCCTGCTCTGCTGAACGCTCTGCGGGTCACGAAGAACGCCAGCTTCGATCGCCTCGTCTTCGAGTTTCGCGAGCGTGTACCCGGCTATCGCATTGAATACGTCAATAGACCGGCGCGCGACTGTGAGTCGGGGCAGCTCCGCCGCGTCGATGGCCAAGGCCGGCTAGAGCTGCAGTTCTTTCCCGCGCAGGCGCACGCGGAGGGCGGCGAGCCCGTTTTCCGAGCTCGGGAGCTGAAGCCCGCGCTGAGCGTCGTGGCTGAGCTGGAGCGCACTTGTGACCGGAACGGTGTTTTGACCTGGGTCGTGGGGACGAAAGCCGTAAACCGCTATCGCGCTTATGAGCTGACCGCACCGCCACGCCTGGTGGTGCAGATCGATCACTGACAGCGCCCGCGATCCAAAGCGATCCCCAAGGAAGCGCTCGGCGCGGGCGCTCGCTTCGGCTAGTCCGTCGCGAAGCAGTAGATGGAACCGCGCCCGCCGCCCTGGCTGACGGTGCCTTGCTGGAAGTTGGCGGTCGGCTCCGCGCAGCCGGTGATGTGCGAGAAGTTCCAGGAGCTCGCGACTCCGCCGTTCGTGGCCTGACCTGCGCGGTTCGAATGCCCGTTGCTGGTCATGCCCGTGGTCGACGTCCAATCATTGCACGTCCCGAGCGGCGAGACGGTGCCATTGGCAGTGCTGCCCGTCAGAATGTCGTGCACGAGCGGGTTCTGCGGGACCTGATTGCCACGTTCGTCCAGCGCGATGGTGGGATTGTTCAGGGGCCAGGTTTGCTCACTCGCGCCGCCCGCGGCCTGGTCGTGCAGCTGCGCCACGCTCGTACCGATCACGACGCCCGCGGAATTCGTCCAGGGCCCGGTGCCGATGCGGTCGCGAGCGTTGACGGTGCTGGTGCTCAGATACGCGCGCCAGGTCTTTGCGCCGAGCGCCGGCGACACCGCCGCAGCCAGCGTGGTGCAGAACTGATCAGCGCCAGCGAGCCCGCCGAAGTTACCGCCGTTGCCGATGCCTCGGCTCGTGACGAAGAAGCTCATGCCGCCCTGCGCGTTGCCCGCGTCGGGCGGCGGTTGCGAGCCAGCGTCCCCGCTGCCCGCGTCCGCCACGATGGGGGAGGCAGGCGCCCCTGCCGCCCCTGGTGTTCCACCGTTTTGCGCTCCACCCCCCTGGTTCAGACCGATGTTGGTGTTCATGCCTTCGCCAGCGCCGGCGTTGCCGCCACCCGCGCCGGCGGCGCTCATCCCACCGGCGCCCGGCTGGTTCGCGCCGACCCCCGTCTGTGCCGACCCGCCGGAGCCGCCCGTCGCCGAGGGCGAGTCCGAATGGCTGGAACAGGCGCTCACGAGGAGCGCGAGAAGCAGGCTGGAAGAAGCGCAGACGCGGTGCATGGCAAACCTCTCGAGGCGAAGGGGATCCACCTGGAGCGCTAGCACGGCGGCGTTCACACCCAGCAGCGGAAATGGGCGACGCGCGTTGAGAGTTGACAAAATCGGCGGAGATTTCCGGGCTAGCTCCAACTCTGCGGGATTCGAGTATCGTGCCCAGAGGAGCCGTGGGCCCCGCGCGCCAGCCCGCGTCGCTCGTCATGACGTGATGAGTCCAGGGCTCGGCACCGCAGCGCGCCGCTTGTCGCTAGAAGGGCCCTTGGCGACGCGCGCATGTGACGGCGCAATTGCGCCCAGCTGACGGCGGATTGCGTTCGTTGGATGTTTGCGTTTTGCGTCGCCGCAGGCGAGTGGCCGCGAGCGCCATTGCGCAGGGTCGGTGAGCGCCCCTATCCTGTGAGGCGTTGCACTTGCTGGCTTGAAAAGAGCTGGCAACCGAGATGCCTGCGGGGACACAGCGAATCCTCGCAAAACATCTCACGTATGTCTCCATGCTCCTGACCATTCGAGCCATCGCATGCCTGTCCGCGCCGCAATCCACAGAACATGCATCGCAGCAGCAACAGCTTCTATCTGTTGGGGATGTGCGGACTCGCACAGAGGCGGGGTGGAGCGCGTCTCGCAGAGCGGCACCCCAGCAGTGAATCCTGCTGGAGACTCGGCCTCCGCGGGTTCTCTCGCCGGCAGTGGAAAGTCGGCCACGACGGCTGATCGCGCCGGCAACGGTCGCGGCCTCGATGAGACCGGCGGCGCAGCGCCCCCGCTCAATGCCCCCGCGACAGGCGGGACGGAAGCAGAAGAGGGCCAGGGTGGGACGGGAGCCAGCGTTCTCGACCCTCACGCGATCCTGGTTGCACAGGGCGTGGCGGAGCCGAAATGGTACCAGGATAACATCCCGTTCGTGGATACGCCGGACGCGACGCTCAACGAGATCTATTACTACCGTTGGAGCACGTACAAGCGGGCGCTGCGCTACACGACCGCCGGCACGGGATATGTCTTCACCGAGTACGACAATCAGATCTGGTACTCGGGAAACGACTTCTCGTACGGCGCTTTGTCTGACGCAGCCGGCTACCACATCCTCGATGGCCGCTGGCTGCGCAACCGCGTCTACGTCGACGACTACTTGAATTTTTGGCTGAGTGGTTCAGGCAAGCCATCGGTCCGTAGCTTCAGCGAGTGGATCATCGCGGCGGCGTATCAGCGTAGCCTGGCCATTGGTGACACGGCACTGCTCACGTCGAAGCTGGCGCAGCTGATCGAGCTGTATCGTAAATGGGACTCGAATTTTACTCAGAACATCGTGGTCGATGCGGCCGCGACGACTTCCAGTCACCGCTGTCGGATGCAACCGAGTTCACCGAGACCTCGATGCATAGCAGCGATTTCTTCGGAGGCGGCAGTGGTTACCGCCCGACGATCAACAGTTACCTGTATGCAGGGGCTCTCGCCATCCGTCGCATCGCAAACCTGGCCGGGGACACGACCAATGCTAGCATCTTCGCGGCGAGGGCAGCGCAGCTCAAGGCGGGTGTGCAGGCAGCCTTGTGGGATCCGCAACGGCAGTTCTTCATGCAGATCTACAACGACGACGCCACCAATGCCGGCATCGCCGGGACTCGCACGACCTGGCGTGAGGCGATGGGCTTCGCGCCATGGGCCTTCGAGCTACCGGACGCGACGTTCTCGGCAGCCTGGCAGCAGCTCACTGACCCCCGTCGCTTCGCCGCGCGCCATGGGCTTACCACGCTGGAGCGTTACCACGACTTGGAGGCGGAACAGGGCACGCTGGTCAACGCCAACCGGCTGAATTCCACCAACGCTTCCAACGGAGGCTACGTAGGGCAACTCGACAACGCGAACAGTTCGGTCCTGTTCACCGTCAATGCCCCAGGCGCTGGGACCTTCCCTGTGCAGGTCTTCTTTGCCAATGGATCCGGCGCCACGGCGACACACACGCTGGTCGTCAACGGCGCCGCGGCCTCACCGATCACGGTGACGTACCCGCCCACCAGCGGCTCGGGCACGTTCTCCGACTCTCAGGTGGTCACGCTCGCGGTGCCGATGCGGGCCGGCGCAAACACATTGTCGTTCTCGCGGGGAACGGGCGCAGGAGCCGAGCTGGACCGGATCGGCGTGAACCCTTACTTCCTCTTCCAGGCCTTGCCCGCGGCCCAAAATCACGACGACTCCAGCTGTTGCCACTGGAACGGGCCGAGTTGGCCGTACGCAACCAGCATGATCCTCACTGGTTTGGCGAATCTGCTGCAGGACTACCCGGCTCAGAGCTACGTGACCAAGGACACGTACAACCTGCTGCTGGGGCATTTCGCTCAACAGCAGCATCGCGACGGCATACCCCACGTGGCCGAGGCGGCCAACGCCGACACCGGTGAGTGGGTGTACGACGCCGAACTTCAGCGAGCACTATAACCACTCCAGTTTCGTGGATCTCGTACTGGCGGGCCTGCTCGGCATCAAGGCGCAAGCGGATGACTCGCTGGTGTTCGCGCCGCTCGTGCCAGACGCTTGGACTTACTTTGCAGTGCAGAATCTACCTTACCATGGTCACCTGCTGAGCATCGTTTGGGATCTGGATGGAACGCACTACAAGAGCGGCTCGGGCCTGCAGGTCTTTCAGGACGGGACTCGGATCTACCGATCGGCGACGCTCAACCGAGCGACCATCAGCGTCGCCGCCCCCGTGCCCCCGGCTAGCGAAATTCGGCTGCAAAACGTGGCCGCCAACGCCTGGTTGGCAGATCAAGACTGGCTCAAAGGCTGGGACAATCGCAACTACACTGCGACCTACCCGAAGGCGTTCGCCTCGTACACGAATACGGCGCCGAACGGCAAGCGCTGCCGGAGTGCTGACAACCCCCGCTGCACCGATGCGCATGACAGTCCGCTCAAGGCGATCGACGGCTTCATCCGCTACGACAGGATCCCCGACGACCGCTGGACCAATACTGGCTCACCCAACGCGACCGATTTTCTCGGGGTCGACTTCGGGGCTCCGCGACAGGTGAGCGAGCTGAAGATCTACACCTATGATGACGGCCAGAACGTGCGAGTGCCGCAGGGGCTCGAGCTGCAGTACCTTGCTGGCAACACGTGGACGCCGGTGCCCGGGCAAGTCATGTCCCCTGCTGCGCCAGCCGCCAACGACGCTAGCGAAGTGACTTTCCCGGCGCTCACGACCTCGCAACTTCGGGTCGTGTTCACACCGCAGCCCGGCAAATCCGTCGGCGTTACGGAGCTGGAGTGCTGGTATCCACAGCCTTAGTGGCTGGTTCTAGCGGCTCAGCACGATCAGCGAGTACGGCCCGATCCCGATGTTCCCGGAACACGGCATACCATCGTACGCGCCCAATCGAGGAACTACTGGATTGCGGGAAGCGACGCAATGCCCACCAGCCGAGCTTGGCTCCGGCGCTCGGTCGTGGCATCCATCCGCAATGGCAAAGCAGACCTATCACGGCAGCTGTCATTGCGGAAAGCTGCGCTTCGAAGCAGACCTCGACCTTGCCCGAGGGACGGGCAAGTGCAACTGCAGCTACTGCTGGAAGGTGCGCGGCTGGAACATCGGCATCAAGCCCGAGGACTTCCGCCTGCTCTCCGGCAAAGCCGACGCGCGCGAGTATGGCTTCCGCGAGGGCAGCGACAATCACCACGTGTTCTGCAGCCACTGCGGGGTGCGGGTCTACACGCACGGCTACGTCGAGCAGATCGGCGGTCACTACGTGTCGATTTCGCTTTCCACGATCGACGACCTGTCCCCCGCCGAGCTCGCGGCGGCTCCGGTGCAGTTCATGAATGGGCGCGACGACGACTGGTTCCACGTACCGGCAGAGACGCGGCATCTCTGAGGCAATCGAAGAGCTCCTTCAGGGGAAGGCCCGTGAGGGCCCTCGATCGTCTCGCGCTCGTCTTGCCACAAAGCTCGGGCGGGAGCACCGGGCCGTCTTTAAGTCACCCCACGATGGCTAATTAGCGCGGCCTGGCGAGCCTGCGCGGCGCAGCCGGCGCCAGACGAGCCACGCACAGGTCGCAACCAGGAGCGCGGTGAGGATCGGCACCAGGAAGGCGAGCACGCTGAGGACGAGAGCGAGTGTGTCCTCGACCACGCTCACGATGGGGCTGGCCAGGCCAACAGTGGTAGCGGTGGACACTCCCCGCAGCGTGGTCTTGGCAGCGTGCGGAGCCAGGGCGATCGGCGCACCGATCACCAGCCCGATGACGAGCGCAATCACCGGGTCCTGGATGTGGACGAGCGCGGCCGCTGCCGCCAATGAGCCTGTCAGCGGCCGGATGATGGTGCCCACCGCGTCTAGCACATGGTCGACCAGCGGCACCTTGTCTCCGGCCACCTCGAGCACGGTGGCGCCACCGAGCAGTCCCAAGGCCGGCCATGATCCGAGCCAGCCGAAGCTCGGGCCCAGATCGGCAATGCCCAGCTTCGCAAGCACTCCGGCCACGAGCAGGGGCAACCAGGCGCGCAGCCCCGCGACTGCTGCCAGCGTCACGGCGAGCGCCAGCGTTCCGATCCATGAGAACGCGGACGACCAGACGGAGGCCTCGTGCATGGCGGCAGCATGGCCCATCGGTCGCCGCGACGCACACCGTCTTGCGGCGAGCAACTTGTGGGGGCCACGCTTTCTGCGCCCGGTGCCGCACGATGCCCGATCGTGCTTTCCAGCTCGGGGCGCGGCGTCAGCGATCGCGCAGCGGGCACATGCTGGTGCCGGGCGTTGGCGTGGGGAGGCGAGCCCTGACGAGTCGTGCGATGCCCGTGATGTCCCGGTGATGCTGCGCATGGCGCTGCGTTTGCGATGCCCGGCAGCCTTCCGGGCATGCACGAGAGGAGACCGCGCTCGCAGCGTCGCGCCGGATGGACCTGGGCGAGCTCGCTCCCCTGGCGCTGGCTCTCAGCGGCCACCTCGGTCGAGGGCTGACCAACGGAGGTGGCACGTATCGGGATCTCCAGCTCGGGCTCGTGTTCTCCCTCTGAACCAGGCGGCGCCGTCGAGCAGCCACGCCACCACAGACCTGATCGATTTGATTCCCCTTCCGTCACGCTGCTGGCGGCTGCGCTCCTCGAGACGAAAAGCCGGACGAAATATATAATCCTCGTCGTGGGTGTCTCGAGGGCGACAAAGGAGCTCGACCCACGTCAGCTGAGCTGCGAGGGAGCGAGCACCTTTTGTAAGTGGACGGATTTTGCTCGCGGTTAGCACTTTGCGGATATGCGATGCTCGGGCCAAAGCACTGTCAGCGGAATCCGGATCTTCCGCCGATGCCCCTCCTCACCTGAGCCGAGCCGACGGGAGCAAGCGTGATCGAGCCCCCGAAAAACCCAGAACCGGTCCTCACCAGCTCCTTAGCGACGGCACCCGTAGCGGGCCAGCCCGCCCCGCGAGACTCGACACTCGAAACGAGTTCGTCGTCGAACGGCTCTTCTGCGGACGTCTTTCCCGGGTCGGCCCCGGAAGAGTCGGCGCAGCCGGTCGCTAGCGCCTCCCTCGCGCCGAGCACCTGTCTGACGGACGACGAGGTGCTGGCGTATGGATCGGGCCAGGCCTCGTCGGGCCTGCTGGCCCGGATCGATGAGCACCTCGACCAGTGCCTGGGCTGTCGCGAGCTCGTCGAGACGGTGGTCGCCGAAGAGCAAGGGTGCGCCTCCTACTCGAGTCAGCTCACCACCTTTCACGCCGGCTCCCTGCTGGAGGGCCGTTACCGGGTGCTGCGATTTCTGGGCAAGGGTGGGATGGGCGAGGTTTATGAGGCGCGCGACGAGCTCACGCAAAAGCGCGTCGCGCTGAAAACCGTGTTGTGCACGGCGGCCGACGATCCGCGCGCCATACGCAAGCTCTTTGGCGAGGTCGTACACGCCCAGCGTGTGGCCCATCCGCATGTCTTCAAGATCTACGATCTGCATGAGCACGTGGAGCCGCGGCACGGGCGAATGCCGTTTTTCACGATGGAGTTTGTCGAGGGGGAGCCGCTCGGAAAGCGACTGCGGCGCTCGGGCGCTCTGCCCGTGCCCCAGGCTCGAGACATCGCACAGCAGCTGCTCTCCGGCCTCAGCGCCGCACATGACAAGGGCGTCCTGCACCTCGACTTCAAGAGCGACAACGTGATGCTGCGCGGGAGTGAAGCCCAGCCAGATGCTGTGATCATGGATTTTGGGCTGTCGAAGGTCAGCGACGTGAGCGCCGAGCAGCCCACGACGGAGCGCAGTCAAGGCGTAGGCACGCTGGCGTACATGGCCATCGAGCAGCTCGAGTGCCGCAAGGAGGTCGGCGCCCCTGCCGACGTGTACGCATTCGGCGTCGTGTTGTATGAGATGCTCACCGGCTCGCTGCCGTTTCGCGGCAATTCCATGAGCGCCATCCTGCTCAAGCAACTCACGCAACGCCCTGCTCCGGCCTCGGGACAGGCGCGGGGGCTGTCCCCCGAGGTCGACGCGTTCGTGCAGAAGTGCTTGCAGCGCGAACCCTCGCTACGCTTCGCCAACGCGGGTGAGGCGCTGGCTGCCCTCGAGGCGCTGGGACCCTGGCTGCTGCCGCCCCGCCGCCGCTCTTCGCCGGGCATCTGGCCACTGGCGGCGCTGGCCTTGATCATCGGCTGCGCGCTCACCATCCGACTCATGGGCAACGAGCGGCATCCGCCGCTGCGCGCGGCAGTGTCCAAGCTCGTGCCGGCGGCGGCCGCCGCGGCGACCGCCCACTCGCCAGAGCCCGAGCCGCAGATCGTGGCCCAGCGCCACGAAGGGCCCGCTGCCAGCGCGCCGCCCGCTCCCCTGCCCGCCACTCCAGCCAAGCACCGGCGAGCTCCCAGCTCGCACCCGCCGCCGGCATCGTCCACGCGCGCGAGGGCGGCCGAGGGCGCTGCCGAGCCGCAGCAGCCGGCGAGCGCAGCGTCGCCGGCTGCGGCTACGGAGGCGCCGCTCCCGCCTGCCGACTGGCGAGGACCGCCGCCCAAGGCCGTGCCGAGGCCCGCGCCGCTCTAGTATCTAGCGCCCAGGCACTGAGGAACTGCCGTTCGCGGCCTCAGAACGCGCGCTCGTAGCTGATTCCAGCTGCCTGCTCGCTGCTGACGCTGAGTCGCCCCTGCTCACCGAAGTCCACGAACAGCAGCGTCGCCCCAGCACCCAAGAGCAGCAAGGACGCGCTGCCAAAGCCCCATGCCAGCTGATTGGCGCGGTGGCCCTCGTGATCGATGCTGCGCAGCTGCGCGTCGTCGGCCAGCCCGAGGCTGCCGTTTTGACGGTCGCGTGCCGTGGCGTCTTGATCGGCTCGCGCTCCATGGAGCAACGCCACGAGAGTCATTGCGCCAGTGGCCGCACCTGCTCCGAGCAAACACCAGCTGAGCGTCCGCGAGCTGGACGCCGCCGCGGGCGGATGTGCCGCCGCCGCAGGTGTCGCTAGTGCGCGCCCGCTGTCCTCGACCATGGGGCGAGCATCCGTCAGCGGCGCCACGACCAGCCCCGACGGCGGTTCGCTCAGCGCGGGCCCAACGGGCACCGCTGCGGCGCTCGGGGCTGACGGGCAGCTCACGCGCAGCTCCGCGAGCGCGTCGCGTGCGGCGGCTCCGTTCTCGTCGTACGGAGCCAGCTCGAGATAGCGCGAGTAATAGGCTCTGGCGAGCTCGCAGTGCATCAGCGCGTGATGCACTGCTCCGAGATTGAACGCACAACGCGGCGAGCTCGTGAGCGTGCAGGCCTTCTGCAAGAAGGGAAGGCCACCTTGATAGTCGCCGCGCAGGAAGCGACACTCAAATTGCCGGTACAGCTGCGCGGCGTCTTCGCTCGACGAGGCGCTCGCTGGTGCGAGGCCGCAACTCTCGGGCGCCGAAGCGGGTGCCGGCGGCGCTTGCGCGTGGATGGCCAGCGACCAGGCGAGCACGATCGCGCTCGCCTGGCCCCCGGCACACCAGCGGCGGCCGGCGCCCCGCGGGTGGGCTCGGGGGTTCTCACCCCCCGAGCGCCGCGGCCCTTCAGGCAGTCTTGAGCTCGCCAATGTCGCTGATGCGCTGCCCGTGAAACTCGGTCTTACCGATGATCAACGCGGACACCGCTCCTTTCGCGTCGAGCGTCCAGCGCAGCACCGGCAACTTTTCGGTGGCTCCGACGAGCAGCAGGCGCTTCGCTTGAGTGAACTGCTTGCTGTCGAGCTCGAGGTGCAGCGTGCCCGGTGGGGTAGCTTTACCATTTTCCGGTGCTGCAGGCTGATACTCTCCGAGGCCTCTCGGCGCCTTCAGACGATGAATGAAGACCCTGCCGATCGGCGCCTCACTTTTCAGCTGAAGCGGCTCAGGGTCCTCGAGCGCGGGAATGACGAGATACTGGGCCTGTGGGTTGCACACGCTCGATACGTTGACGGGAAATAACTCGGCCATGGGTGTGCCCTCCTTCAAGCGGTCGTGTAGTGAGAAAAGTTGCTGATCTCTTCGTAGACTGGATTGGTGCTGTTGGGCATCGGTGTCGCGTCGTAGCGCACGACCACCTTGCGCCTGGCGGTCAAGTCGTCCTTCAGGCTCTTGAATTGGTTCGACCCCACGTACACGCGGGCATCGTTGCCGATCGGGCTCTCGGTGCTCTGTCCCGAGCCATTCACCACCGTGATGTGTTTCACTTGAGTTTTGGCGGGCACATTGATCGGGGTCAACACGGAAAGCGAAATGGTGCTGTTGATGCTGCTGCTTCCTACTTTATATTCTTCATGTGCCATCAGTGGTCCTCTTGGTTGGGGCGCGCGTCAAAGGTGTCGAGTGGGGGGCTAGTCCTCGTTCGCTCCAGGTCGATACGCGTAAGCTCGGCTCTGGAGCCCTGCGGGCGGCCGCGGCAGGCGCGCGCTGAGCCGGCGCGGTTGCGCCTCGTCGAGGGCGTTCGGGTCCGCAGGGGGCGTGGTCTCGGCGATCCAGAGCCCGCCCTCGGCGTCTTCGAACATCACACTCTGCGAGTCCGATGCCCAGCGGAAGTGCGCAGGCAAGCGAGGCTCCCCGCACCAGCGCTCGGGCAGCAACTGCGTCGACTCCTGGCACGTAAAGCGATCGACGGGGGTGCTGATCTTGCTGCCGTCGGCAAGCCAGGAGAGACCTCGCGCCGCTTCGTGGGCGAGCGGATACGCCGTGACCACGTCGTCATAGACGAGCACGAACGAGCCATCGGGCGAAATTTCTGCCTCGGAGGTGCCTGAAATCGAAATACCCAGAAAGCCTGCACGGGGCGAGGGCTGGGAGCGATCGATGATCAGCGCGTCATACGCCGGTGCGGCCATGATCAGCCAACTCGCGGAGTCGGAGAACAAGCGGCGCACGCCCGCGATCGGGCCCGCCGTGTACACCGCGTTTTCCAAGACGCGAAAAGGGTTGGAGAAGCGCGGTTCGGGTTCCACGATCAGATCCAGCAGCGTCAGATCCGCCCCGGTCGGCTCGAGCGCTCCATCCGCGTCGCGGGCCGCTGCGCTACACGCAATGCTCTCACGCAGATCGTGCTCGGCCGACCACGCGACAACGGCTCCGCACTGTGCGTCATCGAGCGTCGCTATCGGCGTGTCCGGGTCGCTCGGTGCGTAGAGCTCGAGCTGCGCGGCGTCGGTCGTCTTCGCAAAGAACCGCGCGCTCGGGCTGAGCCACGCGCCTGCGTGATAACGAACGGCGTTGTTTTCCACGTCGATGTAGCGCGTGTCCGATTCTGGATCGAGCACGACCAGGCCGGGCGCCGAGTCACGCAAGGTCAGGCTCTTGCCGGCCACTGTCAGCATCAGCGCGAGCGACGAGAAGCTCCCGTCCGCCACGTTCAGCTGTGCGTGATACAGGACCTGCTCCTGCGCCGACAAAGGATTCTCGCCCAGCAAGGCCACTCGCTGATCGCCAAACCAGGTCAGGCCGCCTGTGTAGGTCAGCGCCATGCCCAACGTCTGGTCGACGCCGACCGAGGCCCCAGCGCTGCCCGGCGAGGCCGGGTCCACGGCCTCCAGGTAGTCGCGGCCCTCTTGCGGGTGATGCAACACCAGCGCGAGATGTTTCGAGTCCTTCGACCAGGCAAAGCCCAGCACGGGACACGCAACGCCCGTGGCACCACAGCGCAGATCCACGGGCTGTGATGCGGAGGGCGGCTCGCTGGGCCCGAGTTCGGCGGGAAGCTCGAGCACATGCAGCACCGCCTGATCGAGAGCCCCCACGCGAAAGGCGAGCCAACGGCCATCGGGCGAGAACTCGAAGTCGAGCACGCTGCCGCCCTCCGCGCCGGCGGGCAGAGTGATGTCGCTGTAGCGAGCAAACACGTCGCGGATGTGCAGGCGAGCCAGATCAGTAGCGCTGCCGGCCTCCAGGTAGGCGAGCCAGCAGCTCTGGCGTGCGCGCAGGTCGAGCTCAGCCTGCGCCTTCAGACCGGAGGCACTCTGCGCAATGACCGTCAGCTTTCCCCCTGCGCTGGGTACGCCCGAAAGCAAGCCATTGGGAGCGAGCGTGATTCCCGGAATCGCTTCGGAGCCGAGGGACCAGGTGTAGTCCGCAGGGTTGCCCGGCGCTGCGCTGAGCTGCTCCGAGTACGGCAGCCCCACGCAGGGCGCCGGAAGACACACAGACACGATGCTCGGGCAGGTGCTGCCCGCCGCGCAAGTGGGCATGGGGGGCGTGGCAGGAGACTCCATCGGCGACGTTTGCCGCTGCAAGGGACCCGGCGCGCTGGCGCCCATTGGCAGCTGCAATCCCTGCGGTGGATCGGCAGGAGTCGGGGGCGGCTCTGGCCCGGGAGGGGCCGGGGTATCGGGCTGGATCGCCTGCTCCCCCCGTTGCAGATCCGGCGAATAGCAGGCGACGGGCGTCCCGAGGAGGGCCCCCGAGAGGACTGCCGCTCGGTTCCGCCATACCGCACCGAAATTCACTCCATGGTCGACGACGGCCGCGGGGTACCGTCGCAAGGTATCTTGCACGTGGTATCAGCGAATTCTGCCTTGACTGCGCGCGCGAGTGAGAAACCTCCTCCGAGCTGAGTCCACGCGCATGCGCGCCGCTCGACGTGCCGTCCCAGCAGGCTAGTACCGCGTGCCCCAAGTTGCTGCCGGGCACCCTGCACTCGGTACTTCTTCTTCATTCTTCTCCGCTTCGGGCGGTGAGCTCGTCGAGGACGGTCTTCCGATGGGATTCGTCCTTCTGCTGGTTTGGGCCGGCATAGGGCTCATCCTGGCGCCGCTGGGTGTCGCGAGGGGCCGAGCCCACGAACCCCGCACGGAGCGCATCTTCAGTGGCTGGGAGCTCCGGACGTTTGTTCGCTTCGGCGGGAGTTCGCCAAGGGCGGGTCAGAGGACGCCGCGCACCCAGGAGGAAGAAGATGGAGTTCAACAGCTGGAGGTCAGGGCTCGGGAGCGCGCTCTTGCTGCTTGCCCTGTGCGTGTCCGGCTGTGGCCGAGGCGAGACCGAGCCGCGCCCGCCCCAGGCCAACGGCGAGACGTCGGCGAGCGTTGCGGCGCCGGCATCCGCCGTGCTCGCCACCGTCGAGCAGCCCTCGGCAGCTGCACCACCCAGCTCAGCACCCACGGGCGCACGACCGATCAAGATCGGACTCCTCGCCCCGTTCTCGGGCTTTTTCGCGGGCGTTGGCGCCCAGATGCAGGGCGGGGTCCAAGCCTACCTCGACCAGCACGGCCGCAGCGCCGCGGGACATCCCATCGAGGTACTGGCTCGGGATACCATGGGGGTGGAGCCAGAGCTCGCCAAACGCCTCGCGAGCGAGCTCATCGTCAAGGACCAGGTCGATTTCCTCGCCGGCTTTGCCCTGACGCCGACCGCGCTGGCTGTCGCCCCGCTCGCTACCGAAGCCAGGAAGCCGATGGTGATCATGAACGCCGCGACCTCGAGCCTGACCACCAAATCCCCGTACATCGTCAGGTTCTGCTTCACGCTGCCCCAGGTCACCGCTCCGCTCGCCGCGTGGGCAGCCAAGAACGGCATCGAGTCCGCGTACATGCTCGTCTCGGACTTGGCGGCTGGCCTCGAAGCGGCGGCGCAGTTCCAGAAGAGCTTCCAGGCTGCGGGCGGCAAGATCGTGGGCAGCGCGCGGACGCCGCTACAGACCCCGGACTTCATGCCCTTCGCCAAGAGTATCAAGGAGGCGAAACCTCAGGCGGTCTTCGTGTTTGTGCCAACGGGCATGCAAGACATCTCCTTGATGAAAGCGTTCAAGGAATCTGGGCTGCTCGCTACCGGGGTCAAAGTGATCGCGACGGGCGACGTCACCGACGACCGTCAACTCCCCCAGATTGGGGACACCGCGCTCGGCATCGTCACCACGCATCACTACTCCGTGGCTCACGAGTCACCCGAAAATGATGCCTTCAAGGCGGCGTTCGCCAAAGTTACTTCGGGCGATTTCCGGCCGAACTTCGTGGCCGTCGCCGCCTACGACGGCATGGCGGCGATGGTTCGGGTGATCGAAACACTGCATGGCGAGATCGACGGAGATCGAGCCATGGAGGTGTTCAAGGGGATGCGCATGAATTCTCCGCGCGGCCCCATCTACATCGACCCGCAGACGCGCGACATCGTTCAGACCGTCTACGTGCGCAAGGTCGAGCGCCGCGCAGATGGGCCGTACAACATCGAGTTCGACAAGGTGCTCGATCAGAGCGATCCTGGTAAGTAGTTCGACGAGGTGGTCGCGGTCGGGTGGGCCCGCAGTCGTCCACCGTACCCCTCGGTACTCTAGCCGGCGGCGAGCCGTACGCGGCATGAGGCCTGCTTCGAGGTGCCAGGCTGTCCCGCAGTGCACCATGCCGAGGCCAAAGCGCAGGCGTTTTCGTCGCACAGCCTGGCGCGCGGGTGAGCTGTGCCAGGCTGTGCCGGGCCTCCGTTCGCGACTCGTCGTCAGAATCCTTTTATCCGAGCCGTCGGCGCAGCGCAGAAGCTCCCCGTTCACGCCGTTCCATCGTCGCCGCCCCGAGCTGATCGCAGAGTCGCTCCACCGTTCCCAGGTGCTACATTGCAATCGGCGATTTCCCCACCGACTCGAGACCCATCACCGGATCCCACTACGCCAGCGAGCATTTCCGCCAGCGGCCTGACATTCGGCTTCGCGTCGCTCACTGGACCCGATATCCGCGGAAGTTGGCGGGCGAGATAGCTGAACCCTCGATGCGACGACCAATCTCTCCAGTTGCCGATCACGTAGATCGCCGATTTGGCTCGCGTCACCGCGACGTTCAATAGGTTAGGCTTCTTCGCGGCCCAGGCGCGAGCGCCAGCACCGCTCTCGCCCGTTGCCGAGCCGAGCACGAGAATTACCACATCGGCTTCCTTGCCTTGGAAGGTGTGCACCGTGCCGCTATCGATCAACATGTCGCTCTTGGCTTTCGCCGTGGCACGGCGGAGCAGCAGGAGGTCCCTGACAGCCTCGGCGACCGTTCGAAATGGTGAAATCACGAAGACTCGGGCAACGCCGCCTGCTGGAAGTTCGGGCCAGCTTTCCCGGAACCTGTCCAGAACGTTACCCAGGGCATCGAGTTCTTCTTGGACGACGTGTCCATCGAAGGTCCCTCCCAGCACGTCGAGCCAAGCACTGGGACCGAGTCCTGCCTTCAGCGGTGCTCGCTCTTTCACCGCTTGAACCATTTGCCCCTCATAAGCGATGGCGTTTGCCGTCTCGAACATCGGGCTATCGCAGCGGCGATGTGCCCGTAGCGGCAGACCCGTCCAAACATCTGCGCCAACGTGGGCTCCCAACGTCATCGTACGATCAGCCAGCGTCTGAATGGATTCCGTCTGGGGAGACCACTTCTCGCTGACCCCATGGCGCTCGCGCAAAACGCGAACGATGGCGCCAGACTGAGTGAACACGGGCTCGATTTGGAGTGGGTCACCGATCACGATTGCTCGTTTGGAACGCCACAATGCGCCTACAACGGACTGGGGCGTGGCCTGACCCGCCTCGTCGATGAGAAGCCAACCGATCGCTTCGCGTCCCAGGTCGGCGAAATTGGATCGAAACGATGCCAATGTCGTGGATACCACGGGAACGCAGAAGAAGATGAAGTTCCACACCAGCGCGGCGTCACCAGCCGAGGGTTCGGGGCTCGACCCGTCCAACAAAGACACGGCCACCTTCAAGTTCGCTCGTGCCTGTCGCGAGCACGCAAGCAGGGTGGTTTCATGCAAGCGGAGTGCAGCGAGAAAGAGCTGGCTGCGCGCTGCCTCGAACTCAGCGTCCACCCAAGCTATTTCGAGATGCAGGTCTCCTTGGATTCGATCCGAGCTGCAGAGCTCGCTCGACCGGCGGCACTGGGGGCGCTCGACCTGAGCGAGCTTCCGCCGCACCTCGAGCATTTGCTGGTCGATTCTCCGGACACCGTCCTCTCGCTCACTAACCTGTGAGCGTAGGCCGTTGAGCTGGATGCCGGCCTCCGCTTGGCTCAGTTCTAGCGCTGAGCACTCCCGCTCCCAGGCCTCCGCGGCCTGCCGCTCGCCGGTTCTGACGCGTGCGAGCACGTCCGCCGCGTCACGCTCTGCTGCGGTCGCTCGATCCACCTGAGCCCGCCATTGTCGGCTGCGCGGGCTCCGGATGCCAAGTGCCCAAAGCCCGCGTAGCCACCAACTCGCTTCCTGCTGGGCAGCGGCGAGTTGCTTGTGGGCTGCCTCCCGAGCCCAATGCGAGACCTCTGCCTGCTGCCGTGCCTCGTCCAGCATCGCTAGTGCCGCCGCCCGATTGGCCTCGAGCTTCGCCTGGGTCGCGTCAACAGTGCGGGAGCGTGCGGTCAACGCATCTTGCGCTCGCGCGAGCCCGCGGAGCGCATCGGTGCGTTCTTGCTCGAGTCCGGCGAGGTCACGAACGGCCTGCTCATAGTCGCGATAGCATTGCCGGATGCGCTCGACCTTTGCCAGCGCGTCGAGAAACCTGCGTTTCCCCGCACGCCAGGGCTCCGCCGAGACGGTCGTGCCTTTCATGTTTCGGCGCGAGGCTTCCTGGGCGACGTCCTCGTCGTACCGATCCAGAAGGCCACGCAGGCTCGTCGCCCCCGAGGCTTCCATCCCTTCGAATGGGTCGAACCGAAACGCTGCGGCCAGACGCTTCCGATTCCTGGCGTTGCCCAGCGGCGCAGCAATCAGCGCCCAGGTAGCAGCATCGCTGTCGTGGTTGAGCGACAGATTCTGAGCTACAGCAGCCAAGTACTCCGAGTGACCGTATTCCGCGCTCGCAATGTTGCTGCGCAGCGGCAGCTGCCTGGAAATGTTCTCTACGGCCGCATTGTTGCTGCTCGCCACGACGATGCCCGTCTGATCTACGACATCTGATCGGAGAGCCTGAAAACTCTGCCCGCAGACCGGCTTCGCCTTTGCGAAAAGATGCCACGGGTGCTCGAGGGCAGCCAAGCGCTCGGCGCGGTCGACAACGACGTCGGCAATGATGTCACGCAGAAGCGTGGTTTTCCCCGTACCCGGCGGGCCATTGATGGAGACCATCCCGGCCGTGTCTCGCAAGCGTTGCAGCGCAATTCCAACGGCGACTTGCTGGGCCAGCATGAGCGACTGCTGTGCACTCGACGGCCAACGCCCACGCGTGAGCAAGTCAGGGGTCAGACGGGCCGCAAACGCGCCGGGAGCGTCCAGCAGATCGGTCCGAGTCGCTGGTGTAACGGGAGGCCCCAGATACTGACGCAATGCCGTGCCGGGTCCCGCATTGCCCTCGTCGGATATCACCTCACTGACCTGCTCCAGATCGCGCACGAAGAAGGAGTCAAAAAAGTCCTTCGTCGTCGACGGCGATACCTGACCATCGTCTTGCCCGCGCAGCTCAACTCGAATGGATCTCACTACCACGCAGAGATCGGACGGCGGCTCGTCGGACCCGATCGGGGCCCACGCGGCGCGCGTCTCTGCCGCGATGTCGGTCCATCCCACGGCCGCCAACGCTCGATGCCCTTCGGCGTACTCACTGGCGATCTGTTCGAGCCGTTGCCGGTGGCGCTCGGTGGCCAGCCGTAGCTCCGAGTTCAAGTCTGACAATTCAAGCCCGCTACACAGCCGCCTGAACGCGAAAGCGAACGCCGCCGGTGCGTATTCGCCCGGAACCGCATTCCCGATCGCGTCGACGTCGAAGCTCGCGAGAAAGCCACTCCCCGTCACACGCTCGAGGTCGGTGTCATCCGTGCGCGGTCCAGGGACCAACCGTTCCAGGCGGCGAACCCACTCGTGTGTTGGCGACACGCCCACGTACACCCGGTGAGTCCACGTGGATCGTTCGTCCGGAGTGAGGCGCTTGGCATTGTGGAGGTCCCACGGCAGGGCCGCGCCATATGCAAGCAAGCGGGTTTGTGAAACGAGGAGCGGAGGCCCCTGGCTGCCCCGACGGGGCACGGTCCGGGTTTCAATGCGAGGTACGGCCGGAATGTTGAAGACCTCGACGTCCCGCCAGAAAGCGAGGATCTTTCCTGCCTCGCAAGCATCTCCGTGCGTCCCGTCCATCCCCGCTCGAATGCCGGTCTGGGCGCGCGCGCGCAAGTGGAGATGCGTGCTCTGGCAATGGGAGCAGCGCAGTTTCGTCCCGCCGTTCGTTCATCTGGCGGGATTTCTTGCTCAGTCGCTCCATCTCCGTGCCGAGAACCGGTGATGAGGCGCGCATCAAAGTTGACGTCCGTCCACTGGAGACCGGCAAGCTCTCCCGCGCGCAGCCCTGTGTTGATCGCCATCAAGTACAGCACGTAGACCATGCACCCCTCGGGCTGGGCCGCGCGAAGGAACCGCGCCACCTCTTCGCCAGTGCGCAGGTACGAGTAGTCCGTCGAGTGCAAGCGTACGCGCGGCTTGCGAATCACCGGCAGTTGTTCCAGCCACCCGAGCTCGTGCGCCATGCGCAGGATGCTACCGAGCAACGTGAGGTGATTCCCCCACCGTCTTCTGTTGAGCCGAGCCTTCGTGACTCGGTACTGGTCGACCGAGATCACCCAGGCGGCGCGGTCGTTGAGCAAGACCTTTCCGAAGTGGGGCTCGAGCTGACGCAGCATGGAGAGGTCGTCCGCGTCGCTGCGCTTCTGGGGCGCTCGATGAGAGCGCTAATACGCCGATGCATCGAGGAAGCTCCGGGGCGCCAGCTCCGGCGGCCGCAGCCCTCGACGACGTTCTTCCGTCTCGAGCTCCGCTTTGCGCAGAGCGAGCTCGGCCGTCTTCTTCTCGGTGAACGTCTGGCTCCGGCGGTTGCCAGTCGCGTCAGTCCAGCGGATGCGCCACTTTCCGTGATGCTTGATGGGCTTGGCCATGGGCGGCTCCTGCCAGCGAGCTCCGCCTACCGTCCGTGCAGCTATTTGTGGCTAGCTGCACGGAGCCCTCGCGCCCTTGGGTTGCTTCCCTGCGCTCGAAAAGTGGCCCGGGATTTGGCCCGGACAAACCAAAAACGGGAACCACATTCACGTGATTCCCGTCCTAGTTCCGATGGTTGCGCGGGTAGGATTTGAACCTACGACCTTCGGG
>JAICTU010000438.1 GCA_025936205.1 Polyangiaceae bacterium | reverse complement strand
TGTGCTGGTCGTCGGAGCTCAGGCCCTTCAGCTTCAGGTCGTCGAACTGCGCCTTCACCAGGTCGAGCACGCTCTGCCGGCGCTGGGTCAGCTTGTCGTTGGCCGCCGCCGCATCCGGGCTCGCACTATTCAGGTTGATGAACTGCGAGTACGCGGTCCACGGGTTGTTGATGCCGGCGACGGCCCGGCCCGCTTCGCTGTAGGAGCTGAAATCGAGCCCCTTGTAGCCGCCGGGGCGCCCCACCAGCAGGTTCAACGGCGGGCGGCGCGCGCCGGCCGTGCCCGGGTTGATCTGCGCGGCGATCACGTGATCCACGCTCGGCCCCTGGGCGAGCCAGTTGTTCGAGTCCGCGAACTGGGCCGTCAGCTTGTGCGCCATGCCCTTGCCGTGGTCGTCGCCGCCGCCATTGTCGCGCCCGAAGCCGCGCGGGCTCATGTGTACACCGCGCGGGTACAGGAGCTTGTCGCGCAGGGCGTCGAGCGGCTCGTTGGCGGTGCCGACCAGGCTCTGTGCGCTGAGAGCGCCGAAGCTCGTGGTCGGGAACCAGCGGTCCATGTTCACGCCATTGCAGGCGAAGAACACGCCGAAGCGCTTGATGGCTTGCGCCGCCTGCGCCTGGGCGCTGCGCGGGGCAAACGTCTCCAGGAAGGGCAAGCCGAGCACCACCCCGCCAAAGCCGCGCAGGAAGCGCCGCCGCGAGAGCGAGCTGACGCGCCCGTCGCCCATGGGCCTGCTGGTGTAGTCGCTCACGGTTCTCCTCTTGCTGCTCCTCTGGTTCATCACTGCCCCGCCTCCACCCGGCTGCGGAACTCCGGCGAGGTCGCCAGCGTCGTGACCAGCTCCTTCACGCCCATGGCTTGCTTGGCCAAGCGATCGCGCAGCGCAACGTCGACGGTCGCGAACTCGCGCCCGTTGGCGAACTCCAGCCAGCGCGCGACGTAGCAGCTGCGCGCCTCGTCGCTCTGCGCGAGCGCCTCGACCAGATCGCTCGCGTCCTGGAAGGGAACCTCGTCGCCGTCCACGATGATGCTGCCGGTCGTGTCCACGTTCTGGCCGTTGTCCTGCGTGCGAGCGCGGCCGATGGCGTCAAAGCCTTCGAAGGAGAAGCCTGGCTCGTTGATCTGGCCGTGGCAGGTCGGGCAGTACTGCTGCCCCGTGAGCAAGCTCACCTCGTCGCGCGTGGTCACGATCGGGGTCGTCGCGGGCGGGGGCGGAGTGGTCGCGGCGCCCGGCGGGGGATCGGGAATCGCGCGGCACAACACGTCGCGCAGGATGAACAGCCCGCGATGGATCGGGTCGGTCTTGATGGCATAGGCGTTGGAGGCCAGGAAGCCCGCCTGCATCAAGAACCCCGCGCGCTCGCCCTTGTCGAAGTCGATGCGGGTCGGCGTGTCACCGCTGGCGCTCTTGCCGTAGAGCGGCGCGAGCTTGCTGTCTGCAAAGGCATACGGAGCGGTCAGGAACTCCTCCAGCCCGCCATTGTTGTCGATCACCTCAGCCAGGAATGCGTCCGAGGCGTTCAACAGGCGATCGACGAACTGGTCGGGCAGGTTCTTGTAGGTCGCCGTGTCGGGCGCGATCTTCGCATAACGACCGAACTGCCAGAGCTGCTCGTGGAAGGACACGAACTTGCTGGAGACGCGCGCGTCTCCGAGCATGCGCGTCACCTCGCCCGCGATCTGGTCGTCGGTGTGCAACTCGCCGGCGCGCGCGCGCTGAAACAGCTGCGCATCGGGCATCGAGTCGTACAGGAAATACGAGAGCCGCGAGGCCATCTCCCAGTCGTCGATGCTGCTGCGGCCGTTCTTCAGCTGCCCGTCGCTGAGCACGGCGCGATACAAAAACTGCGGCGACTGCAGCATGGCTTCCAGCACCAGCTGCACGCCCTCGTGGAATGGATCACCGCCATTGCCCAGCTCTCCGCCCTGGTCGAACAGCGCGCGGAAACGGCCCAGCTCCGCGGCGCTCAGCGGACGACGGAACGCGCGCTCGCCAAAGCTCTGGATGAACTGATTGGGACAGGCGGCATCGGACGTATTGCAGGTGACGATGCGCCCGAAGACGCTCGCGTCGTTCGCGGCGCGCGCGGCCAGCTCTTCGGCAGAGGCACGGTACTCCGGCCCCGAGCGGGCATCGACGCGCAGATCATTGCTGGTGTCGAACTTGAAGCCGTTGAGGGAGTCCGGCGCGAATGACAGATCCTGGCCGCCGGAAGCGCCAAACAGGTCCGAGAGCGTGTTCGCATACTGCTGGTGCGAGAGGCGCACGAGCCGCGTCTCTTGCTCCAGCGGGACAGGCGCCACCGTGCCGAAAGGCTGGCTGCTGCCACCCGTCTTGGCCCCGCCATCGCCATTGGAGATGGTGCCGCCGGAACAAGCAACGAGCAGGCCCAGCAGAGCTCCCAGCTTCATTCTGTCGTTCATGCTTCAAACCAGTATGGCACAAGGCCTTCGGCCTCGTGCGTTGCCGTTACAGCGACAAAACGGCCGGAGTGCGATCTCCACGATCCTCGCCCTGATCACCCCGCCCTGGAGGGGCTGCGTGCGGTGTGCATCCCACACTCGCCCCGCTCCGCTTTGCAGCCTAGTTTCGCCGCGCTTCGGCTGCTTCACGCGCTTTCAAGAGCACGCGAGTCTGCCGCTCTCGCTGTTCTTCCACGCGCCGGCGTTGCTTGGTCTTCCAGCGCCAATCGCCCTTCTCGAACGGCTCGATGGGAAAGAGCCGCGCGGGGCAGCCGCGTTCGCGCAAGCCATCCAGCACGGGGCCGATCTCCGAGCTCTGCTCCTGCCCGAAGTCGGGCGTGGACACGCTGGAGACGGCGCTCAAGAAGCGCCGCCAGTTGTGCTCGCAGGCGTCGTACAGCGCGGTGAAATTGGGCCCTCCCACCTGATAGAGCCGAAAGCCGATCAGGGTCGCGTTGTTCGGGCGGTTGGCGAGACGCAGCTCCTTGACGAGCCGATCGATGATCTGCTTCTTGCGCGCGTACTTCTCCGCGTCGGGCAGCTGGCTGCGGTAGACGGCGTCCAGCTCTTGGTAGAAGCCGTTGAATTGCTTCACCCGCTGCTGCCCGACTTCCTTCGCGTACAGGTACGCATGCAGCTCGGCGGGCATCGCTTCGCCCGTCGTGTATTGCAGGTACTCCCCGGTCATCGTGTCCGCGATGAAGCTCGCCAGGCTCTCGTTGAAGAACTGCTGGTCCTTGATCAGCACGGTCGCGTGCACCGATTCGTGCAGGACGGTGTTGATCAGCGATGCCTCCGCGCCCGGCGACTTGGACAGCATGCTCCAGACGATCGGGTCCGGAAAGTAGCCGCCCGTCGAGAACGCCGACACGCCGCGCATGTTGGTGTCCCAGCCTTGCTCGTTCAGCCGATCCCTGAATTTCTCGGCGTTCTTCTTGTCAAACCAGGCGAGCCCCGGGAAGCTGCCGACGATCGGGAACGTGAACACCTTCGCCCGGAACTCGAGCGGCGCGCTGGCATTGACGAACCAGATCGGATACTCGCGATCCAGCTCGACATACTTGCGATAGTTGGTGCCCGTCTTCAGCCCGCGCTGCCACGCATACAGCCGCACCTTCTCGACTTCCGACAGCAGATCGCGCGTTTGATCGCTGGTCTTGGGATCGGCCAGCACCTCGGGAATGGGTCGCGCCTCGGATACCAGCTCCCACTGGCCCCCGGCGGCCTGCGCCACGTAGCTCAGCGTGGAGCACCCCGATAGGAGCGAGCTTCCGAGCAGCAGACAGGCAGACAACAAACGCTGGAGTCGCACGGGCTTTGTGACTCTGGAATGGGCCCGCCGACATTGCAACCACCTGCCGCTGCCGAGCTGCGCGGCCCACCGGCTCGGCTGTCCCGTAGACAGGTGCAGATGTGGGCGCTCCTCCAACCAAACGTTCGGACCCGCCTTGGAACGCACGGCACGCCATTGCACGCTGAGGGATGCACCCTTCGTTCGAGCCTCGGCCCCTGCAGCAGAGCGCCCTGACGGCATGCGTCGCCAGCTGTGCGCTCGCCTGGCTCGGCTGTGGCGGGGCCGCCCCGCAACTGGCCCAATCCTCCGCAGAAACACCCACCGTCCCGGAAGCGCTGCTCGAAGCTGCCGGCACGCCCACGACCAGCCCCGCCGAGCCGGCAGACTCCCGCGCCAGCGAGGCAGCCGATACCAGCCGGAACCTGCCCCGCGAGTGCACGCACAACGGTGACTTGTGCTTGCCCCCGCGCGACTTCGTCCGCCGGTTGTGCCAGGGAGCTTCGACGGTCGTCGCGTTTCACTTGCTGAACAAGGACACGCCCTTTTCGCGCGGCTTTGTGCGGGCGCGCAAGGTTCCGCCCGTCAACGCGCTGGGCGGGCCTTCGAGCGATGCCAACCTGGAGTTCGGCGAAGAGGTGCTGATCCTCACGCACACCGATGATGGCGCCCCCGGCAAGATGCAGGTGAGCGGCATGGGCGGCTACGACGTGCTGCGCTGGGATGGCACGTGCGCGAACCTGGCCGACGGCGAGCTGGCCCTGCGCCCACCGATCCCGGCGAAGCATGCGCCGATCGAGTGGCGCTACATCGATGAGAACGTGCAAGACGCGCTGCTGAAGGACGACGGCATCCGCGAAGCGCGCAAGCAACAGCGCCAGCACTGCCACGGCGTGACGCTGGGCAGCCGCTCGCCGCAGTGCGTGACCGCGGACGCGCGCCTCGAGGACCGCATCTTTAGCGCGGTCCGGCGCGGATTTGTGCTGCCGCAGCTCAACCAGATCCCCTGAGGCGACTCCCCGGCCGGACCACTGAAATTCAGCCCGCGGCGGGCCGCCGCGAGGGCGCAAAGGGCTTGTCTCCACCGGCCCTGTTCTGGCAACCGTGGGCGGTTTCTCCGTCTCAACCCCCAGGACTGCCGTGCCGGAACTATTGCCGTATCAGGATCGCGAGCTCAGCGTGGACCGCCGCACCGAGGATCTCATGTCGCGCATGAGCCTCGAAGAGATGGTGGGGCAGCTCGTTCAGGCGGATGGCCGCAAGCAGGCGGCCGAGCAAGTGCGCGAACGGCGTGTCGGGTCCTTTCTGCACATTCTCGGCGCCCCCACGCTGGAGCTGCAGAAGCTCGCGGAAAAGACCGGCCTCGGGATCCCGCTGCTGTTCGGCATCGACGCCATCCATGGCCACGGCTTCTGGGAGGGCGCCACCGTCTTCCCGACCCAGCTCGGCATCTCCTGCTCGTGGAACCCGGAGCTTTTGGAGTTGATGGGGCGCATCACGGCCAAGGAAATGCTGTGTACGGGCCTGCACTGGACGTTTTCGCCCGTGCTGTGCCTGGCGCGGGACATGCGCTGGGGTCGCGTGGGCGAGACGTTCGGGGAAGACCCGCACCTGCTCGGCGTGCTCGGGCGCGCGCTGGTGCACGGCTATCAGGGCAACTCCATCTCCGAACCCGACAGCGTGATCGCCTGCGCCAAGCACTTCGCCGGCTACTCCGAGACCGTCGGCGGGCGCGACGCGAGCGAGGCAGAGCTCTCCGAGCGCAAGCTGCGCACCTATTTCTTGCCGCCCTTCCGCGAGATGGTGAAAGCCGGCTGCAAGAGCTTCATGACGGCCTACCAGTGCATCGATGGCGTGGCCTGCGTCGTCAACCGCTGGCTCTTGACCGATGTGCTGCGCGGCGAGTGGGGGTTTGACGGCTTCGTCGTCACCGACTGGAACAACGTCGGCCGTACGCACACGGAGCAGGGCTTGTACCCGTCGATCGAAGACGCGGTCCCGGCATCGGTCCACGCGGGCAACGACATGATCATGGTCACGCCCGAGTTCTACGAGGCGGCGCTCTCGCAGCTGCGCAAGGGCAACCTGGTCAAGGAAGACGTCGAGCTCGCCTGCCGCCGCGTACTGCGGCACAAGTTTGAGTTCGGGCTGTTCGACGACAAGCGTTTCCCACCCCTGAACAGGGCGCCGGAGATCGTCGGCTCGCCGCAACATCGTGAGCCACTGCTGCGCTGCGCGCTGGAGTCCGTGGTGCTGCTCAAGAACGAGAAGCCCGAGGGCCACTCGAAGCGCATCCTGCCGCTGGGCTCGAACACCCGGCACCTGGCGCTGCTCGGGCCCAACGCCGACGACATCCTGGCGCAGCTCGGCGACTGGTCCTTCGGCAGTGGACAGGCCGGGCTCAACACCGCCGGCCACCCGCGCCACCTGGTGACCACGGTGCGCGACGGAGTGCGCGAGAAGGCGCGCACCCGCGCGATCAGCGTCGATTACGAGCGCGGCTGCGACGTGATGAGCAACGATCTGACCCAAGTCGCGCGCGCCGCCGAGCTGGCGGCCGCCGCTGACGTCGCGATCGTGGTGGTAGGCGACGTGCTCGACCAGATCGGCGAGACCAAAGACCGCTACGAGCTCGACCTCACCGGCGGCCAGATGCCGCTGCTCGAAGCGGTGAAGAAGACGGGCACGCCGCTGGTCGTGGTGCTGATCAACAGCAAACCACTGTGCATCCCCTGGGTGGCGGAGCACGCCGACGCCATCATCGAGGCCTTCAACCCCGGCATGCGCGGTGGCGAAGCCATCGCCGAAATCCTGTTCGGCGAGGCCAACCCGATGGGCAAGCTGAGCATCTCCTTCCCCGCCGCCGTCGGCCAGCAGCCGGTCTACTACCAGCAGATCCCGGGCTGGCACGGCAACAAGCACAACCACTATACGAACAAGCCGCTGTTCGCGTTCGGCTACGGGCTGAGCTACACGACCTACAGCTACGATCGCCTGGAGCTCTCCACGCACGAGCTGCGCCGGGGCCAGGCGCTCGAGGTCAGCGTCAACGTGCGCAACAGCGGCGGCCGCGCCGGCACGGAGATCGTGCAGCTCTATCTGAACGACCTGTACTCGTCGCTCAGCACCCCGGAGAAGACGCTGAAGGGCTACGAGCGCGTGCACCTGGAGCGCGGCCAGACGGAAACCGTGCGCTTCCAGATCAAACCCGAGGACCTGAGCTTCATCGGCCGTGACGGCAAGCCCGTGACCGAGCCGGGCGAGTTCGAGGTGATGGTGGGCAGCTCCAGCCGTGACGAAGACCTGCTCCGCGCCCGCTTCACGCTGATCGACTGAGGACGGCGACTGCCGGACCTCCCCCGAGCGGGCACTCCACGGCCCCTCGGGGCCCTGCCGCGCCCGACAAAACCCTCAGTTGCTGAGTTTCTCGCCGCGCCGCGCACATCGGCCCGCGCGTCGCTGCCCAAAAAACTGAGCAACCCCGCCGCGTAGCGCACCGAACGGTGCTGTGAGCGTCACGGCACCATACGGATCCCGCCGGGGACGCGCGTCGAGGGGACTCGAGACTTTCTCATGGGATCCACAGGGACTTCAGCCATGTTCAAGCATCTTTCCATTCTGCCCTTGATCGCCCTCTGCCTCTCCTCCGTCGCCTGCGACGGCACCAAGGAAGTCAAGCTGCCGAAGGACGACGCCAAGAGCGCCATCACGAAGGACAGCAAGGACGCCAAGGACACCAGCGCGACCGCCGTCGATCCCGAGAACCGCTCTGCATCCACGTCGGACAGCGGCTCCAGCACGCCGAACCCGTCCGGCGCGTTCGAGACCAAGCTGACCAGCCTGGTGACGCAGAAGGCCCCCTGGGGCGACATCGAGATCAGCGTGGAGAAGGCGCGCCTGCTGCGCGGCGCGAAGCCCGAAGGCTTCCCGAGCGCGGCCAAGCACTCGACCAGCGAGCTGTATGCCATCCTGGACGTGAAGCTCGACAGCCATGGCGACCTGGAGAACGACTACAGCAAGCGCGACACCTGG
>JAICTU010000736.1 GCA_025936205.1 Polyangiaceae bacterium | reverse complement strand
GGGCTTTTCACGCGGCTCGTTCATCCAGCACTGGCAGCTCGAACGCGCGGGGCGTCTGCTCTGGTCGGAGCGCTCGCTGCTCGAGGGTGGCAGCCCGCTGCTGCACGCGAGCTGGGGGCTCGGGGGACGATCGGTGCTGGCCACGCTGGTCGCCACAGGCACGGCGGAGCTCGCACTCGAGCCCCTGCGCGAACGAGCGCAGCAGCTCGGACCGGTAGACGATTGCTTCAGCGTGACGCGCCTCGGAGAGGTTCTGGTCTGTCGCTATTTGGGGTATAGCTCCGAGGCAGCCAAGCGATTCTTCTGCGCGGCCTGGGCGTTCTTGCGACAAGCAGTGTCCGGACGAGGAACCGTCCCGCCGCGCATCTGGGCGACCTGAAGCCCGAGGAGTGATCGGAGCGAGTCATGGATCTGTCACCGCGAGAGAAAGACAAGCTGTTGTTGTTCACCGCCGCGCTCCTGGCAGAGCGTCGCAAAGCACGCGGCTTGAAGCTCAACTATCCGGAAGCGGTGGCATACATCTCGGCCGCCATCCTGGAGGGCGCGCGCGACGGTCGCAGCGTGGCGGAGTTGATGGGGGCCGGCGCCGAGCTGCTGACGGAGAACGATGTGCTGCCCGGCGTCGCCGAGCTGATCCCGGAGGTGCAGGTCGAGGCCACCTTTCCGGACGGAACCAAGCTGGTCACCGTGCACGCTCCGATCCGACCCGTTGCTCGCAGTGCTGCCGAAGCCAGTGCTGCCGAAGCCAGTGCTGCCGAAGCCAGTGCTGCCGAAGCCAGTGGAGGCGAAGCCAGCGTGGCTACCGGCGCGCTGGAGACGGCGGAGGGTGAGCTGGAGCTGAACGTCGGGCGCAAGACGCTGCGGCTGAGCGTGAAGAATACCGGCGACCGTCCGGTGCAGGTCGGCTCGCACTATCATTTTTACGAGACGAACGAAGCGTTGCACTTCGATCGCGAGGCTACGCGCGGCTTTCGCCTGGATATCCCGGCGGGCACGGCCATTCGCTTCGAGCCCGGGCAGGAGCGCAGCGTGGAGCTCGTGGAGTACGCGGGCCAGCGCCACGTGTATGGCTTTCAAGGTAAGGTAATGGGCGCGTTGCCCTGAGGGGGTTCGAGATGGCCAAGATCAGCCGACGCGCTTATGCCGACATGTACGGGCCGACCACGGGCGACCGCGTGCGCCTGGCGGACACCGATCTGTGGATCGAAGTCGAAGCCGACCATGCCCACTACGGGGAGGAGGTCAAATTCGGCGGCGGTAAAGTGATCCGGGATGGTATGGGGCAGAGCCAGCGCGGCGATGCCGAGGTGGTCGATACGGTCATCACCAACGCGCTGATCGTCGACCACTGGGGCATCGTCAAGGCCGACATCGGGCTGCGCCACGGTCGTATCGCCGGCATCGGCAAGGCGGGTAACCCGGACGTCCAGCCCGGTGTGGATCTCGTGATCGGACCCGGCACGGAAGTGATCGCGGCAGAGGGCCTGATCGCGACGGCGGGCGGCATCGACTCGCACATCCATTTCATCTGTCCGCAACAGATCGAGGACGCCTTGATGAGCGGCGTCACGACGATGCTCGGCGGCGGCACCGGACCCGCAGCAGGCACCAGCGCGACCACCTGCACGCCGGGCATCTGGTACATGGCGCAGATGCTGCGCGCGGCCGACTCACTGCCGATGAACCTCGGCTTTCTCGGCAAAGGGAATGCCAGCTTGCCGCAAGCGATCGAGGAGCAGATCCGCGCGGGTGCCATCGGTCTCAAGCTGCACGAGGACTGGGGCACGACCCCCGCGGCAATCGACAACTGCCTGAGCGTGGCCGAAAAGTTCGACGTGCAGGTGTCCATCCACACCGACACGCTGAACGAGTCCGGCTTCGTGGAGAGCACGTTTGCTGCCATGAAGGGCCGCTCGATCCACGCCTATCACACGGAAGGCGCGGGCGGAGGGCACGCCCCGGACATCATCAAGGCCTGCGGCTTGCCCAATATCCTGCCCTCGTCCACCAACCCCACGCGCCCGTACACGGTCAACACGATCGACGAGCACCTCGACATGTTGATGGTGTGCCACCATCTCGACCCGAGCATCCCCGAAGACGTCGCGTTTGCGGAGTCCCGCATCCGTCGCGAAACGATCGCGGCGGAGGACATCCTGCATGATCTGGGCGCCTTCAGCATGATCTCGTCGGACTCTCAGGCGATGGGGCGCGTCGGCGAGGTCGTGACGAGGACCTGGCAAACCGCCCACAAGATGAAGGTCCAGCGCGGCGCGCTCTCCGGGGACCCGGCTCGGCACGACAACGGTCGGGTGAAGCGCTATGTCGCCAAGTACACGATCAACCCCGCCATCGCGCACGGCATCGATTTCGAGGTCGGCTCGATCGAGCCAGGCAAGCTGGCGGACATCGTGCTCTGGAAGCCGGCCTTCTTTGCAACCAAGCCGGCGATGGTGATCAAGGGCGGCATGATTGTCGCGGCGCCGATGGGCGATCCCAATGCCTCGATTCCCACGCCCCAGCCGGTGCACTACCGGCCCATGTTCGGCGCGCTCGGCGGCGCCCGCGCCGCGACTAGCGTGAGCTTCGTGTCCGAGGTGGCGCAGCGCTCGGGCCTGCGCGAGCGCCTGGGGCTGTCGAAGCAGACGCCGGCAGTGCGAAATATCCGCGAGAAAAACAAGTCGCACATGATCCACAACTCCGCCCTGCCCCAGATCGAGGTGAACCCTCAGACCTACGAGGTTCGCGCCGACGGGCAGCTGCTCACCTGTGAGCCGGCGCGGGTCCTGCCTCTGGCGCAGAAGTATTTCCTGTTCTGAGGGTCGCTCCCGATGTTGCGTGCCTCAGAAATCCTCGAAGCGCCTGCCAGGGCGCACGACAGCCTGACCCTGCCCTTCGAGCTGCGACAACGGAGCCGGCTCGTCGCGCGTTCCGACGCGGGGCGTGAAATCTTGCTGCAGCTGCCGCGCGGGGGCGTGCTGCGGCACGGCGCTCGCCTGCGCGTCAGTGACGGCAGCGTGCTGGAAGTGCGGGCGGCCGTCGAGAGCCTGAGCGTGGTCGAGAGCGATAACGCCGTCGACCTGCTGCGAGCCGCGTACCATCTCGGCAACCGCCACGTGGCGCTGCAGATCGACGGTCACGGCCTGCGTTACCTGCACGACCACGTGCTCGATGCGATGCTCGTCGGCCTGGGCCTCCAGCCGCGTGCAATGGAAGCGCCCTT
>JAICTU010000290.1 GCA_025936205.1 Polyangiaceae bacterium | reverse complement strand
GCTCGCTGAACTCTTTCACCAGCGCCAGACCGAGACCGGTGCCGCCGTACTGGCGGGTGCTGGAGGGATCTCCCTGCTGAAAGCGCTCGAAGATGCGCTCGTGATCGACGGCCGCGATGCCAATGCCGGTGTCCCGGACGGCGAGCTCGAAGTGCTCTCCCTGGGGGTTCAGGAGCACTTCGACACGACCACCCCGCGGCGTGAACTTGAGTGCGTTGCCGAGCAGATTCATCAGAATTTTCTCGAACATGCCGCGATCGATCGAGAGCGCCTCGCGCTCCAGGTGGCTGGCGAACTCCAGCGTGAGGCCGCGCGCGCTGGCCAGGGGCTGCGCGTCCGAGACGATCAGCTCCGCCAGCTGGGCGACATCGGTCTGTTCGCGCAGCACGCGCTGCTTGCCGGCGTCGAGCCGGGAAAAGTCGAGCAGGTCGTTGACCATGCCGACGAGCCGCAGCGCGTTACGGTGCGCTCGTTCAATCTGCGACACCACCGCTCGCTGCAGCGGTCCCGAGTCGCCTGCGAGCAGGCTCTCCAGCGGGCTCGCCACCAGCGTCAACGGTGTGCGCAGCTCGTGGCTGATGTTGGCCAGGAACTCACCTTTGATCCGCGCGGCGCGCTCGGCCTCTTCCTTGGCCGCCTGCAGCTCGGTCTCGATGCGCTTGCGGTCGGTGATGTCGACGATGATGCCGAGCAGTCCGATCACATCGCCCGACTCGTTCCGGAGTGGAACTTTGCTGGTCAGGATCACCATCTCCCGACCCTGGTCGTCGTGGGTGACCTCTTCCTGGTTCAGCAGCGGCTCCCCGCGCTCCATCGTCGCGCGGTCGAAGCGACGGTAGCCCTCCGCGTGCTCGCGCCAGGCCATGTCGTAGTCGGTCTTGCCGACCAGCTCCCGCGGGTCACTCCTGCCGTCCAGGGCAGCGAAGTTCTTGTTGCAGCCGAGGTAGCGGCTTTCCTTGTCTTTCCAGAAAATGCAGTAGGGGACGTTGTCCACCACGTACTGCAGGATCGCCCGCTCGCGCGCCAGCGTCTGCTCGGGGCTCAGCACCTCGTTCGGGGATGGAAGGGTGCTCGCCACCCCCGAGGGAACGGACGATGTGCCTCAGGCCTAACCAGAACCCGACATTTCACCCGCGGCGCCGTCCGGCGCCTCCCCTGGAACTGCTCCGGGATCAATCATGCCCTCCGGTGGCAGACCCTCCTCCATCGGCGGCGCTCCGCCCTCACCAAAGGGTGGCTCCATCATCCCCACCGGGGGAACGGCGACGCCGGCATCGGGCACGCTCGACACCTGAAGATAGCGAGTGGTGCAGATCAGCGTCGCCTGCCCCTCCGGCAGCCATGCCGAGAAGGTCATATCAACGAACATCGACTGCAAATCCGCGGCGCCCGTCCCGCTCAGGTTGTAGTAGCGACCGTCCGTCGCCCGGCACTGGAACTCATCCATCACCACCGGGCGCGCCAGCGGGGGGCGCGCCGAGCGATTGCTCGAAGGGACAGAGCTCGCGCCGCCCAAACCGAGCGTGCCGGAGCTCCCCGCCAGGCCGAGCACGACGGGATTGCCGGTCGCGTAGCGCACCGTGACCTGAAAGGGCACCGACTCGCAGGCGAAGCCGGCGATCGGCCCCACCGTGAAGTTCTGCAGATAGAAGCCGTCACCCGCCTGATAGAAGCGCACCTGCGTCAGCGGGATCGAGACCTGCGGAATCGCCTCCGGATGGGACGCGTCTTCCGGGGGGATGCCGACCCGGCATTCCTGGACGCCGACCCACGGCTTGCCCTCGTCGCCCTTGTCGCCGCAGGCGAGCGCACTGGCTGCCAGGGCGAGGCCGAGCAGGCCGAACGGCAGCGCGAGCCTGCCCGCGCTGCCTTGCCCAACACGCCTCTCCCCCGGACTCGCCATCTGTGCTCCTGGTCTCCAGTGACTTCTCAGGCAGGCCGCCTCAGGCGACGGTGATCTCCGGACAGAGGTACACGTCCTGGATGGTGTTGAGGAGCTTGATGCCCTCCGGCATCGGGCGCTGGAACGCCTTGCGCCCGCTGATCAGGCCCATGCCGCCCGCGCGCTTGTTGATCACCGCGGTGGTGGCGGCCTCGCCGAAGTCGTTCTTGCCGGAGGCGCCGCCGCTGTTGATGAGCCCGATCTTGCCGCTGTAGCAGTTGAGCACCTGGTAGCGGCACAGGTCGATCGGGTGCTCGCTGGTGAGCTGCGAGTAGATGCGCTCGTCGAGCTTGCCGTACGAGGAGTCGCCGCTGTTCAGAGCCTTGTAGCCGCCGTTGTTCTCCGGCAGCTTCTGCTTGACGATATCGGCGCCCATGGTCACGCCCAGGTGATTGGCCTGACCAGTGAGGTCCGCCGACACGTGGTAGTCGGTCCCGCCCTGCTTGAAGGCCTTGTTGCGGATGTAGCACCAGAGCACCGTCGCCATGCCGAGCTCGTGCGCCATCTGGAACAGCTTGGAGACCTCGACGATCTCGCGCGTCGCGTCGTCGGAACCGAAGTACACGGTCGCGCCCACGGCAGTGCAGCCCATGTCCCAGGCCTGCTGGATCGTACCCCAGGTGATCTGCTCGGCCTTGTTCGGGTACGTCATCAGCTCGTTATGGTTGAACTTCACCATGAACGGGATCTTGTGGGCGTACTTGCGCGCCACGTTGCCCAGCACGCCGAACGTGCTCGCGACCGCATTGCAGCCGCCCTCGAGCGCGAGCTTCACGATGTTCTCCGGGTCGAAGTACTCCGGGTTCTTCGCGAACGAAGCGCCCGCCGAGTGCTCGATGCCCTGATCGACCGGCAGGATCGACAGGTAACCGGTGCCGGCGAGGCGGCCGTGGGAATACAAGGACTGCAGGCTGCGCAGCGTCTGCGCATTCCGGTCAGAGTCACCGAACTCGCGGCTCACGAAATCCGGCGCCGGCAAGTGCAGCTTCTCCTTGGAGACGGTCTTGCACTGATGTCCGAGGTAGTAGCTGGCCTTTTCGCCGAGCAGGGTCTGGATGGCGGAGAACGACTGAGACATGAGTAGGCTCCTTTGACGCGGCAGTACTACGCCGAGCGGATGGCCACGCCAAGCCTGAGCTGCGGGAAAGTCCTCGAAAGGACACGATTCAGCCCGTCATGTGAACGTCCGGACAGCGGAGCTGTCGCCGAGGGTATCCCCCAGGTGACGGGTCAAGGGCCCTGACGCGCTGCCTTCAGGATCTCCACGCTCGCGCCACCCGACGCCTTCGGTGTGATCTGCAGGATCTGGATCGGGCCCCCATAGAACCGCGAGAGGCCGACGTCGATCCGGTAGACACGATCGTTGCAAGCGGAGCTGATCCCGCTCTTCTGCACCGTGTGCCCCACGACCATGCGCTTGGCGCCCAGCGCATCGAGCGCGCGCCCGAGCAGCGCGCACTCCTCCTCCGAGACCGGATCCTGAGAAAAATCACGCACCCAGACCGGACCTCGCTCGCTGGTCACGAGCGCCGGCGCCTTCGGCTGGGCGCCGCGCATCCAGGCGCGCGTCTCCGCGTTGATGCGCGCGATGCCGTAGCTCACGTGCTCCGGCAACACACCGCCGTGCGCGAACACGCTGTCGCCCACCACCGCGATCACATCGCGTCGCGATAACTTCTCGGCGTAGGCCCCGCCGGGCAGAAATGCGGCCGCACGATCGACGAAGGGCGGTACGACGCTGCGCGCCAACGCGGAGCGCGGGCTCACGCCGGCGAAGGCGTCGGCGGCGCCCGGCGTCACATAACGAAAGTCCCCCTGCACGTTCATGATCTCGTGATTGCCGTTCAGCGCGATCACCCGCCCGCCCGCGGCCTGCGCCTCGCCGCTCAGACGCTCGAACAGATCGATCACGTCGCGGTCCTCGTCGGCGCGGTCGATTTCGTCGCCGGTTTGCACCAGCGTCAGCTTCCCCCCCGCCCAGTGATCGTCGGCGTCGATCGCGCCGGCGAGCTTCAGGGCGGTGCGCGCGGCAAAGAGATCGCCGTGGAGGTCCCCGATGGCGACCAGGCGCGAGGGGGCGGGATAGCGGAAGTCGGCGGGGGGCGCGGGGCTGGGGGCTGAGGCGGGGCTGGTGCTAGGGCTAGGGCTAGGGCTAGGGGGAGTGCTGGCGGAGGCGGCGTGAGTGGGGGCTGTGGGTGGTGGTTTTGGTGGGCTCGGCTGCGGTGCTGGGGCGGGGCTGGAGTTGCAGCTGCAAGCGATGCCCACGATGAGCGCCACGCGCCCTGCCCGACTCCAGGATGTGCCCATTGCCCGCCAGGATATCACGCGGCTCAGGGACGAGCCTCCGGCAAGCGACGCTCCGCGGCGCCGAGCCGCAGCCGCTGGAGCCGGCGCTGCTCCCCATCGACTCGAAACTCGGCGTGCAGGCTGCGCGCTTCCGCGTGCAGATCGTTGACCTGGGACTGAGACAGGACGAGCTGCCCGTCGAGCCACTCGCTGCCCGCCGCCGGACTCTGCACCGACCACGCCTCCAGCTGCAGCTGACAGTCCGGCCACGCCAGATCCAGCTGCTCGAGCTGCGCGCTCAGCTCCTCGCGCGACAGCCTCTGCTTCGACCAACCGCGCTCGTCGTCCTCGATCTCGACGATGACCTGCTCGGCCACATGCGCGCCGAGCTCGCGCGGCCGTTGGCCACGATCGGCGCACACGCTCTCCGCCAGCGCGAAGGCCGTGCGCGCCGGCTCCGGCGTGCGCAGCACGAACAGCCCGACGGCGAGGACGGTGAGCAGCGCGGCCACGACGGCGGGGCGCTGCCAGCGGGGACGGCCGCCGGGGGACGGGTGGGAGGTGCTGGTCACGCGCGAGGGAGCGGATTGGTTGCACCAGCGCTTACGCGAGTCCGGGGAGGGAGCGCAACTGGGCGCGCCTTCCCATCCTACGGTTGAGCTACTCGGCCGCCTGCGGCAGCTCGCTCGCTCGCTGCTTCGTGCTCGGCTGCCCTACCCGGCGCGTCCGATAGCCGAGCACGGCATCGGCGATCCGTGCCGCGTCGCGCCCGACGCCGTGGATCATCGTCGACGACATCGCAGACAGGAAATGCAGCCCCACGAAGTACAGTCCCGGCGAGGCAGGGACGGCGCCGCAGTCGTGGCGCGGCTCGCCGTGCTCGTCCAGGATCGGCAGGTCGATCCAGCAGAAGCCGGGGTGGAAGCCGGTGCACCAGATGACGTTGTCCACCTCGAGCGTCCGCCCATCCTCGAGCAAAGGCAGCCCGCCTCGCGCTCCGACCACGCGCGGCGCGCGCTGCACCCGTGCCGCCACGAGGTCGGCGCGTTTCACGCGCACGGTCGGTCCTCCGCGATGCAGGGCCTGAGCCCGCAGCTTGCGCCCCAGCGGCGTCTTCACGCTGAGCAGATAGTGGAACACGCCGCGCAGCACCAGGCGGCAGAGGATCAGGCGCGCCCAGAAGCCGTCGATCCGGAATGGCACCTGACCCACGTCGCGCCCGGCCAGAACGATCGGGTGCTGGGCTGCAAGATCGATCGCGATCTCCGCACCGGAGTTGCCCGCTCCCGCCAGCAGCACGGCGCCCGGCCTCAGCTGGCTCGGGTTGCGATAATCGAGCGAGTGCAACTGGATGATCCCGGGGTCGAGCTGGGCGGCAAAGTCCGGCACTCGCGGCCGCTGATAGCTCGCCATTGCGACCACGACCTGATCGGACTGCCAGCGGCGCCCTGCGGCTTCCACCAGATAGCCCTGCCCGTGACGCGACAAGCGCTCCACGCGCGTACCGGAGAACACCGGTAAGTCAAAGCGTGCCGCATACGCCTCCAGGTAGTCGGCCATCTCGTCCTTGGTTGGGAAGTAGTGCGGGGCTGCGGGAAACGGCATCCCGTCCAGGCCGTCGAACCGCGCCGGGCTGAATAGTCGCAGGGAGTCCCAGCGCCTGCGCCAGGCATCACCGACTCGATCCTCGGCATCGAGGATCACGAAGCGCAGCCCTCTCCGTGCCAGATGGTAGCCCACCGAGAGGCCCGCCTGGCCTGCGCCGATCACGATCACGTCGAGGGAGGCGGGCGCCGCCTTCGCCGCGGACTTCGCCTCCTGAATGGATTGCGCTGACATGGCTCCTCCTCGCAGCGCGCTCCGGCGCGCCGGCGATCGACAATCTAGGAGCGCCGGGCAACCCGGCGCTTCGGGCCTATCCCCCAATTTGCGTGCAAGCGCCGTGGGTAGTTCTACCCATGGCCCAGATCAGAGCAGGCGCTTCTGATAGGCGCAGGCGGTGGCGGCCGCGCGCGACGACACGTCGAGCTTGACGAAGATGTTGCTCACGTGTCGGTCCACGGTCTTCTCGCTCAGGCCCAGCTGCCGCGCGATGGCGCGGTTGGTCTTGCCCGCGGCGACCCAGCGCAACACCTCGAGCTCGCGAGGCGTGAGCCCCTCCCGACCTCGGACCGGTTTGGCGGGCTGAACGCGCCCGAGATCCGGCCCCGCCCCGAGCTGCTCGAAGGTGCGGCGCGCGTGCTCCAGCTCGAGCTGCGCGCCCTCCGCATCGCCCAGCGCGTGGTAGGCGTGGGCCAGCTGCACGCGCAGGCGCGCGCTCGCGTGCGTGCCCCCGAGCCGCTGCCAGATGCCGAACGCTCGACGCAGCGGCTCGATGGCGCCGGCCGCGTCACCTTCCGCCGCTCGCAAGGCGCCGCGAGCAGCGGCTGCGAGCGCCTCCAGCGCCTCGGTGCCGTAGCGCGCTGCCGTTGCTTCCAGTTCGTCACACGCGACGCGCGCGCTGGAGGTGTCGCCCAACTCGAGCGCTACCTCGAGCAGAGCCGGCAGTAGGCGCGCCCGGCGCAGCGGGTTGCTGCTGCTGGCCAGGGCCGCGCGCAGGCCGCTGGCGGCTTGCTCGCGCCGGCCCTGCTGCAAGCGCAGCAGAGATAGCCCTGGTTGAGGCTCGCCCCCCAGCGCGCCGACGCGAGCGTATGCGGCCTCGGCGAGCTCGATCTCACCGCGCAAGCGATGAACCTCGGCGGCTTGATAGGCGGCATCCGCGCTGCCCTCGGGATCCCGACCTGGCCCGAAACGCTCGGCCACGCGCCGCGCCTGCTCCAATGCGCCGGGCCAATCGCCACACACCAGCAGCACCTCCGCACGGTCCGCGAGGCAGACTCCGCTGAAGGTCACCAGCTCGGGCTGTGCGTCGCACCAGCTGGCGAGCACCTGGGTCCACTCGCGAGCACGCCCGAACGCATAGACGTCGCGGCACCAGCGGATCGCACTGCAATAGACCAGCCCGGTGATGATCGGGGACAGCTCCCCGGAGCTGGCAGCGAGCATCGTTTCGTCGAGCAACGCGAGCCCCGCCTCGACCCGTCCCTGGCGGAGCAGCGCGCCGCCTTGTAGGTTGCGGGCGAGCGCGGTCAGATCCACATCAGCGAACTGCTCCCCGATCTGCGCAGCGCGCGCCGCCAACTCGCCCGCCCCGCTCCAGTCCCCCGTGGCGAGCGCCCTGTGCACGGACGGGACGAGCAAGTAGCCCTCCTCGGGGCAGCCGCCGGCCTCTGCCTCCACCAGGCGCCGCACTCGGCTCAGCCAGCCATTGGCACGTCCGCTCTCCCCGAGCGAGAAGGAGCGCAGCACCAGCCACACCCCGCAACGCGCCGCCCTTTTGCTCTGCCCGGCCGCGAGGTGCTGCTGGTACAGCCGTTCCAGCAGCTCCAAAAACTCCCCGTCCCGCCCCGTCAGGGCGGCGGCCGTGGCCAGCAGTTGCTGCTCTTCGACCGCGAGGGACCCGGCGCGCTCCAGCGGTGCCCAGGCTTCGTACGCTTCCCTCCAGGCACGCCGCCCGTAAGCGGCTCGGCCCCGCTCGACCGCGGCCCTTGCGGCGCTATCGGGAGGGCCCGCCTGGCTCATGCCACGAGTGTAGTGCCCGCCGCGCCGCGTTCAACCGCTCCTCCCGCCGCCGGCCGCGCCAGCGCGGCCGGTCCTCTGCCGCAACTCAGTACGGAAAGCCCGGCGACGCCGTGCGGATCGAATACACGCCGGTGCCTGCCGTGATCAGCAACGTCTCATGATCGGGACCGCCGAACGCGGCGTTCGTGGTCTTCGGCGCCACGTCGATCACGGCGATCTGCTTGCCGTCGGGCGCGAACACCAGCAGCTTGCCCGGCGAGTGGCTGGCCACGAACAAGTTCCCCGCGCAGTCGATGGCCATGCCGTCCGGCTCTTGCACGTCGGCGAAGTGCTGGCGCGGCCCGAGGCTGCCGTCGGCCAGCACCGGGTACACGTTGACGCCGCCTTCCGCCGCGCCCACGTACAGCTTCGTCTCGTCCGGCGAGAGCGTGACTCCGTTGGGCTGCTTCAGATCGCCGTCGACCAGCAGCACTTCACCCGATGGCTTGCGCCAGTAGACGCCGGTGATGCCGGTGTCGCTGTGGCGCCCATTGAGCTGCCAGTTTGGATCGCTGAAGTACACGTGGCCCGCCGAATGGATCGCGACGTCGTTCGGTGAGTTGAAGTGCTTGCCCTGAAAGTCGCTCACCAGCACGCTGCGCTGCTTGGTCTTCAGATCGTAGCGAGAGAGCGTCTGCGTATCGTGCGTGCACGCCACCAGGCCCTGGCTGTCGATCGCGAGACCATTGCTGCCCGCATCGGGGATGAAGACGTCGAAGGCCCTGGGCAGCACCAGGCGATGGATCTTCGAGGGCGGCCCGTTGGGCCCCGGGGCATTGAAGTCCATCTCCGAGAAGAAGAAGGCACCCGCCTGCTCGCTCCACACGGGCCCCTCCACGAACACGAAGCCGTTTTTCAACAGCTCCGCCTTTGCCGTTGCCGGCACCGGCGCTTCAGCACTCACGCCCTGACAGAACGCCGGCAAGGCGCGTGGGGCCGCCGGAGCCACGGCAGCACGGGACGGAGCCGTGGCCGGCGCACCCACATCCTCCTTCACCGACGGCGTGGCAGCGCTGTTGTCCGGGCTCGCGGGGCTCGGCGCATGACAGGCGAGCACGGCCGCCACACACAGCGCCACTCCGGCGCAGATCGCGCTGTTCGACGGGAAGCGCGCGTGGCGGGCATGCGCCGTGGGCGCCGATTCTGAAGCGAGGCTAAACGGGAGCGTCATACGCGGCCCATAACATTGGCCCCACCGCTTGCCTATAGCGTAGCCCTCCGGGGCTGGAGTTACGTGCGACCCCGAATTGGCTTGCGCCCCTGCCCAGAGTAAATGACTCTATCTAGAAGAGTGTCAGTCAAGGGGAAGCTCCTACTCGTCGAGGACAGCGAGACCCAGGGTTCACGTATTCAGGCCATGCTGCAGCGGCAGGGCTACGAGGTACTCTGGGCACGTTCCGGCATCGAAGGCTTGAAGTTCGCCAAGCAGGATCGGCCCGACCTGATCGTGCTCGATGTCGTTATGCAGGACATGGACGGCCTGTCCGTGTGCCGCTGGCTGAAGATGTCGGGCGAAAGCCGTGACATTCCGATCATCATGCTCACGGTTCGCGGTGAGCTGCAGGAGCGCGTCGAAGGCCTGAACGTGGGCGCGGACGACTATTTGCCCAAGCCCTTCGCCGATGAAGAGCTGGAGGCGCGCATCTTCGCCGCCCTGCGCGTGAAGGCCGCCGAGGTCGAGCTGAAGAAGCGCAACAGCGAGCTGCAGTCGATGCTGCACCACGTGGAAGCGCTGGCCATCACCGATCCGCTCACGGGCTTGTTCAACCGTCGCCGCTTCGACGACGTGCTGCGGCGTGAGTTCGCGATGACCAAGCGCTACTCGACGCCCCTCAGCTGTCTGATGGTGGATGTCGACTACTTCAAGCGCATCAACGACCTGTACGGCCATGACGCGGGCGACCGCGTGCTCAAGGGCGTGGCCAGCCGCCTCACGGCGCGCTTGCGAGAAGTGGACACACCGGCGCGCTACGGCGGCGAGGAGTTCGCCATCCTGCTGCCGCAGACGCCGAAGCAGGGCGCGCTGGTGGTGGCCGAGCGCATGGCGGCGCTGGTGCGCAAAGATCACTTCGAGTTCGACGACGGCTCCGCCAGCGTGACCGTCAGCATCGGCCTGGCCGAAAGCCGGGACGTGACGGGCAACTCGCCGGAGGGTCTGGTCAAAGCCGCAGATAGCGCGCTCTACCTGGCCAAGTCGCGCGGGCGCGATCAGGTGATCGTGTACAGCCCCGAAGCCGAGCCGCCGCAAAACCCGAGTAGCTGATTTCTGCGGGGCTCGGGGCTGCCGCGCAACGCACGACTCCAGGACTCCCCACCGACCGACCGTCTCCCGGAACGCTCGACGCTGCTCCGTGGCTGGGCTACGCCCACGCCATCCGAACAAGGAGTTGCTCGATGCGATTCATGGTGATGCACAAGGTGGACGCAAACATGGAGGCGGGCGGGCCTCCGAGCCAGGAGATCGTGCAGAAGATGGGCGCACTGGTGCAGGAGTCGCTGAAGAACAAGGTGTTCATCAACGGCGCCGGCCTGCACCGCAGCGCCCAGCGCGCGCGCCTGCGGACTCAGGGCGGCGAGGCCAAGGTCACCAAAGGGCCGTACCAGGGCGAGAACGAGCTGCTCTCCTCCTTCGCGATGATCAAGGCCCACTCGCTGGAAGAGGCGATCGAACGTGCGCGGCAGCTGGCCCGCGCGCTCGGTGACGTGGAGATCGAGGTCGGCCCCGTCGTCGAACCCTGGGACATCGGCGTGATCCCCAAGCCCGAGAAGCTGCCCATGGGGCGCTTCCTGCTGCTGTGCAAGGGCGACCGCCACACCGAGAGCGGCACGGAGCCGTCGGCAGAGCGGCGCGCGGCGCTGGAGAAGCTGCTGCAGTCGCTGCGGGAGGAAGGCGTGCTGGTGCTCGCCGATCGGCTGGCGCCGAGCTCGAGAGGCGCGCGGCTGGTCACCGACAAGGGCAAACGCACCTGGACCGACGGCCCCTTTGCGGAGTCGAAGGAGCTGATCGCCGGCTTCTCCATGCTCGAGCTGGCCACGCTCGCAGACGCTCGAGCGTGGACCGAGCGCTATGCCGATGTCCTCGGCGACACGCAGGTCGACGTGCGCGTGCTGGCCGAGTGAGCCCTCGGCGGGCTCAAACCGTCGGCATCACGTTGCCACCACACACGGGCACGAAGGCGCCGTGCACGTAGCTCGCCAGCTCCGACGCGAGAAACGCCACCACGTTGGCGATCTCGCGGTCGGTGCCGCGGCGCCGCAGCGGCACGTTCTGGCAATAGCCGGCGTCGTCCGCGGGCTTCTGCCGATCGCGCTCGGAGATCGTCCAGCCTGGCGCGACCTGGTTGACGGTGATGCCGTGCCGGCCAATCTCGCGGGCCAGCACGCGCAGCACGCCGTCCATGCCGCGCTTGCCGGCCACATACGCCGACTGCGTCTCAAACATCTGCATCGTGCACTCGGTGTTGATGCCGATCACGCGGCCCCAGCCCTTGCGCTGCAGCGCCGGCACGAAGGACTGCACCAGGTACACGGTCTGCATCACGCAGGTGCGGAACTGGCTTTCGTAGTCCTCGACGCTCTCCTCCAGCACCGTGCTCCAGGGATGGATTTGCTGCACGGCGTTGATCACCAGGATGTCGGGATCTCCCAGCTCATGGGCCGCGTCCGCGATGCGCTGCACGCCACCGCGCGTCCCCACGTCGGCCTGTACGCTGAGCGCGCGGCGCCCGAGCTCCCGGACCTCGTGCTCCACACGCTCGACGCCTGCGCGGTCTAAGTG
>JAICTU010000238.1 GCA_025936205.1 Polyangiaceae bacterium | reverse complement strand
GCGGCCAGTGTCTCCCGGCGGCCAGTGTCTCCCGGCGGCCAGTGTCTCCCGGCGGCCAGTGTCTCCCGGCGGCCAGTGTCTCCCGGCGGCCAGTGTCTCCCGGCGGCCAGTGTCTCCCGGCGGTCAGTGTCCGGGTGCTGCCGCACCTCCGTCCTGGCGCTTGAGCCAGGCTCGGAAGGTGCTTCTGGCGACCCGGGCACTGCGCGCCGCCGCGCTGACGTTTCCCCCGTGGGCAGCCAGCAGATGGCGCGCATCAAAACGGGTGGCCGTGGCTTGCACGTCCTGTACGATTGGCAGCGACGCTTCAATGTCCATGACGCCCACCTCGGAGCTCTGCGCCAGCGCCGCCGCTCGATACACGATGCTGAACAGCTCGCGCACGTTGCCTGGGAAGCTGTAGTTGGCGAGGCGCTCGAGCGCGCCTTGCGACAGATGACGCTCACCGAGCTCTTCACGCTTGGAGGCCAGCAGCACGCGTACCAGCTCGGGAATGTCGGTCCTCCGCTGGCGCAGCGGCGGAACGCGGATCACGAAAGTGGAAAGTCGATGGTAGAGATCGGCTCGGAAGCTGCCTTTCTCGATGCGCTGCTCGAGCGGTGCCCAGGTGGCGGCCACGATCCGTGTACGAACGCGGATCGGCGCCACACCTCCCAGCTGACGAATCTCGCCATCTTCGACCGCGCGAAGCAGTTTGACTTGAATGGATGGGGCCAGATCGGCGATCTCGTCGAGAAATAGCGTGCCTCGATCGGCCTGCTCAAAGGCACCGGGCCGGGCCTGGATGGCACCGGTGAAGGCCCCCCGGCAGTGCCCGAAGAGTTCGCTGTCTGCCAGCGATTCACCGAGGGCGCCGGCGTTCAGCGGGACGTAGCGGCCACGCCTGCCGCTCAGCAGGTGGATCGCGCGAGCAATCACGTCCTTGCCAGTGCCTGACTCGCCTTGCAGGAGCACCGGCGCATCCAGCACCGCGACCCGCCGGATTTCTTCTACCAGCCGGCGCATGGGCTCGGAGCTACCGACGAGACCAGGGACCAATGGCACCGGAGCGGCCGCAGGAGATTCCAGCGCGGGCCGCACCGTGATGGTGGTGCGCCCGATCACGAAACACCCCTGCCCTCCCCGCAGCGTGGCCCGACTGATGCGCGCACCGCCGACGAACACTCCATTCTTGGAGCCAAGGTCCTCGACCACGATACCGGCCGGCAACGCCATAACACTCACGTGTCGACCGCTCACGGTCGGATCTTCGAGCACGATCTGACAACTCGGTGCCGTGCCGATGGTGAATGACTGACCGCTCGCGAGCCGCACCACACGCCGCGAAGCTGGGCCCTTCAGCTCGAGACTCCAGGGTCCCCCGCTCATCGGCTCGTCCAGCTCCAGGGTCGACAACCCAGGGTCTACGTTGCGGTCTCGCACATCTTCCAGGCGTGTCATGCCCGGAGATCGCGCCGCGACCAGCGCCGGTTGCCGCAAAACGACGACCGGCGCTCCGAGGCCTCGAGCCGCTGAACGGGTGTCAGCCGTCAGCCGGAGACAGTGACGCCCAGGGCTTCACGCACGCGGCTGTAGTCCTCGCTCACCGTGTAGGCGAGCAAGCTCTGCATCTTCTCCGCCGCGGTGGGCTCACCGGGCCGCGTCTGCTCGGCACCCAACACCTTGCGGCAGATATCGAGATCGCCGCACAGCACCATGCCGGCTCGCGCCGCCGTCATCTCGACCGCGTAGTTCCAGCGCTTGAGGTTCGCCTTGGCGCCCTCATCGATGAAGCGCTTGACCACCGAGCGCAAGCCCTCGAGCTGTACCGGCTGGATATAGCGGGCCAGCTCCTGCGCGGTCATGCGGATCTGTTGCGCCATGTCCGGCGGCATGGGCGCGTTCGGCGCGGCGAGTGTCACCGCGGCGAACAGCATGATCGTCAGCTCGGCCTGGGTCGGAAACAAGGTGCGGATGTAGTGCTCACCCCGGTAGGTCGCGAGATGTTTGCCGCAGATGAACGTGAGCTCCTGCGGCTGAAACCCCGTCAGTACCGTTTGACCTGCCAGCGAAGCCGGCGGCAGCACCGCTACGACGGAACCCGGAATGTCGCTGCGCACGTACAGCTCGGGCGCATGCACGCCCAGGATATTGGCGGCCCAGAAGAACGTCTTGGCGAAAGTCACCGTCGAGTTCTTCGGGTCTTGCAGCAAGCGCTTGTCCAGCTCGCGCAGCTCGCGTTTGGCCTTGAGCATCGCCAGCTTTGCCTGCAAAGCCGCAGGCGTGATCATCTCGAACATCTTCGAGATGTAAACATTCTCCTCATTGTGGATCAGATGCTTGGCCCACAGCTCGTTGGTGAGGCGGCCCTTCACCAGCGGCATGCCCTTCACCCGGTACTTCTCGTGCAGCTCGCGCTCTTCCGGCGTGGCTTGCTGCATGAAGACCAGCGCGCTGGCCGCGCACCAGGCCTGATCGAGGCGGCCCTTTTTCTGCTGCAAGCGATAGAGGGCGCGATAGGGCGACACCGACAGCGGCTTCTGCTCCAGCAGCACCCGCTGCTCCGCGATCGCCTCGTCGTACTGCTCCGCCACCTCGTAGAGCTCGGAGAGGATCACCCGCTCCTGACTCTCCTCGGGCCGCAGCGTCGATGCCATCTTGAACGCTTCGAGCGCGGGCTGCACGTTCGAGAGCCGGTCGCGATACACCAGACCGAGCTGATGCCAGAGATTGAACTCGAGATCCGTTTTGCCCTTACCGGCAACGCGATGGATCATCTTGCGGTACTGGCGTTCGAGCTGCTTCCAGTTCTTCTCGACCGTCAGGATCTTGTTGATGCGCTCGAACGCTTCCAGGAAGTCGGGCGCGAGATCCAGCGACTCGTTGAACAACTCCACCGCGCGTTCTTGGTCGCCGATCTTGTCGCGATACAGCTGCGCCATCGTGTAGAAGTAGCGAGCCTTGCGCGCCGGCTCCGTCTCGATCTCGGAGATCGCCGATAGCGTGTCGACCATGCGGGTCCAGTCACCCGACTCTTGATAGAGCGCCAGCAGCTTGTGCAGGATCACGTGATCCTGCGGGCGGATCTCGCGAGCCTCCTCCAAGGCCTCGATGGCCTTGGCGGCGTCCTTCTGCTTTTCGCTCCAGACGTCGGCAATGCTGACCAGCAGGTCCAACCGTTCGTTGTCCTCCAGGACCTGCTCGAGCACGCGGCGCTTGTAGGTGGCCACGTTGGGCCAGTCGCGCTCGGCGGTATGCACCTCCACCATCGCGTCCAGCGACGGGCGATGGTTGGAGTCCAGGCTCAGCGCCTTCTCGAAGTTGTTGATCGCCTGCTTGGCTTGACCTTGGGCCTGCTTGATCTTGCCCATCCGGTAATAGACTTCGGTGCGTTCTTCGACGTCGCCGTCATCTAGCCCCGTCAGGACCTTCTGATAATTGCTGAGCGCGCTGGGCCAATCGCCGAGCTGGAAGCACACGGCAGCGAGACCACGTACCGTCTCCGCGTCGGTGACGTCCAGCTGGTGCGCCGTCTGGTACGCCTTCAACGCGTCCGCGTAGTTTCCGCGCGCATTCTGAATCTTGCCCAGCAAGCGGTTCAGCGAGTGCTGCTCCGACTTCTCCTTGCCCTTGCTCTTGCGGACCAGCATCTCCGCGAGCGGAGCGGCTTCTGCCCAGCGCTCGGTGTTGACGTAGTCCTCGACCAGAGGCAGCCCGGCTTCTTCGCACTCCTTATCGACCTGAATCGCGCGCTCGTAAGCGTTGACCGCTGCCGTGTGCTCGCTCAGCATCTGGTCCTGCACCTTGCCGAGCTCGACCAGCAGCTTGGCCTTGGTGCGAGTGCTCTCGGTGTGCTGCTGCTCTTGTTCCAGATAACGAGCGACGTTGTCCCAGTCGGACTCTTCGGTCGCGATCGTACGCAGCGCGGAGATGGTGGGCAGATGCGTGGGATCGAGGTCTAGCGCCATCTCGAAGCGCTCGCGCGCCTGCACGCGGTCGGACAGCTTCTCGTCCAGCGCCTTGCCGATGCGATAGTACATCTCCACGCGCTGGCCGCCGTCCGCGGTGAGGTCCGCCACGCGGATCATCACCTCGATGCTTCGGGCCGTGTCGCCCTGCTTCTCATGCAGGCGGGCTAGCGCTTCGAGCGCCGGCAGGCGCGTGTCGTCGAGATCGACGATGTTTTGGTACGAGTCGATCGCGCGATCCAGCTCGCCCAGCTCGTCGGAGTACACGCGTGCGATCTGCTCGTGCAGGTCGGCCTTCGTGTTGACGTCTCCGACTTCACTGATGTGGCGTTCGCAGGTGCTGATGAACTCTCGCCACTGCTTGAGCCGGCGATAGCAACGCTCCAGCGCCGTGTAGGCCGGCAGCACTGTCGGATCCATCTCGAGCACGCGCTCGAGCTTCTCCGCGGCCACATCCGCCTTGAGGAACTGCTCCTCCTGAATCTGAGCCAGCTTGAGCAGGACCTCTACCCGGGCGCGCTCCGTCTCGACCACGTCGAGCTGGCGCTCCAAGACGCTGACCAGCTCGGTCCAGTCTTGCAGGGTCTCGCAGACGCGCTGCAGGCCGCGCAGAGCGGGCAAGCTCGCGGAGTCGTAGGCGAGCACGGCCCGGTAGGCTTCTCCGGCCTTCTCCCAGTTGCTGAGCTTGCTCTCGTACAGCTCACCGAGGCGTTGCTGGACCACCGCGACGTCGGCTGGCTCGCGCAAGGCCTTGACCTTGCGATTCAGCATCAGCGCCAGCTCTTCGTTCTCACTCGCTTCGGTGTAGATGCGCTCGAGCGCATCCAGCGCGGGCAAGTAGTACGGATCGACCTCGAGCGCGCGGCGGAAGTAGTTCACCGCCTGCTCGCGCTCCTGCATGTGCTTGTCGAGCAGCTGGCCCAGGTCGACCAGGATCACCTTGCGGTCGTCGTTGGCGACCGCGACGTTGAGCGCCTGCTGCAACGTCTCGGCCATCTTCTGCCACTGAGCTCCCTGGCGGTAGATGTGCGCCATCTGGCGCAGCACCTGGGCATTGTGCGGATCGAGCTGGGTGATCTGCGCGTAGTACGGTTGCGCGTACTCTGGCCGGCCCAGGTTCTCGCCGTACCACTTGCCCAGCCGCAGACACAGGCGGATCTTGTCCTTGTCCTCGGTCTGCTGCTGCAGCCACTCGTTGGTCGTGGTGATGAGCTCGGCCCAGCGCTGCGTGGTCTGCGCCAGGCGCTCCAGGTAGGCGGCCGTCTCGTCGTCCGCGAAGTCCTCGGAGAAGGCCGTGACCAGCGCGTCGAACGCCTGGTTCTCGTCCTCCAGGTGCTTCTCGAAGACACGCGCGATGCGCCGCAACAAATCGCTGCGGTCGGACTTCTCTTCCGTGGCCTCCAGGCGCGCCAGATAGCACTCGATCAGCGGCTCCCAGCGCTCGGCGAGCGTGTGCAGCTTCTCGATCTCCTGGAACGCGAACAGATGACTCGGCTCGATCGCGAGAATGCGGCTGAAGACCTCGACCGCGCGATCGTACTCGCCGACCGGCTCCTTCCAGATCGCCGCCGCTTCGAGCAGCTGCTTGACCCGCTCGTCCGGTTCGGTGAGCGCTTCCGCGCGGCGCAGCTTGATGTCCACCACCTCGGGCCAGCTGCCCGCGGCGCGGTAGATGGTCTCGAGCTCGGCCATTGCCTCCAGGTCTTTGCCGTCGACCTCGAGCAGGCGGCGCCAGGCGTCGGCTGCGTCATCGGGCTTGCCGAGCACGTTGGCGTAGAGCTTGGCCAGCTCGCGGAACGCCTCGCGCAGCTCCTCGCCATCCATACGATCGCCGGCACGATCGATGTACTGGTGCAGGGCGTCCACGAGCTCCGTGGTCTCGCCCTTGTCGCGCCTGAGCCGGCAGACCGTGCGCAGCGCGGCCACGTTGGCAAAGTCGATGTCGAGGACGCGCTGCCAGGCGTCGAGCGCCTCCTCGTGACGTCCCAGTGCGTCGGTGAACAGGCGCGCGCGGCGCGCGAGCGCGTTCACGCGTGCTTCATCGTCGGAAGCGACGTCGTACAGGCGCTCGAGCAGGTCGGCGAGCTCTGCCCACTTCGACAGCTTCTCGTACAGGCGAGCCAGCGCATCGAGCGCCTCGGAATCCTCGCCACGCAGATCGAGCACACGCTTCCAGCCGTCGATCGCGTCCTCGTCGCGGCCGAGGCGGTCGGTGTACAGCGCCGCGAGCTTCGCGCGGATGTCGGCCTGCTCGACGTCACCCAGCGCGGTCTCCAGCTGCCGCTTGTAGACCTCTTCGAGCTGCTGCCACTCCTCGCGCTTCTCGTAGATGCGGACCAGCGCAGCGGTCGCCTCGGAGTTCTGCGGCTCCAGCTCGTCGAAGATCAGGCGGTACGCCCGCAGCGCCGCCCCGCTCTGATTGAGCTGTTCGTCGTGGACGCGGCCGAGCCTCAGGTAGAGCTCGATGCGGCGATGCTGGTCCTCAGCGGTCGCGGCGCGCTGCTCCAGAATGCCCGCCAGCTCCGACCATTGCTCGAGCGCGAGGTAGATGCGGTCCAGGTTCTCCAGCGCGAACGGCTCGCCCGGCGAGACGGTGAGGACGTAGCGGTACGCTTCCTCTGCCTTCTCGATATCGGCGAGCTCCTCCTCGAACACGCGCGCCAGGCGGCGCCCCATCTGCGCTTGCACGCTGGGCGAGGCGCCGTCGACGCTCATCACGTCGGCGTAGGTGTTCGCCAGCTCTTCCCAGCCGCCCCCAAAGGAGGCGGCCAGGCGCTCCAGCTCGTCGATCACGCGCTCGTTGAGCGGCTGCTCGCTGAGCGCGCGGGCATACACGCCGAAGGCTTGCGTCGAATCCGAGAGGCGCTCTTCGTAGTCTCCAGCGATGCGCTGGAACATCTCCAGGCGCTGCTCGGGGTCGGTGAGCTCGCTGAGCTGAGCTTCGTGCACCTGAATCAGGCGCTCCCACTCCGCGCCGGCCTCGTAGAGCGGACCGAGCACGCGCGCGACGTCTGCGCGCTTCTTACCCTCGGAGAACAACTGTTCGAGGGCGGCGCGCGCCTGCGGGTGCTCGGGCGCGGAATTCAGCACCTCTTCGTAGGCGCCCACCGCCTGATCGATGTCTTCCAGATGATTCTGATAGACCTGACCGAGCCGGTACTTGGAGTCGAGGATCTCCTCGGGCGTGTTGCCGATGGCGGCCTCGCGCTTGAGGATCTCGGCCAGCTCGGGGTAGCGGGCGGCCTTGGCGAACATCCGCCCCAGTGAGCGGATCGCCACCTGGTTCTCGGGCTCGACCTCCAGCACCCTGCGGTACTGAGTGACCGCTGCGTCCACGTCGCTGAGCTGTACCTCGTAGACTTGCGCCACGCGCAAGCCCAGCTCGACACGCCGCTCCGGCTCATCCTTCAGCTGATCGAGCTCGGCTTCGTAGAGCTGCGCGACCGCTGGCCAGCGCTCGATCGCGCTGGCGAGACGCTCGAACGCGCCCAGCGACTCTTCGTTGCGGCTGTCGACCCGCACCGCCTTGGCGTACCAATCGAAGGCTCCCGCGGGGTCTCCGATACGCTCCTCGTGCAACACCGCGATGCGATGCAGCAGCTCCACACGCTGGAACGGGTCCTCTGTCAGCTCGGACTGAACGCTGAGGGCGCTGACCAGCTTCGGCCACTCCGCCATCGCGTCGTAGACCTGCTCGAGCGCCTGCGCCGCCGCGAGCGCGCGCGAGCCACCGCCCTGCTTGATGCCTTCCAGGGCCGCCAGCGTGGGACCATGGTCGGGCTGGACGTTGAGCACGTCGCGATACAGCTCGACCGCACGGTCCAGATCTCCGAGCCGCTTCTCGTAGAGTTCGGCGATCCGGTACTGGTAGCTCACGGCCTCGGCGGGATCGCCGGTCAGCTCGGCTTCGTGCGCGAGCACGGTGAGCAGCTCCGCCCAGTTCTCAGCCGTCTGATACAGCACGTCCAGGCGGCCCAGCGCCGCCAGGTCGTCCGGATCGAGCTCCAGCACCTTCTGGTAGGTGTCGATGGCGCGCGGAACGTCCTTCAGCTCGCGCTCGTAGACAGCACCAATCTGGTAGTAGATGGCCTTCTTGTCGTCCGAGCTGTGGACCAGGTCGACTTTCTTGAGCTGCGCCGCGAGCAGCTCTTCCCAGCGAGCCAGCTCGAGGTAGAGGCGAATCACCGCGTCCAGCGCGCGCAGGTCGTCGGCCTCCAGCGCCAGCACCGCCTCGTACACGGCGATGGCAGACTCGGGGCGGCTGAGCACCTCTTCTTCGAGCAGCGCGGCCTGATACAGCGCCGCCTTCTGATCGGCAGGCTCCTCCAGGACCTGGCTCTTGCGCTGCAGGATCGCGGAAAGCTCCGCGTAGCGCTCGGCCGTGTGGAACAGCTGCTGCAAAGCGTCGACCGCGCTCAGATCGCGGGGCGTGACCTCCAGCACCTTGCGGTACAGCTCGATAGCGCGATCGATATCGCCGACCTCGTTCTGCACCACGCGTGCGGCGGAGCTGTACAGGTGGGCGACCAGCTCGGGATCGCTCTGTGAAGCGGCCAGCTCCTCGTACACCTGCGCCAGCTGCGCGAAGCGCTCTCCGGTGCGCGCGAGCCGGTCCAGACCTTCGACCGTCGTCTCGTCCAGCGGCTCGACGGCGAGCGCGCGGGCGTACGTCTGGAACGCCTTCTCGATGTTGTTGCCGATGTCTTCGTGCAGGCTCGCGATCCGGTGCAACAGCTCGACCTTGCGAGTGTTGTCGTCCGCGCAGCGTGCCTGTACCTCGTACACGCCGACCAGCTTCTCGTAGTCGCCTTGCTGCTGGTACAGCGGCTCGAGGATCTCGGCGATGCGCAACTCGTAGTCGCCGTGGCTCAGCCGCTCCAGGGCGGTGAGCGCATTCTGATCGTAGGCATCGCGCTCCAGCACGTCGCGATAGGTGTCGATGGCGCGTTCGACCTGCCCCAGCCGCTTCTCGAACAGATCGGCCAGGCGCAGCATGAGCGTGCGCTGTTTTTCCTCGGTGTCCGCCAGCTGAAGACGGGTCTCCAGGTTCTCGGCCAGCTCGCGCCAGAGCTGCCCACGAGAATACAGGCCGTCGAGGGCACTGAGCGCGGTGTCGCTGGTCGGATCGAGCGCGAGCACCTCGCGGTAGGCGAGAATGGCGTCTTCGGGCCGCCCGAGCTTCTCCTCGTAGATGCCCGCCAGCTGCGCATAGAGACGCGTGGTCTCCTCATCCGTATCGCTGAGGTCGATTCGGCGCCGGAAGACCCCGATCAACTCTTCCCAGCGCTGAGCGCTGCGGTACAGGGCGTCGATGGCCTGCAGCGCCTCGACATCTGTGGGATCCATCTCGAGCAGGCGCTCGTAGTTGGACGCGGCAGCAGAAACGTTGCCGAGCCGCTCCTCGTTGCGCGCCGCTCGCAGACGATACGCGCGCGACAGATCGCCGGGGCCCAGTCGATCGGCTACATCATGGTACAGCTGGCCGAGGCGCTGCCATTGATCCGCGAGCTCCGCCAGGCGCTCCAGCTCGAGCACCGTGGTCTCCAGCGTCGGGTCAATCATCAACGCCTTCGACTGCGCCTCGAACGCGCGCGGGGCGTCGTCGAGACGCTGCTCCGCGATCTCCGCAATCCTCGCGTAGAGCTCGACGCGTCGCTCGTTGTCCTCCGCCTCTTGCGCGAGGATCTCCGAGACGGCGATCAGGCGGTTCCAGTCGCCGAGGACGAGGTAGATCGCGTCGAGGACACGCGCGGCCGGTCCGCGCAGCTCGGCGCTCTCCAGCCAGCCTTCGAGCGCGGAGCGCGCGCCCTCGTGGGAGGGCGCGAGCGTGAGCACCTCGCGATAGGTCTCCAGCGCGCGTTCGGCCTCGCCCAGGTGCAGGCGTTGAGCTTCCGCGAGCCGGTACTTGAGATCGATGATCTCCTCTTCCGTTGCATCTAGCTCCAGCCGACGCTCGAGGACCTCGGCGTACCGCGTCCAGTCCTGCGTCTCCTGGTACAAGCGATCGAGGGCCGAGAGAGCTCGTTTGTCGAGCGCGTCGTGTACCAGCACGTTCTGGTAGCTCTCGATCGCGGCTGCCTTGTCGCCCAGCTGGTTCTCGTGCAGGCTGGCGATCTCGAGCGCAATCTCGCGGCTCTCTTCGGGTGTCGAGGCGAGCGCGCTGCGCCGCCCGTACACCTCGAGCAGCTCCGTGTAGCGCTCCGCCTGCAGGTACAACTTCTCCAGGGCGCGCAGGGCGTCGGCGTTGTCGGGCTGCGCCTCGGACACGGCACGGTACTCCAGCAGGGCATCCTCGAGATTGCCCATGCGCTCCACGTGCACCCGGCCGAGACTGAGCCGCAGCGACGCCACGGCAACGTACTCGCCCGCCCGCTCGCAGGCTTCGATCGCCACGCGATAGGAAGCGATCAGCGCGGCAAAGTCGCCGGTTGCTTCCGCCAGCCGCTCGACGTCCGCCTGAGCGGAGGGATCGGCGGGGGCGATCTCGAAAGCTCCTCGCGCCCGCTCAAACGCCACGACGGGCTCGCGCAGCCGATTCTCGTACAGCTCGACCAGCTGACGCAGCACCTCGAGCCGCTCGCCCGGGTCATCCAGGTAGGCGAGCTTGACCTCGAGCACGCTGGCCAGCCCCTTGGGGTTGCCGCTGCTCTCGTAAATCGGGATCAGGCGCTCGGCCGCCTCTCGATTGGTCGCATCGAGAGACATGATCTTTTCGTACGCGCGCGCCGCACGGTCCGGCTTGTCGCGGCGTCGCTCCCAGAGCTCCGCGATCTTGCGCAGCATCACGATGCGCTCGGTCGTGCTTTCGGCGCGCGCTTCGCTCGTCTCGAGCACGCGGATGAACTCGTCCCACTTGCCCGAGGCGGCGTAGAACTCGTCCAGGTCGTCCCAGCGCCCCAGCGCCAGGTAACGCTTCTTCAACTGCTCCTGGGCGCGGCGATTGTCGGGCTCCAGGGTGACCAGCGCACGATAGACATCGATCGCGCGGTCCTCGTCCTTGAGACGATCGCCCACCACCTGACCGAGCTTGGTGAGCAGCTGAATCTGCTCGTCTCCGGTCGCGTTGTCCGCGAGGCGCTGCAGCACGTCCGCGAGCTTCTCGTAGTTGCGATCACGCTCGTAGAGCTTGCCCAGCTCGGAGAGCGCGTCCGGATCGCTCGGGTCATTCTCGACCACTTCCTCCCAGAGGGCGATGCAGATCGCTGGCTTCTTGATGCGCTCTGTGGCGAGCAGAGCGATCTCCTTGTAGACCCCAGCGCGGTCGCGCTCCGAGGACAGCTGCGCGGCTTCGGCCTGACGCAGGCGGACCAGCTTTTCCCAGTCGCGCCGCTTCTCGTACATCTGGCGCAGGTACTCGCGCGCCGTGTCGTGAGTGGAATCGAGCGCGAAGATCTTCTCGTGCGCTTTGACCGCCTCGGCCTGATTCATGAACTTGTTGGCGTACAAGTCCGCCGCACGGGCGTAGAACTGGATGCGCTCCTCGCGATCGGGCACCGCATCCCCCAGCGCCACGAGCGTCTTGACGACCTCGTGTACCCGGTTCTGGCTTTCCTGCTTGGCCAGCTGCTCCCGCAGCGCGTGAATGGCGGCGGGATCGAGCGCCTGCGGGGGCGCGCTCTGCGGCGGTTGTGAGCCGGAGACAGGGCGATCACTGGCCGCGGCCGCCGTGCTGGCCGCTGGAGGCATGCTGGACTGGCGGGGCGGCGGCTCGCTGCGCGAAACCTGCGGCTCCGGGACATTGCTGCGCGGCGGCTCGCTCGCCACCGGCTCCGCGCGCCGCGCCTCCACCGCCTGTGAGGCGGGGGGGATGCTGCCGTTGGCGGTCGGCGCGGGCTGCGCCGCTGCCGGCCTGCTCGACGCACCGCCAGCGGGCTGCGGGATCACCGACACGCCGTTGATGCGCTTGACGGGCGTGCCATTGTTGCGGCGGGCGAGCGCCGTGTGCTCGGGTGCAATCTGAGCGAGCCGCTCGTAGTAGGTCTGAGCCTTGGCAGGGTCGCCCAGCTCCTGCTGCGCGACGGCGGCTGCGTTCGCCAGATAAAACGCCGCGTCCCGCGGTGGGAGCTGCGATCCCAGCGTGTCTGCCAAGCCCACCACCTTGGACCAGTCACCAAAGTGCGAGCCGTAGACATCACAAAGCAGCGCAAACGCCGCCTCGGTCCGCGGCTGATGACGGAGCGTCTCCTCGCCAAACTCTGCCGCGATCTGGGGCTTCTTGTGGCGATGGCCCCAACGTGCCCCGAAGCGCAGCGCCAGCTCGGCCTGACGATTCGGGTCCTGGGTCGCCTGAATCAGTCCCCGCTGCGTCTGGACGACCCGAGCCTCCTGGGCCTGCGCCACCAGCAAACCTTCATACAGTGTCGCGGTATCGTCGCGCATGGGATCTGCGCTGTAGGCCTGCTCCAGCAATTGCTCCGCGTCCTCCGCCGCGACGCGGCGCGCGACACGCGCTGCCCGGACCAGCGAGGTGGCGCGTTCGGCGGGGTCTGCCGTGCGAGCCTGCTCCTGGATCGCCTGAACGCGGTCGCGCCAGTCGCTGGCGTCGACCCGCAGGTCGCGCAAGCGCTCGCTCGCCTCGACGGCATCTGCCCCCGCGGCCTCGATGGCTCGCTGGTATGCCTGATCGGCCGCTTCCAGCTCACCCTGGTCGGTCGCGACATCGCCGAGCTCAATCAGCAGCGGCGCCATCTCCGCCTGGCTCGAGGCGCGCTGAATCTGCAGCTCCAGCAGGCGCTTGACCATGCCGAGCTTGCCCAGCTCCCAGTAAATTCCGCGCGCTTCGGTCAGCGCCTCCCCCAACGTGGAGTCGAGCTTGAAGGCGTCTTGGAAGTGCTTCAGGGCCCTGGCGCCCTGGAGGAAGTGACGGCTGAGCACCCGGGCCAACCGCAGATGCAGCTGAGCTTGGCGGCGCGGGTCCGTTTCTCGGTTAATCGCCTCCCTCAGCTCTTCAACTAACCCTTGCCAGTCGTGGCAGCTTTCGAGCAGGTGGAGACGAGCGTCCAGATCCATTTTACCTCGGTTTGGGGAATGCCACCTCTGTCGGAGCTCCGGCGGACCAACGGCAATCGCTCACGCGTTCAAAAACCAGGCTCCCCCAATTCAGCTCCCTCTCTGTGTCTTCCCCAAGGAGAGCTGGAATCGAAGGTCCCATTTTTTCTCGACACAATTCTTTGGAACGGTTTTCGAGAACGCTTTTGACAATGCTTTTGTAAGGGCTCCCGAGCTACTGCTCTCGAGAGCCGCCCCGCCTGCCACGACCGCTAGTCGGTCCAAAACTCAACGTCCCAGAGCCCCCCTGCCCCCACCCTCGCGGGTGGCGGCGGGGCATGACCCCGGCGCAATCAGCCAGTCCCGAAGCACCCCCTGGATTCCAGAGTACCCCAGATTGCAGAGTACTCCAGATTGCAGAGCCCCCCGGGCGGCAGCGCAGCCGACAGCCGCGCAACCAGCTTCAGAGAACCCCACCCAGTTTTTGCACCAAGTCATTGCTGCTCGCACACTGGTCCTTGAATTTCTTGGCAGCGTCGGCGCTCTTACATGCGCGCTTGTTGAACGACTTTAGAAGCCGAAGTGCCTTCTCCTTCTGTGGTGGCTTCATTACGGCATACGTG
>JAICTU010000828.1 GCA_025936205.1 Polyangiaceae bacterium | reverse complement strand
CTGCACACCTCGCGCCGCTCGCACAGTGGGTAGATTTGGACGCGCCGCTCTTGATCGGCAATGATCCGTTCGAGGGTGTTCGTTACGAACACGGGCGGCTGATTCTGCCCGACGGCCCGGGGCTCGGCGTGCGCCCGCGAAGCGTGGCCGCGAGCGCGCCGAAGATCTCGGGGCAGTAACGCCGGATGCGGCGCTCGAAGGCTTTGTTGCGCGCGCTCGCCGGTACGGCGGGACGCGCCGCCGTGCAGCGCGCGTTGCCGCTGTATCTCGGGCTGCTTCTGCTCGCGAGCGTGTTGTTCGAGGGCAGCGGGGTCAGGCCGGCGGAGGTGGTGGCCGCGGCACGCGCCTCGCGTGTGACGCTGTTCGGCATGTACGCGGCGTGGACGGTCGTGTGCCTGCCCGCGCTCTCCGCGCTGCTGGGTACGCCGGCGAGCTTCTTCTTGCGCAGTCTGCCGCTCGCGCGCGGGTGTGTGCTCGGGCTGTTGGCGGCTGGCATCGGCGTGGCCGAGCTGCCTTGGTTCTTGCTGTGGCTGCGAGGCGGAGGGCTCGGCGCCGGCCTGGCCGCGCTCGGGTCCAGCGTGGCGATCGCTACCTTGCTCCTGACGCGGCCCTGGCGCCTTCTCGACCTCGCAGCGGCCCTGCTGCTCGGCGCTGCATTGTTTGCCGCAACGCCGTTTGGTGCGGGGTCACGGGGGGCTGCGTCGTCCTGGGGGGCCGCGCCGTCCTGGGGGGCCGCGCCGTCCTGGGGGGCCGCGCCGTGGCCTTTCGTGCTCCCGCTCAGCGTCGCGCTCGCGGCGCGCGGCATCTTCACGGTGTGGCTGCGCGCGCCGGAGCAGGCTCCGTTTGCGTTGCGCGCCAGAGTGACGGGTCCGCCGGTGGTCGGCTTGGCGACGACCCATGTGCTCTTGCTCGTGCGGCAGTCGAGCGCGCAGTTGCTGCGCGCAGGCGCCCTGCTCGTGCTGTCGCTGATCTACGCGCTGGCAGCCCTTCGAAGTCTTCGTCCGGCCTCCGAAGTAGAGCTCGTGCGCTGGAGCCTGTGCATGTTCGTGCCGGCGCTGGCGTTCGGCGTGGCGAGCGTGGCAGGACCCTTGCTGCGCGCGGAGGCACAGCTCCACTGGCTGCTCTCGACATCGGGGACGGCAGCCTGGACGCGCCGGGGCGCTCTGCTCGGGGTGGTGCTCGGCGCAGCCGGCGCGGCGGCGCTCTTCCACGCTGCTGGACTCGCGCTGCCAGCGTCCATGGATCTGGCGTCCGCGCTTCGCCTGCTGCTGCAGGAACTGGCAAGTGCTCTGGCGCTGGCCAGCCTGGTGATCGAGGTCGCGCGCTGGGCGGTGCGTGCCGATGGCCATGATGCGCTGCGGCTGATCGCTGCGCTCGCCGGGCTGCTCGCTGCGGCCTTCGTCACCTTGCTCGCGCTCGGGCTCGGGGCGCCGGCAGCGTGGGTCGGGATGGCGCTCGCCGTTCAGCTGGCGCGCTCCTCGCGAAGCGTGGAAAGGGCCGCGCGCGAGCTCGCGCTTCGGATCGAGCGCGGCTCATCACCATGAGCTGCGCCCATGTAACAATGGGATCCATTGAAGAGGCCTCGACAACTGGCGAAGAGCGCGCCCGCTCGCCCGTTTGGGGCGGGCGCGTTTTCCCAGCGTGGAGGTCATGAAAGTGATCTAGAAAAAGACTGGTATGCTGCTCGTTCGCCAGCTCTGCAAAGCGCTCGGTGGTCGCCGCGTTCTCGACGCTCTGGAGCTCAGCTGCGCGAGCGGGGAGGTCGCGGTCGTGCTCG
>JAICTU010000798.1 GCA_025936205.1 Polyangiaceae bacterium | reverse complement strand
GCCAGCGTTTACCAAAACGTTAGCGGCAGCCTTAATTCCACGACAGCAGCGGCGCTCATGATCGCGCAACGAATTTGTCGAAAAGAAGACACGCAGCCGCTGAAACGAATTGCTCCGCTCTGCAGATTAGCGGCGCGCGATCGAACTGTGCGCCATCCGTATAGTGGCCGCGCCACGAAGCGACGCGAAATTCATGCTGTGCCGCGTACCGGACGAGTGCTCTTACTGCGTCAACCGGAACACCACTCCGTCTCCGTCGGCGCCGCCGTAGTTTGCTGTGCCGTAGAGATTCCCAAGCGCGTCGACGATCGGAGCAGCGTCGGGCGTCGGCGCGATAGAGCTCCGGCGGGTTGTCGAGGTGGTAGTCGAGCAGCTCCGGTTCGTCGGCATTGATGTGCCAGATCTGGGCCCGCACCAGCGCCGCAGCGAGCGCTGAGCTGGCGAGCGCGTGATCCAGCTGCGTCGCGCGGCCCTCGAACACATACGAATACCGGTCTGCCGCTGCCAGGCTCGCGAACAGGTCAGACAGCCCGGCGCGCTGGAGCTCGAGCGCCGGCGCTTCGCGCGAGTCGCTGTTGAAGTCGCCGATCAGCAGCAGCTCGCCGGCATCCGCCGGCAGCTGCGCGACGACCTCTGCCAGCGCGCGTGCCTCGGCGAGCCGCGTCTCGGCGCCGCAGCCTTCCGGACCCACCAGCTGCGCCTCGCGATCGCAGATCTTGCTCTTCAAGTGCACCGCCCCCACGGTGAGCTGGCGCCCGGGCGCCGCAAACGTCTGAAATTGCGCTGGGCGGGTGAGCTCGGGCGCGCTGGCAAACCAGGCAGCCCCGCGCGGCTCGACGCGCTCGGGACGATACGCGAGTGCCGAGCGGATCACTCCTGCCGGTGTCGAGCGCGCCGCGCACAGCGCATAGGAGAGCTCGACGGGCAGCTGCGCATTGAGCGCGGCGATCAGGTCCGCGGCGCTATCGGTCGCCGCCGGGTCAGCGCCGGGCTGCTGATTCTCGAGCTCGCTCAGCGCCAGGATGTCCGCGTCGAGCTGCTGCAGTGCCGCAACGAGCTTGTCCCGCTGCCGCGCCAGCTCCAGCGCCGAGCCGGCGCCGCGCAGCCCGAACTCGATGAAGTAGTTGTCCAGGTTCAGGGCGGCGACGCGCAGCGCGCCCGCGGGCGGCGACAAGCTCGCCGGCGCTTCGGCTCTGAACTCGACTCGGGGTGCGGGGTGTCCCCGCAAAACGGGCGCCGTCGCCAGCAGCGTGGGCGGCGAGCTGGACAGCACCACCGCCGTGAGCTCGGAGCTCTGTGCTCCGAGCCGCAGATGTTCGGACAGGCGATGGTCGTCCTGCCAGGCGCGAGCTCCGGCGCTCAGTCCCGCCAGCGTCCACAGCTCCGTCTCAGCCCCCAGCGGATGACCTGCGGCGTAGGCGCGGCCCTGCGTCGAGACGCGCACGCGGCCGCTCGCGCCGAGCTCGGAGGTGTCGAGCAAGGTCCAGGTCTGTCGCGAGCGCAGCCAGCTGCCCTCCCAGCGCTCCGCGTCCGCTGCGCCGTGCAGTTCGAGCTCACTCGGTTCGAGCGGCGCGCGCCCGCAGGGCTGCACCAGCTCGAGCTCGCCGAGGGCGGTGACGCCGCTCAGCTCCGCGACGCTGCCGACGACGTGCAGGCGCTCGCCTGCCGGGGCAACGGTGTTGCTCGACGCGACGAAGATGCCGTTCGGGCCCGTCTCCGACTGCAGAAAGAAGCCGCTCCGCGCGCCCACGCTCGCCCGGGCAGCGCTCACGACACCGGTCAGCGCGACGCGCTGACCGAGCAGTGGGCTCGCGGCCGCGCCACCCTGGACCTCCGCGATCTCCACGCTGGGCTCGGGGCACCAGGCCGTGTGCGGGCCCGGGCCGCAGCCGGGCAGCGCCAGGCAGGCTGCGCTGCCGAGCGCCTTCGTGCGCAGAAGAACCCGGGACATCCCCGGCCCCATCGGACTCCCGCGCCGGCGAGTTGCGCGCCGCGGAGCTTCCTTCGCTGATCAGCCCAGCCCTGCGGACTGAATGCGCGTCACCTCGGCAAGGAGTTGATCAGCGCGTTGTTTGAAGCGACGGTGCTGTCCATCTCGGTGAACTGCTTGCGCAGCTGCGCTTCCATCTGATCCAGGCGCTTCTGTTCGGTGGCCGCGCGGTCGTCGAGCGTTTTTGAACGCGCCGTCAGGCCATCCTTGCGCGCGGTGAGCGCGCCCTTGGCCGAGACCAGATCGTTGGTGACCGAGAGCATCAGGTCCGCGACGCCCTGCACGTTGTTGTCATCTCCGGCGATGATCTTGGTGACGGCGTCGGGGTCTTG
>JAICTU010000783.1 GCA_025936205.1 Polyangiaceae bacterium | reverse complement strand
GTGCAGATCGCTCAGACGAACGGCTGCGCTCATGCGTCCGCCCGCCGGAACGACCACTGCCCGCCGGCGAAGGCGGCGGCGCCGATCACCAGCAGCGCCAGCGCGGCCAGCCCGGAGACGAGCCAGCTCGGCGACCACAAGAGCTCCTGGTACTGGGCAGGAAACAGCCAGCCGAGGAAGCGCAGACCCGGCAGCTGCTGGCCGAGCCACTCCCAGCGCGTGAGCCCGTGCACGAACCAGAGCCCAAACAGCGCGACCACGCTGCTCACCAGCGCCGGCCCCGGCGCGCGCACGGCCAGCGACACGCCGCTGAAGATGCCCAGGTACGCCAGGCCGTACATCAGCGCGCGCAGCGCCGCGCGCCCCAGCCAGAACACGCTCAGCGCATCGAAGCGCCCGAGCCAGAGCCCGACGGCGGCCGTGGTCAGCGCGGAGACTCCAAGGCCGACACCGAGCAACACGCCGTGCGCTAGCGTCTTGCCGAGCGCCCACGTCAGGCGATCGCAGCGCGTGAGCACGAAGCGCGTCGAGCCACGACGCAGGTCGCGGGCGTGCGCGCCCGCCGACGTGATCAGGACGAATGGCGCGACCAGCTGCAGCGCCATGAAGCCGTAGAACAAGGCCAGCGGATCGACGGCCAGCAGATCCGCGAGCAGCGCCTTGTCCGAGACGAAATGCGAGAGCACCTGCGAGATCGCCTCGCGCTGCAGGTTGCCCTCCGGCAGATCGTGAGCGCTCATCGTGCGTTCGGCAGCTTCGCGCACGCTGCCTTCGGCCGCGTTCAGCGTCTTGACGAAGACGAAGGCGCCGAAGGCGGCGCCCAGACCGTACAGACAGAGCACGACGACGACCAGCCGCGAGCGCAAAGCCTCCGCGAGCTCGAAACGCGCGACGGTCGCGAGCTTGCGGCGATCCGGACTCATGTAGGGATACTGCCGCCAGCGCCGCGCTGCCGTCAACTCGTGCTCTGTGCTAGGCTCCGAGGACCTTGCGCACGAGCTCTCGAACTCTGGCCGTACTGCTCTTCGACGAAGTGGAGCTCTGGGACGTCGCCGCCGTGATGCAGCTGGCCTCGCTGGCTGGCCGGCACTGGAACTGGCGCCCGTTTCGCCTGCTGCCGACGGCGGAGAAGGCGGGTCTGATCGACACCCGCAGTCAGCTGCGGCTCGAAGCGCAATACACGCTCGGCAACTGTCCCGAGCCGGAGATCCTGCTCGTGCCGGGCGGCTACGGCGCGCGCCGGGCCGCGCAGAACGCGCTGGTGACCGAATGGTGCGCGCGCGTATGGCCGCGGCTCGAGCTCGGGCTGGCGATCGGCTCGGGCGTGCTGGTGCTGGGAGCCGCGGGTCTGCTGCGGGGCGAGGAGGTGGCCGTCTCGAGCGAGAATCGCGAGGACTTCAGCGCCAGCCTGGAAGGCACGCGCTGCGTCGAGTCGAGCAGTGTCGTGCGCTCGCAGACGGGCAAGCTGCTGAGCGCGGCGGGCAGCGCAGCCGCGCTGGAGCTCGGCCTCGCGCTCGTGGAGCGCTGCCTCGGCGTGCGCCTGGCGGGCAACTTGCGCAACAGCGTCGTGCCGCAGCCGACGACGCGCCTCGAGCTCAGCGATCAAAAGCTGGAATTACCGCCCCGGCGTTAGCGGCCGGGCTGCAGCGCAGTTGCCGCGCACGCCGCGACGAACAGTTCCAGCGAGCGACCTCTGGGCTGTGCGAACAACACGCGACCGGAAACGGCAGCGAGCGCGGCCGCGCCCTGCAGGTCCGGAGCCAGTGCCAGCGGTGCGGAGGCCGGATGCGGGTATTCGACCGGCACGAGCAAGGTGCGATCGCGCTGATCGGGGAAGGTCAGCCACGGCTCCTGCAGCGGAGACGCCGGTGCGAGCCAGGTCGGCTCGCCCGAGCCCACATCGTCTTCGCGCAGCGGAACGATCTCGTGCGGGCCGTCGCTCCGCACTTCCGCCATCAGCACGCGCCCGCCGGCAGCGCCCGCCGAAGAGGCGTCCTGGCGCCAGACGACCCAGGCCTGACCCGCGCTGTTCGTCGTCAGATCGTAGCCGACGACGCGCGAGCTCTCCGTGCGAATGCGGCGCACGTTGCCGGCGGGTTGCCCCGCCGCGTCGAGCGCCAGCACCTCGATGGCGCGCGCTCCGTTGGCATTGGGGTTGGCACTGGGGGCTGGGCTGCCGGTGCTGCCGCCGGAATTGGAGCCGCCGCCTGCCGCGGCGACCTCGGATTCGCCAGGGTCGTAGCTGCGAGCACGGCCCTGCACCGAGGCCACATCCACCAGCCACGCCAGCCAGTAACCGCCGGGACGAGCCACCAGCCGGGGTTCCTCCGCATCCACGAGCGCCGACGAGACAGCTGCTGGAGGCCCGCTTCGGCCGTCGCTCCCGATCGCCTGCACGTAGACGCGGCCGAGGTTCTCCCCGCGCGGCCAATCGTCCCAGGTGAACAGCGCGCCGCCCGGCGCCACCGCCGTTCCGACGGCGGGCAAAGCAGCGGCAAAATCGAAGGCGTTCGACACG
>JAICTU010000319.1 GCA_025936205.1 Polyangiaceae bacterium | reverse complement strand
TGCTCGGCGTGAGCCCCGACAGCTCTGCCAGCCACCAGCGGTTTCGTGTGAAGTACGAGCTTCCCTTCACGCTGCTCAGCGATGCGGACAAGTCGCTCTCCAGCGCGTACGGTGCCTGGGCGCTCAAGAAGAATTACGGTCGCGAGTACATGGGCGTCGTGCGCAGCACCTTCCTGGTGGACGCGAGCGGCGTCATTCGCAACGCCTGGCGAGGGGTCAAGGTCAACGGCCACGTGGAAAAGGTTCAGGCCGCGGCGGCGGCGCTGGGCTGAGCGAGCAGGCGCGTTTCCAGCATGAGCAGCCTTTCTTCCACCAGGCGGGGCGCCCTGCGCGGGCTCGCTGCCGCATTCCTCCTCTGCGCCCTACCGGAGTGCGAGCGCACCAATCAAGAGACTCTGAACCGGACTCAGGCGCACGCGCAGCACCTGGTCGACACTGCGAAGCAGGACACGACGGAGATTCGCCAGGGCTTGCCGCGCGGCGCGGAAGAGCTGGCCAAGCACTGGGCGGACGAGCCCGATCCGCTCACGGATCCGGAGGCCGCTCGCCGTTTGCTCACGCGGGCGCATGACAAGGTCCAGGATCTCCGGGTGGCCAAGTCGACCTTCTTCGCGCTGGCCAGCCTGGACGGCATGGTGGTGCGCAATGACCGCGAGCAGGACCGAATGGCAGGCAGGCCGCTGTTCCCGGGTTTCCCCGGGCTGGCGAAGGCCGCGAACGGTGATTACGTCGAGGCGCTCGGATCCATGCCGGAAGCGCATGGCGTCAAGGGCAAGCCTGATGCGGAGTGGGTCGCGGCCAAGGGCGTCAAGGTCGGCGACGCAGTGCGGGCCCTGTATGTGACGGGCTGGGCATGGTCGAGCTACGCCTACCGCCTGGAGTTTTCCTTGCGCAGCCAGGTGGAGCTGGAGCTGCGGGGAACGCGCCAGAACGTGCCCCTGCTCTATGTGTTCGTGATCGTGGGCAGCGACGTCTACGGAGCGCCTGCGTCGCCGGAGGTCAATGCACAGACGATCGCGCAACGAGACCCGCTCGCACACCTCAGCCCGCAGGGGAGCTTCTCGACTCTGCTGGACATCACGGGGCGCACCTTCGCGCTTGGTGTGCAGGCAGCGCCCGATCTCGCCCCGCGAGTCGCGATTGCCGTGCTGCGCTCAGAGCTTTGAGGCAGGGCCATCCGGCGCTCGATCGGCAGGCGGATCCGCACCCAGCCTGCCCAGGCGATGTAGGCCGTAAAGCAACAGCAGCGCACCCGTCAGGGTCATTCCAGCTGCAAAATCGCCGCCGCCGAGCAGGCTCAGCGCAACTCCTGCCACGGTTCCGAGCGCGCCCACGGAGAGCGGCCCCGTGGCTAAGCGAACCCGCCGTTGGCGCTCCTGGCCGCCATTTGCGCTCATCGCTGCGGAAAGGGTAGCCAAGCTGCCCGGGTTTCGCTAGCCATCTGCGATGCTGAACCGTGCCGCCGGAATCGTCTCCGCGCTGCCGGTGCTCTCGCTCTCCGCCCTGCCCGCGCTCACTTGTCTGGCTTGTGCGCCGGCGCAGCTTCCCGATCCCAAGCTGGCCGTGCAGCGCTGGAATGAGGCACTCCAGCGCGGCGATGCCGATGTCGTGTACGCGCTGCTGAGCACGTCGGCGCGGGAGGCCCTCGGGCACAGAGGGGTCGAGCAGGTCCTCGCCCGGGATCGCGCGGAGCTGGTCGCCGCGGCCACGTCCGCCACGAACGCCAACGCCCGCGTCGAGACCTCGGCGCGCATCGAGTACTCCGATGAGCGGATAGCGTCCGTGGTGTTGGAGGACGGCGCCTTTCGCGTGGAGGCTGCGGCAGCGTTGCCCGCGCGAGCGGCCAATCCGGAAGACGCGCTGCGCGAGTTGCGCGAGGTGCTGGCCCGGCGCAGCTTTGCGGGTTTACTGCGCGTGCTGACGGCAGATGCAGCCCGGTCTCTGGATGCTCAGCTGGCGAGTGTGGTCGAGGCCTTGGCAGACCCGACGACCGTGGACATCGAGGTCGATGGTCGCCGTGCCACGGCGCGTCTGCCCGGTGGACACACCGTGAAGCTGGAGCGTGAGGATGGAGCGTGGCGCGTCCGCGACTTCGACTGAATCGGCGTGAAGCGCTCCTGGCGCTGGCCGCTCTCGGGAGCGCGCGCGGTGCATTCGCGTTCGGTCAAGACGGCGCCTTTCATCCTCGCGTGCTTTCCGCCTCGAAGCGCGCCCTGGAAGGCCCACGCAGCACCGGCCCCACGAGCTGGTCCTGGGAATTGATCCGCAGGACGAGCGCGCCGGCGCGACTCAGCATCGGGACGGTGGCGGCCGATTCGTCCCAGTTGCTGGAGGAGCCCTTCACGGTCTGGTTCGGAGGCGAAGCGGTGCAGCCGCTGTCGGAACCCGAGGTGCGCGGCCTGCGCATCTACCTGAACCTGGGTGGTGTGCTGTTCGTAGATGACTCCGACCCCGCTTCGGGCGCCTTCGGACGCAGCGTGCGAGCGGAGCTCGCCCGCGTCTTGCCCGAGAGCCCGGTGGTGCAGCTGCCGCAGCAGCATGTCCTCTACAAGTCCTACTATCTGCTGGATGATGGACCGGTTGGGCGTGTGAAGGGGCCGGCCTATCTGGAGGCGATCAATAACGGCAAGATGGCCTGCGTGTTGCTTTCGTCGCTCGACCTGCTGGGAGCGCTCGCCCAGGAAAAAGGCGGAGGCTACACCCTGCCCGTTGAACCGGGCGGTGAGGAGCAGCGAGAGCACGCGCTGCGGCTCGCCATCAACCTGGCCATGTACGTGCTGTGCCTCGACTACAAGGATGATCAAGTCCACGCCGAGGAGCTGATGCGGCGGCGCGGACGCCTGCGCCGATGAAAACCAGCAGCGGTTGCGGCGAGAAGGCCACGGAGACATGAGCACGACTTGGGCGATCACCGAGGACGTCGATCGCTGGGGCGTGATCCTGGCCGCGGCTCTGTTGTTGGCGGCGATCACGCTTCTGGGTTACGAGCTGCGGGCGCACCGCCAGCGCAGTTGGGTCATCTTCTCGACGGGGGTGCTGGCAGCCTTTGCCGTGGCACTGGCTGTTGTTCGGCCCGTGTTCGTGCGTTCGCGCGCAAACTTGGTGGGCCCGCGGGTGGTCGTGCTGGTCGATCAGTCGCGCCGGATGCGTTTGCCCGCTGAGGGCGGGAGCCGGATCCAGAAAGCAGCGGAGGCGGTACAGGCGATCGCTCAGCACTTCGAGAGCGCGCGGCTCAGCGTGTTCGGCTTCAGCGAGGGGCCGCTGGAGCCGATCTCGCTGGGTAAGCGCCCGATCGAAATCCCGACTCATGGCGCGCGCAGCGATCTGGCGCAGGCGCTGCGCGAGCTCGCCTCGACGCCGGGAGAACGGCCGCGCGCCGTGATCGTGGTCGGGGACGGACGCATGGCGCGCCCGCTGGGAGACCTGGATGACGCCCGGCTGCGCGATGCGGTTGCAGGGCTGGGCGTGCCGGTGCACTCGGTCGCCGTACTGGACTCACCACCGAAGGACGCCAGCATCCGCTCCGTGCGAGCCGCGGGCGTGGCTGTAGCCCATCAGCCGCTGGCGGTCACCGTCGAGGTGGGCTGCGATGGGGAGCTCTCGTGTGGGCGCATACCGGTTCGCATCCGCGAGCTGCGCGACGGGGTGGCACCCGCGGAGCTCGCGACGGGGGTGGCCGAGATTCGCGATGGAGTTGGCACGGTCGAGCTGGAGCTCACGCTGGATCGCGCCGGAGGTCGAGTGCTCGAGGTCTCGATCGAGCCGCCCTCCGGCGACGTCATCCCGGAGAACGATACGCGCTATCTGACGTTTATGGTCGCGCGCGACCGCATCCGCTTGCTGCACCTGGCGGGGCGCCCCACCTATGACGTCCGGGCCCTGCGCCGCTGGCTGAAGAGCGACGAGTCGGTGGACGTGGTCGCCTTCTTCATTCTTCGTGACAGCGAGGGGGATGACCCCGGCGCCTCGCAATCGGAGCTCGCGCTGATCCATTTTCCGGTGGACGAGTTGTTCACCGATCATTTGCGGAGCTTCGACGCGATCATCCTGCAGGACATCGACGCCGTTCGCTATCGATTGCAGAAATACCTGGCGCGTCTCGCCGGTTACGTGGAGCTCGGCGGCGGCTTGATCATGGTGGGCGGCCCCTCCTCTTTCGCTGGCGGCAGCTACGCCGGGACACCGCTCGATTCGATTCTGCCCGTCGAGCAGCCGCGCAACAAGGACAAGGCTTCTGACGCGAAATCGTTCGTGCCGCGCTACACGCAGGCGGGGCTGGCCGCTGCCGTCACCCGTCCCATTCGCGATTTGCTGGGGCTTTCGCTGCCAGAGATGGCGGGAACCAACCTGCTCGGGCAAGCGCGACCAGGCTCGATTGTGCTCTGGGAACATCCCGAGATCTCGGTGTCGGGGCACGGCATGCCCGTGCTCGCCCTCGGCGAGGCGGGGGATGGTCGGACCATCGCGCTGAGCGTCGACTCCACGCATCGGCTGGCCTTCAGCCCCATGGCGGCGAGCGTGGCCGGGCGCGCGTATGGCGCGCTCTGGGACGGCCTGCTCGGGTGGTTGATGCGCGATCCGCGTTACGAAGCTGCCCGGGTGGAAGTCGCCGGTGAGTGCCTGGAAGACGAGCCTGATACACTTCTGCGCGTGACGCGCTTGCCCGGTATGCAGGGCTCGGTGAACTTGACGTTGGTCCCACTCACACCGGAGGCCAAGGCTCCGATCGTGCGGCAGCTGCCGGAGGATGCGCCGGAGCCCGCGGAGGTCCATGTCTCCGGGCTGCAGGCAGGCGGATACACCGCCAAGGTACGGATCGGCGAGGCTCCCCCGAGCCGTCACGACTTTGCTTGTGAGCGAGGCGGCAGCGCCTTCGCCGACAGCCGACCCGATCGGCCCCGTCTGGAGGCCATCTCCCGCGTCACCAACGGTATTGCCGTCGGCGTCCCAGGGGTCGACCGCCTGCCCTTGCCGGCAGCGACCAGCGTCTCCGCCGAACGTCAAGTTGCGCCGATGCTGCCGCCCTGGGTCTGGACCCTCACCTCGGCAGTGCTGCTCGGCGCCCACTGGATCGCCCGCCGCAACAGCGGCCTACCCTGACGCAGCCCCTCGGTCACGAGGGGCTGCGAGGCGACGTCTCATCAGTCGTAATACTCATTCCCGAGATGCGTGATCATGTCTTCACCCTTCATCCAGCGCAGGGTGTTTTTCAGCTTCATCGACTGAATGAACAGATCGTGCTCCGGGTAGAGGCCCTGCGCCGTCATGGGGCTCTTGAAGTAGAAGCTCAGCCATTCTTGCACGCCGGAGAAGCCAGCGCGCTTGGCCAGATCCATGAACATCACCAGATCGAGCACGATGGGCGCGGCAAGGATCGAATCCCGGCACAAAAAGTCAACCTTGATCTGCATGTCGTAGCCGAGCCAACCCTGGATATCGAGGTTGTCCCAGCCCTCCTTGGCGTCGCCGCGCGGCGGATAATACTCGATGCGCACCGTGTGATAGATGTTGCCGTATAGCTCGGGGTAGAGGCGCGGCTGCAGGATGTGCTCCAGCACTCCGAGTTTGCTGACCTCTTTGGTCTTGAAGCTATCGGGATCGTCGAGCACCTCGCCATCGCGGTTGCCGAGGATGTTGGTCGAAAACCAGCCGCGCAACCCGAGCAAACGCGCCTTGAGCCCGGGCGCCAGGATCGTCTTCATCAGCGTCTGGCCTGTCTTGAAATCCTTGCCTGCGATCGGCGTCTGCGTCTCGCGCGCGAGCGCGTGCGCCGCGGGGAAGTCGACCTCCAGGTTGGGTGCGCCGTTTGCGTACGGCACGCCTTCGCGCAGACAGGCCCAGGCGTAGATCTGGCTGCTGCTGATCTGTGGATCCGAGCGCAGCAGCCCCTGCTCGAAGCTCTGGATGCTCTGATGCACGGCAGAAGGCTCGATATACACCTCGGTCGAGCCGCACCAGACGGCCACACCGCGGCTCGCGCCTGTCGACTTCAACGTCTGGCGAATGTCCTCGCGTACGGCTTCCACCATGTCCGCTTTGCTCACGCGCTGCTTCGTGTGCGTGCCGTGCAGACGCTTGACGTACTCGGGGTAGAACACCGCGGGCATGGGCTTGACCCGGCTCAACTCCGCCTTCACCTGATCCAGGTGGTGCGGCTCGAGCACCTTGGCGTGCGCGGCCGATTCATAGGCGTCGTCAGGAAACAGGTCCCAGCCTGCAAATTCGAGATCGCTGAGCTGCGCCAACGGCACGAACTCCGAGATCTTCGGCACGCGATTGTCGGTGCGCTTGCCGAGGCGGATCGTGCCCATTTGCGTGAGCGAGCCGATCGGTAGAGCCTTACCCGCGCGAGCGAGCATGCAACCAGCGACGAAGGTCGTCGCCACGGCTCCCAAACCCGGCAAGAACACGGCGAGCTTGCCATTGGGAGGAGTCAATTGTTGGGGAGCTTTCATAATGGATGTGGCCGTGGCTATCAGCTCCACGACGCTCTTGCAATTGGGCCTTGCAAGGTCGGGGCCCACGTGGCGCGCGCGCGGACTGCCTCGCAAAGCAGCGCATCCACGCTGCCTCGAGAAAAATTCTGGAGGCCGCTCGGGGCTCGGGGTGCGTAACAAAAGACACACCCAGACCCACACCTCCCTGCCTCGGTCTTTCATCAAATTGCCACAAACGCTGGAAATCGCCGGTGAAACCACTTGCCTCGGGCGCCTGAGCCAGGGGCGCCCGCAAGGTGTTGTCGATCGGCAACACTGTGGTCCCTCGAATACACTGCGCAGTGCGGCTAACCCTTTGATTCGAAAAGATATTTGGTCTGCAACAAAGAGCGTGTTAGGGGCTGGTCTGCGTCTTGAAAGACCTGCTTAGAGGACCTTTTTCTCATGATGGATCACCCGATCAAATGTGCAGTGGTCATTGCAGCGGGCTTCGGCTCGCGACTCCGAGATGGCGACACTGACACGTTCCCCAAACCGCTGCGCAAGGTGGAGTCCGTGCCGCTCTTGGTGCGAGTACTGCGCTGCTTGGCGGCGAGCGGCATCGAGCGCGCTGCCGTAGTGCTCGGGTACCAGGCGGATCAGATCCGAGCCGCGCTCGAGCAAGAGAGCTCGCTCGGCCTGAAGGTGAGCTACGTGCTCAACGAGCAGTACGCGAAGAGCAATGGCGTCTCCGTGCTGGCCGCGCGTGACTTCATCGGATCGGGCTGCGTCCTCTCGATGGCGGATCATCTGTATTCGCCGCGCGTCGTCAGCGCCGTGCTTTCTCCGGAGTTTCCGGTCGGCTCTTCCGTGCTCGGGGTCGACTACGACATCGATCGCTGCTTCGATCTGGACGACGCGACCAAGGTGCGGCTGGAAGGCGGGCGGATCGTCGAGATCTCGAAGACACTCAGCAGCTACAACGCGCTCGACTCCGGCGTCTTTCGCATCGGCCCCAGCTTGATCGAGGCCCTGGACGATGTGTATCGCCAGAAGGGCGACTGCTCGCTCAGCGATGGCGTGCGTACGCTGAGTCAGCGCGGCGAGTTCTTTGGCAGCGATATCGGCAGCGCCTGCTGGATCGACGTGGACACGCCGGAAGCGGCGCGCCATGCCGCACACCTGGTGCGGGTGCTCGGCGATGATCTCGAGGGGCGAGTGGCGCCGCGCAAGGACGGTCATGCGCCCTTTGCGGCGGTCGACGCGGCTCTTTGGCAGGCACGCGCCAAGGGCCAGTACACGGCAGTCCCGGACGCGGAATGAGCGTTCGCTGCTCCCCGCTGCAGCTGCGGCTGGGAGGAGCGCCCGAGGGTGGCCCTTCCGGCCGGGTCTGGTACGCTCGACCCTGGTGCGCCTGCTTCGCGTTCGAATCGCCATCGCCCTGAGTCTGCTCGCCTCCGCCAGTGGTGCTGCCGGACCGACGGCGGGCGACGAGATCGTTTGGCCCGGGGGTATCCAGGGGGTGGAGAGCAAGCTTGCGTCGCCCAGTGCGGACGTGCGCCGTGCCGCAGCGGCCGAGCTCGGCAAGCTTCCCGACAGTGTGCAGCTGCGATTGCTGCCAGGATTGTTCTCGGACCCTGATCCCGAGGTGCGGCTGCTTGTGGCCGATGCGGCGCTGCAGTGCCGCTTGCCGGACGCGGGCGCGCGCGTGGTCAAATGGTTGAGTGACTCCGACGCCAGGGTCCGCGCGTCGGCTGCCGAGGTACTGGGGGTGTTGCCCCATCCGGGCAGCGCGGCGGCTCTCGGTCGCGTGCTCGAAGATGCAGATGCTTCCGTGCGCGCCGCCGCGGCGTTGGCGCTCGCCAGCTCGGAGGCTCCGGATGCCAGCCTGTATCTGTTGAGTCACCTCGACGACGGGGATCCCGAGGTCCGACGCGCGGTGATCTCCGCGCTCGAGGATCTGGGCGACGCGCGCGCCGTGGTCCCGTTGATCGGTCGCATCCAGGAGCCTCGCGCTCCACTCCGGCGTCAGGCGATCGTTGCGCTGGGCACACTGGGCGATGCGCGCGCTGCCAGCGCCCTGATCGTCGCTCTCAGCGATGGTGACGCGACCGTACGCGCCGCGGCGGCGACCTCGCTCGGCCAGCTCCGCTTTCAGGATGCGGTCTATTCGCTCGGAGCCTTGCTCGAAACGGAAGCCGACCTCGAGGTGCAGACCGCCGTTCTGAATGCCCTGGGCGCCATCGGTACGCCAAGCGCCCTGCAAGCGATCCTGGGCGCGTCCAGCCGACGGCGCTGGTTCGGCGCGCGCGTGGAGCGGGCGCTGGCGAGCGCTGGCGAAGGCGCACTCCCGAGCCTGGAGAATTGCGTATTCCAGCCGCCGCATCCCGACGCCGCTGCGAGCTGCGTGCAGGCCGCCGGAGCGATCGGCGGCGCGCGTGCGACCGCACTGGTGCTGCGCGCGTTGCGCGAAGGCGTGGTCGAGGCGTCGCGCGCGCTCGCCGCGCTCGCGCAATGTCAGGACCCCAGCACGTTGCCGGCGGTGCTCGAATATCTGACCTCCGCCAGCCCAGCCGAGCGGCGCGCAGCCATCGATGCTTCCGGCAAGCTGCTCGAGCCCGAGCAGCGGCTCGGCATCGCCGTCGAGCCGATCGTGCTCGCGCTGAATCGTGCTCAGGGCAACCGGCTGGAGCGCGCCGCGTTGATCGGCTTGCTGGGGCGTACGGGTAGCCCGCGCGCTGCCGCCGCGCTGATTCCGATCGCGAGCTCCAACGACGAATACCTGCGCTCGATCGCGCTGGAGGCGCTTGGGCAGCTGGGGCCGGCGGGAGCAGACTCGGTGTTGCTCGCGGCGCTCGCCTCGCCTCTGTTTCCGACGCGCTGGACCGCGGCCATCGCGCTGCGCCGAGTGGGCACGCGAGCCTGCATCGATGCGCTGTTGCGAGGGCTGGAGAACGCCCCTGCCGGGCGGGACGAGACGCTGGCGGTGGCGCTCGCGGGGCCGCTTGCGGACGGCGCCAGCGACACTCAGCTGACGCGCGTCGCGCAGCTCTTCGATCTGGGGTCGGGGGCCGTGAAGGATGCCCTGCTCGAAGCGCTCGCGGGCGTGCCGGGGGGGCGCAGCGTACAGTTGCTGGACGAGCTCTCCCGGCGCGCTGGCAAGGCGAGCCGCGCCAAGGTGGCAGAGGTCCTGGGCGAGCATCCCGAGGCCCGCCAGAGCCTGTTGCGCTCGAGCACGGATCCCGATCCCGCCGTGCGTGCCAACGCGGTCTGGGCGCTCGGCAACGCGGCGCTGGAAGAAGACGTGCCGCGGCTGCTGCGGCTGCGCGAGGACGATGACATCGCCGTCGCCAGCAACGCTGTCGCTGCGACGGCGCGCACACTGGCGCGGCTCGGCATCGATGCTGCGCCGCTGTGCGCCGCGCTGGAAGATCGGCGCAGCTATGTGCTCGTCAACGCGCTCGCGGGCTTGCGTTCGAGCGCCACGACCTGCAAGCGCGCCGAGCTGCCCGGCTGGCTGCTGCAGCACCACCCCTCGGATGAGGTGCGCATCGCCGCTGCGGCGCTGCTACGAGAGCGAGCGGACCTGGTTCCCGACGCGGGTAAGCTCCTCGCGCGCTGCGTGCGCAAGGACGTGAGCGGCAGGGTCGCGGCCGCCTGTCACGAGCCGCTCGCCAAACGTACCGACGCCAGTCCGATTGCCCCCGCAGACGCAATGAGCCCGATCACGAAGGCCGAGTCGCGCAGTCCCGTAGGGCCCAAGCCAAAAGTAGCGGCATCCGGAGTGACCGTCTCGGTGTTGGTGGTGCCTACTGGCTCCAGCGATCCTACCCCGCGCGCCCCGTTTGCGCTCGTGCGCGCCGACGGTCTGATCCGCTCGGGCACGAGCGACCGGCGAGGCAGCATCCTCGAAGTGCTGGCGCCGCGCGGCCCGCTGCGCCTGGCTGTGCCCGCCGTCTTCTCGGAATGAGCAGCTCGCCCGGGCGTGTGGCAGAGCTCGCCAAGCGTGACGCCGGCTGCGCGCCGGCGTCAGTTCGCGATCGAGCTCAAGGCTTCTTCGCCGAGCACTTCATCGCGCAGAGCAGGTCCGCCGGCTTGCAGTCGCAACGCTGAACCGGCTTCTTGGGCGCTTCAGCCGGCGCCGCGGCAGGCGCTGCCGGCTTGGGCTCTGCGTGCTTCGGTGCCTCCGCGACCGGTGCCGGTGTAGCTGCCGGAGCCGCGGCGGGCTTTGCCGGACGCGGCGTGCGCGGGACCGCAGGCCTCGACGGGGCGGGCTTGCCCGCGCTCTCCGCGGGCAGGGTGGGCGGCTCTTCCGCGGCTGCCGGACGAGTCGTGCCTGCAGCCCCTTCAGGCTGGGCGGGCTCGCTCGGCGGCG
>JAICTU010000636.1 GCA_025936205.1 Polyangiaceae bacterium | reverse complement strand
TGATGTCTGAGCGCGCGCTGCGCGCGCGAGTCCGGGGCGGGGCCCACGCGCGAAAAAAGGGCGCACCCCTCTCCCGACGGCTCGAGCGTGGTGTCTCCCCCGTGGCGAGCGAAGCGAGACACAAGGGGGAGACCGCGCGCGGAACGCGCGCGAGTGGGGGCATCATCCAATCCTGAAAGCACAAAGCATTGACGGCGCCTCCGAAGAGGCGCCGCTTCGTGTGCGGTCAGGTTGAGCCCAATCGCCGCGTTCAGTGCGCGTAGCCGTCGGTCAGCGTGCCGAGAAACTGAACGACTTGATCGATCTCGCTCGGCGAGAGGTGTGGCGCGTCGTGCCGTCCGCGGTCGTAGGGGACTTCACTCGTGTTGACGTTCGCCTGGTACTCGGCGGGTAGGTCGTTGAACTTCTGCACGCGGCGGTGCTGCCTCGGGTACCAGCGATCGGGGTCGGTGTCGCGCGTCACGTAGAACGCGACCACGTCGCGCAGCGACTTGAAGTAGCCGTTGTGCATGTAGGGCGCCGTCACCGCCACGTTGCGCAAGGTCGGCACCTTGAAGGCACCGCACAGGCTCGCGACCAATCCCTCCTTGTCGGTCACAGCATCGGGAATGCGTGCCTCGAGGCCGGGCTGGGCGCAGACGCCGAGATCGAAGGCGCCAGAGTCGGCGTTGTCCGGGATCTCGGGATTGCGAGGCACGCCGAGGTTGTCATAGGTGAAATCGGTGAAGAGCCAATCCGTGGGCTCTCGAGAGCTCTCCGTGCCCGCGTGGCAGGCGATGCAATTGCCCTTGTCCGGATCCTTGAACAGCTCAAACCCCCGAGCTTCGTCCCGGCTGAAGCGGGCCTCACCTCTCAATACCGCATCGAACTTCGAGCTGAACGGGCTGAAGCGGGGCGTCTGCTCGAAGGCCTGGATGGCCTGCGTCATGTCGGCGTAGGCCGTATCGACGTCATCGAAGACGTGCGTGCCGAACAGGCGCGTGAAGCTGTCGGCGTAATCGGCAGAGCGGATTCTGCGCACGACGGCCGCCTTGCTGGGCATGGCCATTTCCCTGGGATTGATGAAGGGACCCGCCGCCTGATCCGCCAGCGTATCCGCCCTGCCATCCCAGAATTGCCCGCCACGGGGAATCCACTCCCCTTCATCCAGGACGAAGGCGAAGGTGGGGATGAACGCCGCATACATCGCGGTGGGCGCGTTCCGGCTACCGATCAGGGAAGGACGCGCGCCGACGGCCACCGGGAACAGCGGGTCGCTGGCATTGTTGCCCGTGAAGGCCCGATTCGCATCGTGACAGCTCGCACACGACTGGGTGCGCGAAACCGACAGGTTTTGATCGTTGAACAGCTGGCGCCCGAGCTCTTCGAGCGCGTGCTGGCGCCGAGCATGGGATGGGCTTGGCGCTGGGTCCGCCGCGGGCGCGCTGTCCGCGAAGAGCGCGCCGAGCGCGCTGGCACCAGCGACCACCGCGACCGCGAGACGCAGTCGTTTTGATGAACAGTTCCTCAAGCTTCCTCCTCGATGCTGTACCGCGGGCATGGCCCTGCCAGCTCCGCACGGAGGCCGAGCGTCTCATGAGACACACACGGGCTCAACGGGATCGCATCACGCTGCAGGCAAGTGAATCGAGTCAGCGCGATTTTCGTCTGCAGCGCGAACGGAAACGATTCTCAAATGCAATAAGCGGGGCCGCGCACCGGTTCATATCGAGTCCAGTGTTCCACTGATGAATCATTGGAGTCGGGCAAACAGGGTCCGACGGATCGCCGAGCGCGGGCCCTGTTCGGATGAGCACCATCACGCCACCTGCCAACTCATGATAGGTCGCAGGGGGTTGCGCAGTGCGGCACGGGCGGTGAGGAATGGTGGCATCGGGTCAGTTGCAAGGGACGTTGTTCGAGCTTCCGCGCGAGCAGGTTGAAGCGGCACCGGTGCGGCCCGAGCACGCCGAGTTGGCGGCTCGGCTGCCCGCAGGGGTTCAGCTGGGCACGATGTCCTGGACGTTCGCGGGCTGGAGGGGGATCGTCTATGGCGCCAATGCGAGGAGCGAGCGGCTCGCCGCAGAGGGGCTGGCCGCCTACGCAAAACATCCCTTGCTGGCCGCGGTGGAGATCGATCGCAGCTACTACGATCCGCTCTCGAGTGAGAGCTTTCGGGGGCTCGCGGAGCAGGTACCGGAGGGTTTTCGGTTTCTCGTCAAGGCGCACCAGGTCTGTACGATTCAGCGCTTTCCGCAGCACGCGCGCTACGGCAGCAAGCGCGGGCAGGCGAACGAGCTGTTCCTGGATGCTGCCTATGCGACGGAAGCCGTGATCGATCCGATGCGCGAGGGACTGGGCACGAAGCTGGGAGCGCTGCTGTTTCAGTTCTCGCCGGAGGAGTTTGGTCCCCCGCAGCTGTTCGCGGAGCGCTTGCAGGCGTTCCTGGCTGCATTGCCGAAGGGTGTCACGTACGCGGTGGAGTTGCGCAATCCGGAGCTCTTGACGCCGGCGTACGCAACGGCACTGGCGCAGGGCGGCGCTGTTCATTGCCACAACGCCTGGGGCGAGATGCCCTCGGTACTCGAGCAAGCGAGGGCGGTTCCACCCATCGCGCGCCGTCCGTTGATCGTGCGTTGGCTGTTCCCGCCAGGCGATAGCTATGCCGCCGCGAGCGAGCGGTTGGCGCCCTTCGACCGCATCGTCCTGGAAGATCCGATGCGGCGTGAGGCCATCGCGCGCTTGGTGGCCAACGCCTTGCGCCATGACGTGCCGGCGCTGGTGTTGGTGAACAATGACGCCGAGGGCTGCGCTCCCGAGAGTATCTCCCGGCTGGCGCACGCCATCGCCGAGAGGAGCGCCGCGAAGTCCGAGCGCTGACCCCGTCGCTTCGACGGCACGGGGTTTGCTCCCTCACAGGCGTCATGGACGCCTTGCGCTTGTTGTCACTCGACGATGGCCGGCGCGTCGCCTGGGAAGACGTCGGGCCTCGTGACGGTGTGCCGGTGTTGTTCTTTCACGGCACACCCGGCTCGCGTTTGCAGCGGCGGGTGTTCATGAGCGAGCAACAGATCTGTGACGCGGGGTTGCGCATGATCACCATCGATCGTCCCGGTTGCGGTCACTCCGATCCGTTGCCTTGCCGACTGATCGAGGATGTCCCGGCCGATGTCGCGGCGGTGCTGGAGCGACTGAGGTTAGACCGCGTCGCTTTGCTGGCCTTTTCGGGTGGGACTCCGTATGCGCTGGCCGCAGCGAGCGCCCTGCGGGCTCGCTGTCTGTGCATCGTGAGCGGGGATGCTCCACCCTGCCGCGCGCGGGGGGTGCCTGAAGGAGTGGCCGCCAAGGCCGCGCGCAGGCCGCGGCTCGCGGCGTGGACCCTGCGGCTGCTCGCGCTCGGCGCTCGGCTCACCCCAGGAATGACCACGGACCTCGGGACGCGCCTGCTCTCGCCCATCGATCGAGCCGTCGTCGAGCCGCGCGAGGTGAGGCGGCACTTCATCGCCATGTTGCGCGATGCCCTACGTCAGGGACCCGAAGGCGTGTTGCAAGATTTCCAGCTGGCGGAGTGCGAGTGGGATCTCCTGCCCGTCGCTGACCATTTACCCGTGCATCTTTGGCACGGCGAGGCAGACACGGACGCCCCGGTCTCGATCGCACGCTATCTGGCCTCGCACCTGCCCGGCGCCACCCTCCACACCCTCTCGAACGAGGGCCACGTGTCGACGTTCGTTCGCCACGCGCCCGAGATCCTGGCTCAGCTGGCCGCCACGGCCTGAGCCCCTACAACCTCGGCCGATCCGGATCCGGATCGAGCACGCTGCCGAGCAGGCGCCGGGTATAGTCGTGCTGCGGGTCGTCAAAGACGCGCGCCGTCTCGCCCAGCTCGACGATCTCGCCGCGCGTCATCACGGCCACGCGCTGCGCCAGGTGGCGGATCACCGCGAGGTCGTGGGCGATGAACAGGTAGGTGAGCCCGAACTCTTCCTGGAGGTCTTTGAGCAGGTTGACCACCTGCGCCTGCACAGAAACGTCGAGCGAGGAGACGGCCTCGTCGGCAACGACGAGCGCGGGTTCGAGGATCAGGGCGCGGGCGATGCCGATGCGCTGGCGCTGGCCGCCGGAGAACTCCTGCGGGTACCGCCCGACCATTGACGGGTCGAGGCCGACCAGCCGCAGCAGTTCCGACGTACGCTTCTCGATCTCCTTGCGGCGCATGCCGTGGGTGCGCATCGGCTCGGCCAGCACATCGCCGATCGGCAACCGGGGATCGAGGGCGGCCTGCGGATCCTGGAACACCACCTGCAGGTCGCGCCGGATCGTGCGCCGGTCGCCGCCGCCGAGCTCGCGGGTGTTCCGCCCGTTGATCAGGATGTCGCCG
>JAICTU010000400.1 GCA_025936205.1 Polyangiaceae bacterium | reverse complement strand
GGTCGTGCCGACGTGACACGAGCGCGGGGGGCCGGCGTCGGTGCTCGTCGCGCCGGTGAGCCTGGCTCCTTCGGCTGGTGAAATACAGGCCGTCGGGAGCTTCCGCCCGAAGCGAGCGGCCTCCGTCGTCCACGGCGCCGTGTTCAGCCCGCACAGGCCACGCTCGCCGCAACAGCCCGCGAGCGTCACGTCATCCAGGACCTGGCTGGGGCAGCTCGGATCGAGCACCATGGCTTCGCCCGCGTGCCGGGCCAGCACCTGGCTCAGCGCCTGAGCGGCCTGGTCGTAGCTCTGTGGCACACAGAGCCAGGTGCGCTCACCGATCTGCACCTGGCCGCCACAGCTCGCGTCGTCGATGCAGCAGCCTGGGGCCAGCTCACCGAACAGGCGCAACTCGGGGCACTGATCATCGCTGCAGGCTGGCGCTGCACCGTCGTCACCGGGGGCTCCTGGCAGCAGGCCATCGACTGCCGTCTCGGGTGCGTCATCGCGCTCCTGGGCGATCGCTCTGCTGTCGCTACTGCAAGCGCAGCTACCCACCGCGAGTGCCAGAGCCCCCGCAGCCAGAGATTTCGAATCCATCGTCATGAGTCGGACGAGGCGTCCTCGCACCAGCGCGGGCCCAGCGTCTGAGTGGGGCCGACCCTAGCCGATCGCCATGCAGAAGTCGCGATCGGTCCTCAAAGATCGCAATCGTCGCAAATTCCCCGGCGCTCCGAGTCGGAACACTGCGCGCGAATGCCACGCTCTCGTGGCATGCTGGTCACTCGAAGATGTTGCGTTCGCTGCGATTCCCGTTCTCGCTGGAGGCCCGGCGCCGCCTGCGGCGGTGGAGCCGGCGGCTGGCCGTCGCTGCGTTGGCGCTCGCGGCGGCGGGCGCGCTGGGCGTCGGGCTGATCATCAGCTACTACTCGCGCGACCTGCCCGACGTGCAGCACCTGCGCGGCGGCTACAATCCACCCCAGGTGAGCCGCATCTACGCGGCCGACGGTACGCTGCTGTTCAGCGAGTTCGTGCAACGCCGCACGGTGGTGCCGTTCAACCAGATCTCGGACGTCACCAAGCTCGCCTTCCTGGCCGCGGAGGATGCGCACTTCTACGAGCACAGCGGATTGCGCCTGCGCAGCCTGGTGCGCGCGCTCTGGGTGAACCTGCGTGCCGGGCACAAGGTGCAGGGCGGCAGTACGATCACGCAGCAGGTCGCCGAGGACGTTCTGCTCGGCCACTCGCGTTCGTACTCGCAGAAGTTTCGCGAGTGGATCCTCGCTTACCGGCTGGAGCACGAGCTGAGCAAAGACGAGATCCTCGGCCTGTACATGAACAACATCACCCTCGGCCACGGCCGCTACGGGGTGGAGGAGGCCGCGCGCTTCTACTTTGGCAAGAGCGCGGCCCAGCTCGACGCTGCGGAGGGCGCGCTGCTGGCGGGCATCATCGCCTCGCCCGAGCGCTATTCGCCGCGCCGCGCCCCTGCGCTGGCGCTCGCCCGCCGGGGCTACGTGCTGCGCCAGATGCGCGACAAGGGCTTCATCACGCCGGAGTACTTCGCGCAATTGATCGACGCGCCGCTCGAGCTGGGCCCCGTCGAGGAGACGCAGTCCTCCCTGGCGCCGGAGGCGGTGCGCTTCGCTCGCGAGGCGCTGGCTCAGGCGCGCTCCGAGCACCGCCCGCGGGACGCTTACGAGGTGGAGACCACGATCGATCCCCGCTTGCAGGCGGCAGCGCGCAGCGCCGTACGCAGCGCACTGTCCGCGTATGCGGATCGGCACGCGCTCTGGCCGCCATTTCGCGCGGTCCGGGTCAAGGCCTGGGGCGCGCAGGCGCGTGGCATGCCGAAGGCGCAGCGCATCTACGTGGGGAGGGTGGAGGCCGCGGACGATGCGGCAGGCACGCTGGATGTGCAGGTCGGTGACGTCGTGGGTCAGGTCGAGCTCGCGCGCGAGCTGCGCTACAACCCGCGCGGGCTCGCGCCGAGCGAGTTCGCGAGCGTGGGGGCGGCCTTGCGCGTGCGACTGCTCGATAAGCCAAACACTGACCACCCACCACGTCTGCGGCTGGAGCTGGGCCCCCAGGCTGCGCTGGCCGCCATCGACGTCCGCTCGCGCCAGGTGGTGGCGCTGGTCGGCAGCGAAGAGGCAGCGGTGGGCGGCTTCGACCGCAGCACGCAAGCGCACCGCCAGCCTGGCTCTTCGTTCAAGCCGCTCGTGTACAGCGCGGCGCTGCACGAGCGCATCGTCACACCCGCGACCATCCTCGAGCTCGATCGCGCTGGGCCCGGCACCACGCTCGAAGGCGCGCCGTACCGGATCAGCGTGCGTTCGGCGCTGGCGCACAGCAACAACGACGCGGCAGTGCAACTCCTGGAGCGCGCGGGCCCCGCCGAGGTCGTGGAGTGGGCAAAGCAGATCGGTATCCAATCGCCGCTGATGCCGGACGATTCACTCGCGCTCGGCGCTTACGAGGTCACGCCGCTCGAGCTCGCCAACTGCTACGCCACCTTCGCGAGCGGGGGCTGGTATCGAGAGCCGAGCGTGCTCTCGGCGATCCACCAGCGCTCCGACGAGGCCGTTGCTTTGCCCCCGCGCCCGGAAGCGCGCCGCGTGATGAGCGCGGAGGAGGCGTATCTGGTCACCAGCTTGTTACAGACGGTGGTGGAAGAGGGCACGGCCGAGCAAGCGCGCCGGCTGAACCGACCGATCGCGGCCAAGACGGGCACGACCAATCTGGTGAAAGATGCCTGGTTCGCGGGCTACTCCACCGATCTGAGCGTGGCGGTGTGGGTGGGCTACGACGACGCTCTGCCGCTCGGACCCGAGGAGACGGGTGCGCGCGTGGCAGGCCCCGCCTTCGTCGACTTCATGCAGGCCGCGCACGAGGGGCGCCCCATCTCCGAGTTCCCGCGTCCGGACGGCATCGCCAGCGTGCGCGTGGATCCGGCGACGGGGCTCTTGCCCTGGCCGGGTCAGCCGAACGCCGTGGTCGAGGAATTTCTCGCCGGCACCGAGCCCGAGCAGCAAGCCCTCGCCCCGGCGGGCTTCATCGTGCCCATCCGCTGAGCGAGGCGACGGCCATCACAACCACGCGCCCAGGCGGTTAGCCGGCGTGTGATCGACAACGGACCTTGGCTTGACGCCTGCCATCAAAGTGATATCACTTTGACATCTGCGGGAGGATCGAAGCGATGATTCGCGAAAAGCAGGCCCAGTCATTTTCTGGAGTTGCGATGGGCGTAGTGCTGCTGGCGGCGCTCGCCGCCGGCGTGGCGCTGGTCTGGTCCGCCCGGGGCTCCGGATTGCCGACGGGCATCGGCATCCTGCTGGGTGTGAGCACGTTCGTGCTCAGCAGCGGCTTCTTCATGGTGAACCCCAACGAGGGGCGTGTCTTACAACTGTTCGGAGAATACGTCGGCACGGCGCGCACGCCCGGGCTGCGTTGGGCCAATCCATTGTACTCCAAGCGCCGTGTGTCGCTGCGCGTGCGCAACTTCGAGACGCAGAGCCGGCTCAAGGTGAACGACGTCGAGGGCAGCCCGATCGAGATCTCGGCGGTCGTGGTGTGGAAGGTCGTGGACACGGCGCAGGCCGCCTTCGAGGTGGACGACTGCGAAAAGTTCGTGACTGTCTCGGCAGAGGCCGCGCTGCGCAAGCTCGCCATGAGCTATCCGTACGACTCACACGACGAGGCGGGGCAGCCATCCCTGCGCGGCAGCCCGCACGAGATCGCCGAGCACCTGAAACAAGAAATGCAGGAGCGCCTGGAGATCGCCGGCGTGCAGGTGCTGGAAGCGCGCCTCAGCAACCTGGCCTACGCCCCGGAGATCGCGCAGGCCATGCTGCGCCGGCAGCAAGCCTCCGCCGTGATCGCCGCGCGCCAGCGCATCGTCGACGGCTCGGTCGGCATGGTGGAGATGGCGCTGGAGCGGCTCTCGCAAAAAAACATCGTGAGCCTGGATGAGGAGCGAAAAGCCACGATGGTCAGCAACCTGCTGGTCGTGCTGTGCAGTGAGGCGCCGGCGCAGCCCATCGTCAACACCGGCACATTGTATCAGTGATACGAGCCTGGCGATTGCACCGTGGCTGAGCGAAAGCCCTTCCTGCTGCGCATCGATCCGGCCCTGCTGGATGGACTTTCGCGCTGGGCTGCCGACGACCTGCGCAGCTTGAACGCGCAGCTGGAGTTTTTGCTGCGCCGCGCGTTACAAAGTGCGGGCCGCTTGCCGAAGCCCGATCAGCAGCATACGGCAAGCGAGAGCGAGCGCAGCAAGGACAAACGAGGCAGGCAGCGATGACGCGGGCGACGGAGCGTAGCTTTTGCGGAGGCCTGTACGGGCTGCTGGCAGCGGCGCTGTTCGGCCTCTCCGCTCCGATCGCCAAGTGCCTGCTGGGTGAAATGACGCCGCAGCTGCTGGCGGGGTTGTTGTATTTCGGCGCCGGGCTCGGCCTGTCCGCCTGGCGGGCGCTGCGTGGCGCGGCGCGCGAGGCGGCCCTGCAGCGCCGCGATCTGCCTGCGCTGTCGGGGGTCGTGATCGCGGGCGGCATCGCCGGCCCGCTCTTGCTGCTCGTGGGCCTGTCCCGGGTCAGCGGAGTCGTGGGCTCGCTGCTGCTCAACCTGGAGGGCCCGTTCACCATGCTGCTCGCGCTGCTCTCGTTCGGTGAGCACCTCGGCCGCTACGGTGCGGCGGCGGCAGCGCTGATCGTCGCGGGCGCGGCGCTGTTGAAGCTCGATACTGCTTCCGGCAGCGCGGACCTCGTGGGCATGCTAGCAGTCAGCGCCGCGTGCCTTTGCTGGGCGCTCGATAATAACCTGACGCAGCGCCTGTCCCTGCGCGATCCGTTCGCGATCGTGCGCATCAAGACGCTCGCCGCAGGCAGCTTCAATCTCGGGCTCGGGCTCTTGCTCGGGGGGAGCCTGCCGGGCTGGCGCGTGTGCGCAGCGGCCATGCTGCTCGGGCTGGTGAGCTACGGCGGTTCGGTGGTACTCGATGCCTATGCGCTGCGCCTGGTCGGCGCCGCGCGCGAGGCCACGTACTTCGCCACCGCGCCTTTCGTCGGTGCGCTGCTATCGACCCTGTTGCTGGGCGAGAGCCTGCGCAGGGCCGATTTGATCGCCATGCTAGCGATGGCGCTGGGCGTCGCCGCGCTGCTGCTCGAGCGTCACTCGCACTGGCACGAGCACGAGCCGCTGGAGCACGAGCACGCGCACCTGCACGACGAGCACCATCAGCACTCGCACGCGCCGGGCATTGCCCCGGGCGAGCCCCACAGCCATGCGCACCGGCACGCGGCGCTCGCCCACGAACACCCGCATTTGCCCGATGCCCACCATCGTCATCGGCACTGATGCTTGTGGGCCGGGCCTGCGCTGCCAGGCCCTGCTCGGCGTATCGGGGCGCGTCCCGGCTTGCGCCTGCGCCGTGACGAGCAGGAGAAGCCCGAAGTCCGCGCCGGGCTTCTCTAAAGTAGAGGAAGTACCGAGGTGGCTAGTTTGCTAGTGGCGGGGCAACAACAGCTCGACCCCGCGCCACTTCGCCAGCACGAAGCCGATCAGCAGGCAGATGCTGATGATCATGACCAGCACGGAGAGTGGCATGCGCTGAGGCTGGCGTGCCGAAGATGCCGCGGCAGAGTCGGGCAGCGCGCCCCGCGAGCTCGGCGCGGCGATCGACGGCTGAGCATCGGGATCGCTGGCGGCGCGCGCGAGCTCCGAGAGCGAAGCGGGCGGCGCCGCTGAAGACGAAGAGGCGGAGGAGGGCGCCGGATCGTCGCTCAGCGAACGCGAGGGCCGCGAGCGCGCCACCGAGGGCGCGGCATCGTTCACGGAAATTGGATCGCTCGGCTCGGAGTCGGGCGTCTCCACACCGCTCGCGGAGTCCAGGCCTTCGAAGCTACCGGAGATGGACTCGACCGAGATGCTCGGTGTGCTCGACTCGGCCATGCGTTGCGAGCGCCCGGGCCGATGCGTGGGGCGGTCGCGCGGCGGCGACGACTCGCCGATCGGGCGCGGCGGGGCGGCATCGTCGTCGACGAGTCGCGGAGAGACGGGCGGCTGCAACGAGGGCCCGGGCGGGGGAGCGGGGCTCGGTTGCAACGAGGGAGCGGCCGGGGGCGCAGCGCTCGGCTGCAGTGAACCAGCCGCTGCACGAGCCTGCGCTCGCTTGGCCTGCTGGCGGCGAGCGAGATCGAGCAACTCGCGCGGAGCCTGGTAGGCACGGGTGTTCTGGTCGCCGTTCGAGGTCGAGAGCTCGAGCAACGCCTTCGATGCTTGGCCGACAGGCGTTACTTCGCGCTCGTCGTCGGAGGCTTCGTCTGCGTGGTGCGGACTGGACGAGTCAGAGGCCATGGGCCTCGCGACGCCGGACCCGGTCGTTCCAAGTGGTCACACAACCCAAAGCAGCTACCCGGAGAATGCGGAAGTGCACCGCAACAGAAGCATGCGCCAGCAGGCGATGGCTTGCCATGTCGGAAACAGTCAGCGTTTGTTTCCCGTAGGGACATGTGGTTGCGCAGCACCGTGCTGGGCACCTCTGGCACCTCTACGTGCCGGTAGGTTTCATGATGCGGAGCACAGGCTTGCCCTGCGGTCCCAGCTTCAACGGGAAAAATACGTGGTGGCTCGATGGATCGACCGCCACGGAGTGCGAGCCGGGCCCCGGATGGTCGTGCCCGAGCGCTGTGGCGACGGGATTTCGGATATCGAACACCGCGAGATCACCGCTCTCCGCTGCCACGTACAGCCAGCCCAGGCCGGGATCGATGCTCAGCACATCCGGATCCTCTCCGGTGGACAGCGTCGTTCGCAGCTGGCCCGTGTCCAGGTCGACCTGCACGAGTCGCTGGTTGGCTTCGCAAGCGATGAAGGCGCTCCGGCCACTGTCCGCCAGCCGCAGGCCATGTGCGCTCTCGCAGCCGGGCAGCGGCCAGCGTCGTTCGACCCGTGCTGCGCTCGGCAGCACACCCACCAGCTGATCGGCGGGCCCCGCGCCGACCACGGTGATCCAGAACCAGCCGCGCTGGGTGTCGAAGACGACGTTGCCCGTCTCACGCCCCAGCTTCAGCGCCCGACGCGCGCCCGTACCCGCGTCCGCCAGCAGAGATAGCGCGCCATCGCGCTGATCGGAGACGCCCACCAGCTGATCGACGGGATCCCAGGCGACGCCGTCTGGGCCTTCGCCGGTCGCGGTTCGCGCCACCTCTTCATGCGCCTTGGCATCGATCACCACCAACGTATGTGGGGAGCTGGTGACGAACACGCGCTGCCGTTCGCCGGCGACAGCGACCCCGCGGGCCACGGGAATGTCCTTCAGCCGGGCCAGCAGCGCGCCGTCGCTGAGCCGCAGGAAGAGCACCTCGCCATCGTTCATGTGCGAGACGATGAGCTCCCCACGCGCTCGGTCGATGTCTTGATAGTCGAATCGCGTGCTGCGCCCGGGCAGCTCGACGTCGGCCACGAGCTGGAGCGGCAGGCTGGGTGCAGGGCTGCTGGGCGTAGGGCTGCTGGGTGCAGGGCTGCCGGGTGCAGGACTGCTCGCCGAGGGTGCTGGTCGGCGCTGTTCCGGCGCCGTTCTCGCTGGCGTCATCGCGCTGGCGAGCGGAGCAGCGGCGCCCCCGCCGGGGCCCCCGGCGTGCGTCGGGTTCTTCTGACAGGAGGCGCCCAGCAGCGCAGCGACCAGCACCTGCCCGGCGCGCGCCGGCATCAGCGCCCGCCCTTCTTGGCGGGCTCGCGCGCGAATACTATCTCGTCGCGCAGCTCGCGCTGTACCTCCAGGGCAGCCTTGCGGAAGGCGGCATATTCATCGACAGCGATGCCGGGGCAGCGGCGAGTGTAATCGAAGCGCACGCTGACGCGCCGGCCCTCGACCTGTGTGCTGCGCTTCGCGCTGAAGCAAGCGTGGTCGACCTCGAAGGGCGCCGGCGCCTGTACCACGCGATAGCCCTCCGGCAGCTCCGCTTCGGTGTGCACCGAGGTGGAGGTGTAGGGCCCGAACCTCACCGGTGTGTGGCGGTTGGCGAGCGTGCTCGCGCGCACGCCCGGCAGGAGCGCGGGCACGGGCAGGCGCCAGGTCTCATTTTGATTCTGGATCGCGTTGGCGATCTCCAGCTGCAGCTCGACTTGCAGCGGGTGCCACACGTCTTCGCTGTGCTCGCTGGTCCGCTGCTGCAGCGTGGCGCCGGTGAACAGGGCCGAGGAGAGGCTCTGGAGCGCCTTGTTCGCGACCTCCGGGTTGCGCAGCAGCTGGCGCAGCTCGGAGGCGTCGCTGCCGCGCAGTGTGATCTTGTCGACGGCGCTGGCTTCGGTCGGTGACTTGATCTGCACGCGCAGCTCGTGAGTCTCGAACTCCAGCTCCGGCGGCTGGTACGGGATGGGAATGAAGCGGTAGCTGCTGCCTTCGCTATCCATCACCAGCGCCAGCGCGCCCTGGTCGTCTCCGCGCAGGTTGCCCATGTCGAGCGCGTCCGTGGTCGGATCCAGGAAGAAGGCGCTCTCGATGCCCGGCTGCTCGGGCACGTAGACGATGGCGTGATTGAACTGCTGGTTGGGGATCTCGCGCTGGACCTGGCCCACGTTGGTGGTGCGCAGCAGCGCAAACTCGAGCTTCAGCCCGGCGAGCTTGCCGAGC
>JAICTU010000439.1 GCA_025936205.1 Polyangiaceae bacterium | reverse complement strand
GCGCCGTAGGACGCGCGCCTGCTGGCACGTGCGCTGCTCGCTGGGGTCGCACCGGATGAGGCTGTGCGTGTCTAGGCGCCGCGGCACCCTGCCGTGGTGCGCATTTGCGCGCTGCTGGACCCCCGCGCGCCGGAGCGAGAAATCCGGATGACGCAGCTGGCGCGACAATCGGGCCTGTCGCTGCGCCAGCTGCGTCATCGCTTTACGGACGAGCTGGGGCTGAACCCGCGCGCCTATCTGCGGTGGCGCAGGTTGCGCCGTGCCGTCGCCTCCGTCGAGTCAGGCGCCTCGCTGACTGAAGCCGCCCTGGCGGGGGGCTTTGCTGATGGCGCCCACTTTTCTAGAGTGTTCCAGGCACAGTTCGGCATGGCACCGAGTCAGGCGCTGTCATCCGTACGCTTTGGCGGCACTCTCGGTTAGACGTCGAGCCACTCTTTCGTACCGGTGCGGGGAGTCACAAACAGCAGCTGGACCTCGTCCGTGTGAAGCCGGGCTCGATGGGCAGCGCCGCTCGGTATGATGAGGACATCTCCCATCGACATGGATTGCTCTGTCGTCCGGCCTTCCGCGTCTCGCAGCGTCATGGTGAGGGAGCCAGCCAGCAGGATGAGTAATTCGTCGCCGTGGTCATGGCGCTCCCATGCATTCGAGTCGCGCGTATTGTCTACGCGGATGACACCGACCATGCTCGACACGCTGGCCTGGTAGTCACCCAGGGCGAGGTAGCCCGCGCCGGGCACATCCACGCTGAGCTTCGAGCGCGGGTTGAAGTGCGTACCATGGATCAGATCTACCGAGGAGGGATGTGTTGCAGGTTCCATACGCGAGAACATGCGACAGGCTTTGAGCCGAGGCTTGAACGTAGCGGCGGAAAAGGCGCCGCGGAATGCTCAAAACGCCTGCCGACCGCTTAGCCGCCACTGCTTGGCGAAGCGCCGCACATCGCCAGCGCGTAGAGGCTCGCCAGCGCTTCATCGATCGGGTGAGGAAGCGGCTTCCCCTGGGGGCCCAGCGCGTTCCACCTTTGCAGGTTGATCGCGACGGACATCTGCCGCTTGCCATCCGCACTCGCCATGGACATGGCTCCGCCACCCCAGACCGAGCCATCGTGGCCCCAGAAGGTACCGCAACCGGGAACTTCCCGCCGGTGCAGGCCGAGGCCGTATTCGATCTTCTTTCCCTCCTGGGAGATGACCGGGACAGTGCTCTGCATTTGCGCCAGGGATGTACGGTCGACGATGGCACCCTCCAGCAGCAGGGCGAAAAAGCGGTTGAGGTCAGCGACGGTCGAGATGAGAGATGCCGCCGGACCGACCCAGGACATGTCGAAGACGCTGTAGTCGCGCGGGGGGTCAATCATGCCAAACCACGCCTCGTACAGCCGCGAGTGCGCCCCCTCGATGCGCGGACTCGCCGGAAACTCGGTGTGCTGGAGCCCGGCACGCTCAATCACATTCTCGGTGATACACGCCTCCGCTGCCGCGCCTGTGAGCAGCTCCAAGAGCTCACAGAGCAGCAGGTAGTTCGTATTGGAATATACCCCTGGAGTCCCGCCGGGCGTGCCCACCGGGGGAGCGGTGACACCCATCTGGATCAAGTCGGTGCGCGCAAATTGCTTGAACTGATGATCGTCCAGGCTTTGTGGTGTCGTGTCCGCCAGCCTCGGAAAGGCCGCGAGCGATGGGTACGCAGAGGGGAGGTATTCGGCGAGGCCGCTCGTGTGGTTGAGGAGCATGCGGACCGTGATCGCGCGGCCACGTTCTCCGGGTACCAACCGCGGCAGGTACTGGCCGACCGGGGCGTCGAGCTGAAGCTCACCCCTCTGGATTTGTTGCAGGACCGCGGCGCTGGTGAAGGCCTTGGTGACGCTGCCGATGCGATGCTTCATGTCCGGGGTCACGGGATCACCCGTCGTGACATCGGCCATCCCCGCCGCGCTGCGCCACACTTGGCCAACGGCTCGAACCTCGGCGAACACCCCGGGGATACCGGCGGCATGGACGCGATCCAAGGCCGCGTTCAGTTGCGCCGCATCGAGCGGCGGTTTTGTATCAGACACAGGCTTCGACATGATGCGCTCGTTGCCGGCAACTGCTCACTGCGCGCCCACTGAAGCGGCTCTGCGCGCTTCACCACCGAAGTCGCTGCGCAGCCCCAGCATGCGCAGCCGGACGCGATCGAGCAGGCGCTCCGGCAACAGGCGCGGCAAGGCGACCATCGTACGAGCGTCTGCGCCGACGACATAGCGCAGCCGCGGCCGCCGGGCAGTGATCGCGTGGAGCACGGCCTCGGCCACCACTCGCGGAGGGCTACCTTTGCTCTCGCGCGAGTAACCGCGACGCATGAACTCCCGCAGCGAGTCACCGTACCGCGCCACGCCTTCCGCTGGCAGCGAGCGGATCAGCTGCTCCGGGTCTCCCAGCGTCTTGTCGACGGCGGGCGTGTGGATCGCCCCGGGCTCGATCAAGCACACGTGGATACCGGACGAGCGCAGCTCCAGCCGCAGCGATTCGCTCAGCGAGCTGAACGCCGCCTTCGAGGCGCAGAGCGCACCGCCGAATGGCAGCGCGATGTGGCTCCCGACCGAACCGATGTTGACGATGCGCCCGCGCGCGTCGCGGATCAGCGGCAGGAACGCCTGCGTCACGGCGATCTGTCCGAAAACGTTGACGTCGAACTGGCGGCGCAGACTCTCGTCGCTCAGATACTCGACCGGAGAGGGCTGGGCGATGCCAGCGTTGTTGACCAGGGCGTACAGTCCAGCACCGCCCAGCCGCTCGCGCACGGCCTCTGCAGCCCGCTCGATCATCGCGCGATCAGTCACGTCGAGCTGGATCGCGATGACCGCCCCAGCACCCTCATTTTCGATCGCGCTGCCGTCAATGGGTCGGCGCACCCCCGCAAACACCCGAAACCCGCGCGCGGCGAGCAACAGCGCGGTAGCTCGCCCGATGCCGCTCGACGCGCCCGTGACGACCACACCCCGGGCCACTGGTCCATTCATTGTTGCCTCCGTTCGTTTACGGGTCAGCGCGCGCCGGTCAGGCCTGCCTGCGCCTCGCAGCGCGTGCCACGACGTGGACCCGATCTGTGCTCGCGTCCGCCCTCCCGCCAGCGCCGGGCCGGCGCACCGAGGCCCGAATCGCGCCTGCGCCGCAGACTGCCCCGATGGGCGTTGCTCGCCTGCTCGAGACCCTGGGAGCGGGCTTGGCCGCTTACGGGATCACTGCGAGCCACCCGCGGCGCTCGGCAAGAGCGCCCGGATGGCCTCGTACCAGACCCCCGCCATGATGGCGTAGCCGGCGTCGTTGGGGTGTAACCGATCGAAGAGCAGCGCGTTCTGGTAGTCCGGCGTCTGCACGAACGGGGTATACATGTCCACGACGGCCACGTGCCGCCCCGCCGCAGCGAGCGCCCCGAGCTGCTCCGCGATCGCCGCGTTGAACGTCTCGATGCGTGCGTTGAGCACGGCATCACGTGTCGGCGTCAGTTGCGCGACGACCATCAGCGCCTCTGGTTCGGAGACGCCGATCTGGTCCAGCAAGCCGATGAGCCGCGCAGGCGCTTGCGCCAAGTTGTTGTTGCCGTTGACGTCGTTGGTGCCCGCCATCAGGAGCACGATGTGCGGGTCCAGAACGGGGAGCACATCGTCGAGCACCAGCGATAGCGAGGCCGTGGGTGAGAAGCCGCCGCCGTTGATGACGAACCCCTGATGACCCTGGTGCGCTCTCGGGAAGGGTTGCCCCGCGACGTCGGTGGGGCCGTTGGGGGGCGCCGTGCCGATGAACGTAATCCGTTGCGAAGCCTGCAGGGCCTGGCGAAAGAGCTCGACCCGATAGCCCCCACCGGAAGAGCCCTCGCCGAACGTGATCGAGTCTCCGAGTGGTAGGATGGCGCAGGCGCTGCCGTCCCGCGGGCAAGGCTGAAACGCCGGCTCCGCGGGCGCCGGATGCTCTTCCGCAGCAACGGGGTCCTCGCTGGCGGGAGCGGCTCCGACACTCGAGCCAAGCCCGGGCGACGCGCTCAACGACTCGACCGAGGCCGGGGACGCAGTGCCGCCCTCGCAACCGATCCAGCACGGCAGGCAGGCGGACAGAAGCAGCCACCGCGGCCACTGCAACCTGGAGGTGAACGTCTTCCGCGGTGCGCGCGGCACGTCTTGCTTGGCATTCATGTGAATTCTCGAGTTAGACCCTGAAATGGCGTCGCGGAGGCGCCAACGCGCCCGGCCTTGCCTGCGGGCCACTGGCTGCGGATCACTGGCGCGAGCCGCTCTCGGCCCCCTCCAACTGCACTGCAGCTCCGGTGGCGAGCTCGCCGAAGCGAACCCGCCGCTCAGAGCCTCATCATAGAGGCACCACTTTCACAGGTGCAATAGATGCAATGAGCTCGCCAGCCTCACGAAGCGAACACGAATAGCGTGAGACGCAAAAACGCTAGTCGTCACGGCAGAGCCAGGCCCTGCAGCGGTCCGCAACATGGTCCCGGGAGTGATCGCCGCACCGGGCATCATCCGTACAGCGCGGATAGCCGGTGGCGCCGTGCTACCGTTCAGCGGCCCGAGGTTTCGCACGGCGTCGTATGGCTGAGGCCCGGCCCACTTCCTTTGACAGCGCCGAAGGCAAGTTGCCGGCGCCCAGTGCAGAGCGCGCTCCGGTGGTGGCCACTCCCTATCTGACGGGCCACACGTTCTTGGTCGCCTATCAGACCGTGACGTCCAGCGATGCCGGATACTGTTCGGGCTGACGTTGGCACGCGGCGAGGGGGGCCCGGTGCTGGAACGAGTCTGGCAGTATCCGCCGACCGGCAGCGACGCAGCGCGCGCCGCGTTTCGCGAGCATCCCGAGCCGCGCGGCGGCGATGCTGCGCGGAGGCACGACGAACTAGCGGGCTGGCGCGGCCGGCTGTGTCCTGCGGGTCCAGCGACTTGTGACTCAGGGCACCAGCAGGTATGGCCCCGCTCACACGAGCTTCCGCGCGCAGAGCTCGAGCAACTCGTCCTGCATGCGTGCAAAGCCGGCACGCTGCTCCGCTGGCGTTCCCAGGCGACCGCCGCGCGCAATGAACTCTGCTTGCAGCGCCACCATGCGACGGCGGAGCGTCGGCTCGACCGCCTCCAGAGCCTCTGCTGTTGCCAGATCGCCTGTTTCGCGGGCATGCAGCCAGAGGAATTGTCGCCGCAGCGTGTGTTCATCGCAAATGCGTTCGATCAGTCGAGCGAAGTCCGGTTCTTTCATGTTCACTCCCTCGCGCTCGCAGATCCAAGAACCGAGCCGCAGCAACGCGTGAGCGCCCGTGAGGATTTTCGTGCATTTGCCCGGCGCTCCCGTCTGCCGGGCTGGCCATGCGAGTGGCGAGCGCCGGTGGCGCGCCGCGAGCCAGCTTCGCGTCTGAAGCATGCCGCGCCCCACCGGAGGCTCATCACGCGGCGCCACATCGTGCTCTCGATGCGTGAAAATTTTCAGCGGGCGGCTCTGGGACGCGCGCTGCGGCACAAAGCTCGCTTTCCGTCCTCTCTCAAAGCTGCGCTCGGTGCCGTTTGGGCGTGCGGTTGGCAATTGCGAGCGCACGCGCTGTCAGCCTAGGTTGCGGCATGCGAATCGTTTGGCTCGTTCCCGTGCTCCTGGTCAGCGTGCCCCTTGCCTGTTCGGAGGACGACGACGGCGACGGCAACACCGGGGGTAGTGCGGGCAGCGGTGGCTCGGCGAGCACTGGCGCTGCGGGCACCGGTGGTGCCAGTGCCGGCGGCGGCGGCGGCTCGGCGGGCAGCAGCATGGCGGGCAGCAGCATGGCGGGCAGCAGTGGCACGGGCGGAGGCGGCACGGGCGGAGGCGGCAGCGTGGGCGGCTCGGCGGGCAGCGGCGGCGGGGCAGGCGCCGGTGGCGGCAGCGGGAGCGGCGGAGACGGCTGCATCGATCTGTGTATACGCTCGGTGGGCTGCCCCGGGTGCCTGCAGGAATGTGACGCCGCGGTCGAGCTTTGCCCGGCGCAGTCGGAAGCGTTGTTCGCTTGCGAGGCGGGTCGTCCCGATAGCGACTTCCAGTGCGTGGGTCAGCTCCTCATTCCCGATGACGACGTGTGCGTCACCGAGACCGCAGCTTTCGAACGTTGCCGAATCGGCTTCTGAGGGGCGCGTGCTCAGGGGAGCAGGCCAGGTGAGCTTGGTGTGATCGATGCCGAGTGGATGTAGCAGGGCCTTTCGCTGCGATGGCTCCGAGCCGCGCGAACGAGTAGAACGCCCGAATGCCGCTCCTTGCTCGGTCGTGCGTTGTTGTCGCTCTCCTCTCGGTTTTCTCGGCCTGCAGCGGCGGCTGGTCTGTCCCTAACCGTGGGACCAGCGCCGCCACTGGTGGTGGTGGCGGCTCTGTCGCTGGTGCCGCAGGCAGTACCAGCGCAGGCGCGGGCGTCGCTTCGACGAGGCGACCCGCGCGGGTTCTGCTCTATTCGTTTAGCACGCTGAACATCCCATCGGTGCCCGGGCAGCTCGCATTGCTCGAGCAGAAGCTCGAGCAGTGGCACTTCCAGGTCGATCGCTCCGTCGATCCGATGGTGTTCACCGATCAGAGCCTTGCGAAGTACGCAGCGGTCGGGATGATCAACACCTGTTTCTTTCCCTTCGGCGCCAATCGTTCCGGCGAAGCGGAGGCGCAGGCCTTACAAAAGTTCGTGCAGCAAGGCGGCGGCCTGTTCGGCACCCACTGCGCCGACGTCGCCTTCCAGTCCGCGGATCCGGTCCATCTCTACAACCGGCTGCTGGGGGGACGGGCGAGCCACGAGCACTTCGAAGGCGGAAGCGATTGCTATAAAGTGGGGGAACATCCGACGATTGCCGCGCTGCCCGCGACCTTCGTCTACAACGGAAATCTGGATGACACGGACTTCCTCGGCACGGACACTACCGTGCTCATTCGCTGCAAATGGCAGGGCGGCAGCCAGAGAGACATCGCCGTCTCGTGGGTGCGCAGCGAAGGCTCAGGGCGCGTGTTCTTCTCGAACTTCGCCAAGATTGACGCCGATTTCGCCAATCCGACCATCGGCGAGAACCATCTGTTGGCGGGGCTTGCCTGGGTGCTCGGGCGCTGATGGCCAGCCAGCGCTGGTTGGCGACACGATGGTCATCGACCTGCCCTCCGAATCCACACCGATGCATCAGCCGGAGCTCTGACAGAGCGGTTCGCGTCGGGTTCCGCTGCATCTGATCTTGCTCGAGCGGCATCGGCACGCCGATATTTCAGGGCCTGAGAGAAATGGGTCAATCGCCGCGAGAGTCATCGTCCTCCAGCTTCAACCTGTGACTCAGGGGACTCTCTCGTGGACGGCGCGACGTCGACACAGCCTTCGGATCCAGCGCGTTCACGCGGAAAAGGGGATGCCTTATCGCTGTAGCTTGCCGTGGCGCCGCAGATAGCTCTGCGTCGCTCGAAATAGTCGAAGGTCGACTCCGAGCGCGCGAAGCGGCGATCCACGTACACAATGCCAGTGTGTAGTCGCGCTCGATGGCTTTGATAACTAGCCACCTGCAATACAGGTCACCCGCTGGGTTTCCATCGGGACATGCGCGGGCCTTCGCGGTATTCGAGACCACAGGGGGCGCATCATGAGCAGGACATCGAATGCGGTTTCATTCTTTCTCAATGGCAAACGAGTCACACTAGACGATCCAGCGCCCGATCTGCTGCTGATCGATTACCTGCGCTCACCTGGGGTCGCGCTGGCTGGACCGAAGAAGCCGTGCGGACAGGGAGGCTGCGGTGGCTGCACCGTCATCCTTTC
>JAICTU010000540.1 GCA_025936205.1 Polyangiaceae bacterium | reverse complement strand
ATGGAAGGAGCCGAGCGTCGTGGAGCGCCTGCGTGCGGGACTCGAGGATTCCGATGCCTGGACGCGCTACTACGCCTGTCAGGCCGCCGGCAGGCTGGCGCTGGCCGAGCTCACTCCTGCGCTGGCCCGGCTCCTCGGGGATGAGGCGGGGCAGGTCCGTGTGGCCGCCGTCGAGGCGCTCGCGCAACTGCCCAGCGAAGGCGCACTCGAGGCGCTCTGCCGCGTCGCGGAGGGAACCGACGAAGACTTGCGGCGCGCAGCGCTGATCGGCCTGGGCATTGCGCGGCGTCCCGAGGGCCTGAGCCGTTTGCTCGACGCCACGCGCTCGGCGGATGCCGCGACTCGCTTGGTGGCGATCTCGGCACTGGCGGAGAACGCCGGACCGCAAGGCATTGGGGCATTGGCCCAGGCCGCCCGCGATGAGGACGAAAATGTGCGCGCTGCGGCCCTCGGCTTCTTGAGCACGGATGCGGATCCGGCCGCCACCGACATTCTGCTCGAGCTCTCGAGCGTCGGGTCCGATCGCGAGCGGTTCGTCGAGTTGCTGGCCCGCCCGAGCCCGGGGCGCGTGAGTGCGCTGCGCGCGCGGCTGGCGATGGCGGATGAGGAGCAAGCCAACCTCTGTTGCTCGCTGCTGGCCCGGCTGCGCACCCCGGAGGCGGCAGAAGCCCTGCTCGGCGCCATCGCGCGCGGAAGTGTCCTGACCCGCAAAGCCGCCGCGGTCGCTCTGGCATCCCTGCGCACCCCGGAGGCCGTCGGTGCGGTTCAACGCGCCGCGGAGCACGACGAAGATGCGCGCGTGCGCCAGATCTGCTCCATCCTGCTGAGCCACTAGGCGATGACGACCTCCGCCTCCCGATCTGTTTTCGCGATCCTGAGCGCGCTCGTGGAGGAGCGCGTCGGACTGCACTACGGCTTGGCGGACCAAGACCTGTTTCTCGACCGGGTGGGGGTGCGCGCCGGCGAGGCAGGCTTCGAGTCCCTGCTCGATTACTACTACTTTCTCCGCTACGACCCGGGTGGGCAGCAGGAGCTGGATGAGCTCGTCGCCCACCTGGTGGTCAACGAGACTTACTTCTTTCGCGAAGTGGACGCACTGCGCTTGGTGGTGACTCGTTTCGTGCTGCCCGCGGTGCGGTCGGGGCGCAGGCCCCGTATCTGGTCGGCGGCGTGTGCGACCGGGGAGGAGCCGCTGACTCTCGCCATGCTGCTTGCCCGTGAGGGTCTGCTGGCAGACGTCGAGTTGATCGCCAGCGACATCAGTGAGCGCGCGCTGGCCAGCGCACGCGCGGGCAGCTTCAGTCGGCGCTCGCTGCGGCACAGCGTCGATCCGGAGCTCGCCAATCGCTGGCTGCACGAGGAAAATGGTCGCCTGCGCGTCGCTCCCGAGCTGGTCGACGCCGTGGACTGGAGAAGGATCAACCTCTGTGAACCCGCCGAGACCGTCGGGGTCGGGACTTGCGATGTCGTGCTCTGCCGCAACGTCCTCATCTACTTCCGAGACGAGACGGTCGTGCGCGTTCTCGAGGGGCTGAGCTCGCGGCTGAGGTCAGACGGCGTGCTCTTCGTCGGCGTCTCCGAGTCGCTCTTGCGCTTTGGCACGGTCCTCGCTTGTGAGGAGCTCGATGGCGTCTTTTACTACCGCAGGTCTGTCGATTCGCTGAGCAGGATGTCTTGAACGCGCCCAACCGTATTCGCGTCCTCGTCGTGGATGATTCGGCATTTGCCCGCAAGGTGCTGCGCCAAGCCATCCAGGCGCATCCGAGCCTCGAGGTCGTGGGGATTGCCGCTGATGGGCTGGAAGCACTGGAAAAGATCGGCGTGCTCGAGCCCGACGTCGTCACGCTGGATCTCGTCATGCCGCATCTCGACGGCCTGGGAGTGCTGCGGGAGCTGGCGAGGCTGTCTTCGGCACCGCGCGTCGTCGTGGTCAGCTTTTCCTCGGAAGAGAGCGACCTCGTCTTGCAGGCGCTGCAGGATGGTGCCGTCGACTTCGTGAAGAAGCCCACTGCGCTCGCCACCGACCGCTTGTACGAGCTCTCGGCAGAGCTGGCTCAAAAGGTGCTGGCGGCCGCCGGCGCGCGCACGTCGCCCTTGCCGTCGCAGCTGGCGAAAGTTGCTGCCGAGCCCGTGCGTTTGCCGAGCCGGCACAAGCTGCTCGTCGTGGGTACGTCGACGGGCGGACCGCAGGCGCTCACGCGTTTGCTCGGCACCCTGCCGCCGAGCTTCCCGGTGCCCATCGCCATCGCGCTGCACATTCCAGAGGAATACACGAGCTCCCTGGCAAAGCGGCTGGACGCCGCCTGTGCCTTGCGCGTGGTGGAAGCGAGCGAGGGCCTCGAGCTCGAACCAGGTCTGGTCGTGCTGGGCAAGGGCGGACGCAACCTGGAGATCGCACGCGAGGACCAGCGGACCGTCGTCCATTTGACGCCGCAGAGCGCGTCCTCGCTCTATGTGCCGTCAGTGAACCTGTTGTTCGAGAGCGCGGCGCGTGCGTGGGGAGCTGCCGCCCTCGGCGTCGTGCTCACGGGCATGGGAGACGATGGCCTCCAGGGGTCTCGGGCGCTCGTCGCAGCGGGGGGAGAGGTCCTGACCGAAGCCGAGTCGACGGCGATCATCTACGGGATGCCGCGCTGTGTGCGCGAAGCGGGGCTTTCGGTGGAAGAGGCGCCGCTCGACGAGCTCGCCCTGGCCCTCGTGCGACGGCTCATCTGATCGAGCGCCGGAAGCGCAGCGCTCGTCAGCTCGCGCGACCGCCCCGAGCGTGGCGCGGCAGCCGGACCAGGAAATGGGTTCCGGAAGCGTCGCTCTGCGCCCTGCACGAGCCGCCATGGGCACGAACGATCTGATCGACGATGTACAATCCCAGGCCCACTCCGGTGCTGGAGCGCCGCGCTCCCGAGCCGCGCCGGAAAGGCTGGAAGAGAGTTTCCAGTATCTCGGGCGGGATCACCTCTCCCTGGTTGGACACGCGAAATTCCACCTCGTCCGCCACGCACTCCAGACGGACTTCGATCGGAGAATCCACGCTCGAATGCTCGAGTGCGTTGGCGATCAGGTTGGTGCAGACCTGCGCCAGGCGATCCGGATCCCAAGAGCCCGAGCAGGCCCCGTCCGCCGTCAGGTGGAGCTCTTGGCCGATCCCCATCTCGTCCACCGTCATTTGCACGACGCGCAGCAGGTCCATGGGCTGGCGTTGGATCGGCATGCCGCTTTCGGGACGGATGCGCGTGAAATCCAGCAGCTCTCCGATCATCCGGCGCATGCGCCCCGCGGCTCGTTGCAGCATGCCGAGCGCCGCCGGCACCGGACCCTGCTCTCCACAGACCTGCGCGATGGCCTGCCCCGCCAGAGAGATCGTGTTCAGAGGTTGTCGCAGATCGTGGGCCAGCATACCCATGAAGCGCTCGCGGAAATCCGCCTCGACGCGGAGCGTGCGCTCGGCGCGCTCCAGCTTTGCGTACAAGGTCGACATCCTCACCAAACCGGCCACGCGAGCGTTCAGCTCCAGCTCGGCGATGGGCTTTTCGACGAAGTCGTTTGCACCTGCGGACAGCGCCTCCAGCAAGCTCTGCTGGGCAGACGATGCCGTGAGGATCAAGATCGGCAGTTGACCCAGGTCGAAGCGAGTCCGTACGAACTGGCAGACGTCGATGCCGGACATGTCCGGCATGTGCCAATCGAGTACGACGACCTGAGGCACGGGCGCTGTCGAGAGTTCCTCGATCATGGCAGCCCCACTCGAAAACGATTTCACTTCCCAGCGTGAGGCGAGTGCAGCGCGGCACTGCTCCCGTTCGAGCGCGCTGTCATCCACCACCCAGACCACGGCACCGTCCTGGGGGGTCGCGTTTTGCGACACCGGGGCGGGCGATTCGGAAAAGCTCATCGTCTCGCCTCACATTGCCAAGGCTTTCGGGCTTTCCGCAAGATGCGTTCGGCCCAACCGGGCAAACGCGGGCGATTCGAGGCGCTGTATGAGAACGAATGCCGCGCTGAACGCCCAATTGGGTGCCCAGCCGTCGAGCGCGCCCCCAACTCCAGTGTAGCTCAATGCCGATCGTCAACGCATCAGCGCGGGTCCCCGATGAGACGTAGACGGACCTCCTACTGGCCGGCGCGTTTGCTGCCGCCGCTCTGGCGCGAGCGGGCTAGATCCGCGCTTGCAGGCAGCTGCCGGTCGACTACGTGACGCCAGAGTCGCGGCACCGACAGCAACGCGGGAGGAACCGCCATCATCAGCAGCGCCCAGCCGCTGCTCGGGCCGATCCACATCAGCGAAACGATCGCGATCAGCAAAAACACCAGCAAGCCCAGCGTGTAGAGGAACAGCTGATTTTCTTGGGGGCCGAGCGACGCGGCCGGGACTCGCGCCGGGCGGTTCGGCGCGTGCGAAGGCCCTGCGTGTAAGGGGCTCGCCTGCTCCAGCCACGGCCGAAGGCCGGTGGGCCTCAGATCGGGGTTGGGCTCCAGCATGGCCTGCAACAGGCGGCGAAGGTGCGGATGGACAGACGTGCCGAGCGCCTGTTCAACGTCGATGGCGAGACCACGATGCGGCTGCTGTTCGGGCTCGACCCCGGTGAGGGTGGTCAGGAGGGTAGCGCCGAGGCCATAGATGTCGCTACCCGGACCCGCCCGGCCTTGAAATTGTTCGGGTGCCATGTAGCCGAAGGTTCCGACCACGGTTGTCCCATCGGCGCGTAGCGCCTGTGCCACCGATCCAAAGTCCACCAGGCGATAGCGCCCATCCGGGCAAATCAGCACGTTGCTGGGCTTGATGTCGCGGTGGACGATCGGCGGCAGGTGTTCGTGCAGGTATTCGAAGATCGAGCTCCCATCTCGGAGCAGCTGAAACGCAGCTGGGACCGTGAACCGCCTGCCGTGCCGTCGCGCAGCGCGTAGATCTTCGCCGGGTAGACGTGTCATGACGGTGAACAGAGCCCCGTCCTGTTCGAAGTGGTCGAGATAGCGAGGCAAGAGCTCGTGGTCCAGGCCGCGCAGCACCTGCGCCTCCCGCTGGGCGAGCTCGACTTGTTTCCAGCCCCGGGCATCGCGCACGGCAAAGCGCTTCAGCACGACCTCGGCGCCGCTCGATTCGTCGACCGCCAGGAAGGTCATCGAAGGCGTGCCTCCGCCCAGGGGCGCCAGCAATCGATAGCGGTCGGCGATCCTGGCGCCGGAGTTCATCATTCCCTCGCAGCGTACGTGCCCTGGCGCTTTGCCGCCAGCTGGCGAGCTCCTTCAAGCGCGCAGGGACTTGCGAAAGTGCTCCTGCACGGCTTCGTTCTTGAGTCGCCCCCAGAACGAGCTGATGCCGAGCCAGATCGAGAGGCCGTTCAGGTCGCGGAACATCGGGGGGATGTAGCGGGGCGGGCGAACGAGCCCCTCGTGGGCGTGTTCGGCGATCACGCGCAGGTCTTCCAGCGCGACCTTGCCCACGTAGAGCCAGCGGATCAGGTCGGCGCGGCCCAGCGCGATCGCGGAGACCAGGAAGTTGAGGGTGGAGACGATGCCGTGTGTGTAAACGATGTCTTTGGTGAAGGGGGCGCCGCCGCTGGTCACGCCGCCGCGGAAGACGCGCTGGGTGTTCCAGAAGCAGGTCTCTTCGTCGTAGCCCTCGGTGCGGAACCACTCGAACACTTCGAGGAAGTTCGCGCCGTCTTCCGCCTTGTCGACCGCGAGCACGCGATCGTTGAGGCGGCGCGCGCGCAGCGGGTGGCTGGTGAGCGTGAGCACCTCGAGCAGCGCCGCCAGCCCCTCCTGCGTGGAGGCCACGCGCGGTGGGCCGATGCTCAGCCAGCGAGCGACGGGCTGGGCCTGGCCGTTCATGCTGGTGGCCACGTGGACCCAGCCCTCGTGTACCTCGAGCAGCTTCAGGT
>JAICTU010000209.1 GCA_025936205.1 Polyangiaceae bacterium | reverse complement strand
GTAGTGACCGAGACTCGCGTCTTCGCAGCACAGAATGCGCGCGGCGCCGAACCCGGTCAGCTCGCCCGCTGCGGCCTGGGCGCCCGCGCCGCCCAGCACCAGGATCGAAAAGCTGCCACCGACGAGCTGCTGAATGCGCCGGGCGCACTGGATGGCGCTGTGGGTGGCTTTGCGGACTCCGCCTTCGGCGAGCTCCGCCACGACTAGGATTTCACTCATCTCCGACTCTCCTCAGATGACCTTGGCTTCGTTCGCCAGCTTGCTGACGAGATCAGCGACGCTGCTCACCTTCTTGCCCGCCTTCCGTTCCGGTGGCGGCGCGAATTCGGTGTAGCGGGTGCGTAGCTTGGCATCGGCGACCAGATCGCCGAGCGCCTTGACGTCGAGCTTCTTGCGTTTGGCGGCCATGATCGCCGGCAGCGGCGCGAAGCGCACGCCGTCGTTGTATTTGAAAGCCCGATCGGTCTGCGCCGAATACACGCTGGTCGGCGCCACGATGCGCAGATCCACGGTGATCAGGGCAGGCAGACCGAGCCGCACGACGGCGACTCCGCCGTCCACTTCCCGGCTCACCTCGAGGCCGCGCGCGTCGGCCTTGATGGTCGCGGCGAAGGTGGCCATCGGGTAGTCGAGCAGCTCCGCCAGGATCTGACCGACCTGGTTGCTGTCTCCGTCGACGGCCTGCTTGCCCATGAGGATCAGGTCCGGCTTCTCCTCTTCGACCACCTTCTTCAGCGCCAGCGCTACCAGGCGACCGTCGAGTTGATCGTCGGTGGCTTCGATGCGCAGGGCGCGGTCGGCGCCCGTGGCGAGCGCGGAGCGCAAGTTAGTCTCGACCTCTTTCGGTCCGAGCGTCACCACCACGACCTCGCCCAGGCGCGTTTTCGGCGCCTTGCCGTCCTCATTCAAGCGCAGCGCTGCTTCCAGCGCATACTCGTCGAACGGGTTCAGCTTCCACTCCAGGTTGCCGGTATCGATCTTCTGGCCCCCCGCAGCAATGCGCACCTTGTTGGCATTGTCGGGATCGGCGACTCGCTTGATGGGTACCAGAATCTTCACTCTGCTGTTCTCCTGCTACCCGTCATTACGACGCCCCGGGGCTGGACCACGAGTTTTTGTGCAGCTGCGCGGGCGCTTCACGGCGCGGGGAGGAAAATAGACCGGCCGTTGGACTGGCGCTCGAAAAGCCGCGTCAAACGGTTCGCGCCCGAAGGGAGCGCAAACACGAGGGAGTGCCGCGGCGCCAGGGGCGGGCTCGCCTTGTGCTATGGGGCGAGGACTATGACGGACTATCTGGTGCTCGGTTCCGGCATCGCCGGCCTCAGTTTTGCGTTGCGTGCGGCGAGTCACGGCCAGGTGATGCTGGTCACCAAGCGCACGGGGCACGATGCAGCCACCGGCTGGGCCCAGGGCGGCGTGGCGGCGGTCCTCTCCGAGGGCGATTCCTTCGAGCAACACGCGACGGACACACACGACGCGGGCGGCGGCCTGTGCCATCAGCGCGTCGTCGACCTGTGCGTGCGCGGTGCCCCCGCGGCGATCGACTGGCTCAACGAGAACGGCGCCAAGTTCTCGCGCACCTCGGCGGGCTCGTTTGATCTGGGGCGCGAGGGGGGGCACTCCGCGCGCCGCGTAGTGCACGCCGGCGATCTCACGGGTCAAGAGATCCAGCGCGCGTTGCTGCAGGCGGTACGCGAGCATCCGAACATCACGCTGCGCGAGTGGCACATGGGCGTGGACCTGATCACGGTCAGCCAGTTCGGTGGCCCGGATCGCTGTGTCGGAGCTTATATATTGGACGAGCTGCAGGGGAAGATCGAAGCCGTCACGGCGCGCGCGACCGTGCTCGCCACGGGCGGAGCCGGTAAGGTCTACCTCTACACCACCAACCCGGACGTCGCGACGGGCGACGGCGTGGCGATGGCGTATCGCGCCGGCGCCTGGCTCGGGAACATGGAGTTCTATCAGTTCCATCCAACGTGCCTGTTCCACCCGACCGCGAAGAGCTTCCTGATCAGCGAAGCGTTGCGCGGGGAGGGGGCGCGCTTGTGCTTGCCCAACGGGCAGCCGTTCATGCAGGAGCACCACCCGCTCGGGGATCTCGCTCCGCGCGACGTGGTGGCACGGGCCATTGACTACGAGATGAAGCGCAGCGGCTCCGAGTTCGTGTTGCTCGACATCACCAGCAAGCCACCCGCCTTCGTGCGCGACCGTTTTCCGGGCATTTACGAGAAGTGCAAGAGCCTGGGCATCGACATCACGCAGGCGCCCATTCCCGTCGTGCCGGCGGCGCACTACATGTGCGGCGGCGTCACCTCCGATCTCGACGGCAGGAGCTCGATCCCCGGCTTGTGGGTGCTCGGCGAAACGGCCTTCACGGGCCTGCACGGCGCGAACCGCTTGGCCTCCAACTCGCTGCTCGAGGGGCTGGTCTTTGCGCACCGCGCCGCCGACGCGCTCGGCGCACAGATCGCGACCTTGCGTCAGCAGCCCGTGCCCAGCGTGCCGGAGTGGGAGATCGGCTCGGCGGTGGCCTCGGACGAGGCGGTGGTGGTCAGCCACAACTGGGATGAGCTGCGCCGGACCATGTGGAACTACGTCGGGATCGTGCGCAGCAACAGCCGTCTCGAGCGCGCGAGCCGTCGCATCGCCCTGCTGAAAGAGGAGATCCACGACTATTACTGGAAGCACCTGATCACGCGCGACCTGCTGGAGTTGCGCAACATCGCGGTGGTGGCCGAGCTGGTGATCTCCTGCGCGCGCGCCCGTCGCGAGTCGCGTGGTCTGCACTTCACCATCGATTATCCCGAGACCTCGGAGGCCTTTGCGCGCGACGTCGCCGTCAAGCGCGGGGTGAAGCCGCATCTGCGCGGGGCCTGGTCGGCGTGAGTCGAAGCGACCTGCCGAGCGGCGGCCCGGCGCCGGGCTGGGTGCCGCATGGCGGTCCGGCGCCGATCTTGGCGCTGCTCTGGGTGGCGGTGGCGTACGCCGCGTTCCAGCTGATCGTCGGTCTGCTGTCGTGGCGCGGCGCGAACCTGGATCTGGTGTCGCTCGGCGCGGCCGAAGCGGCGGCCTATCTGGCCGTGGTCTTCCTGCTGCTGCACCGCTACGAGCGCGGAACACCGCTGCGGGTCGCGCTCGCGCTGCGTCCGACCTATGCAGGGCTGGTGCTCGCGGGAGTGGGGCTCGGAGCGAGCCTGAAGCTCCCTGCGGAGGCGCTGACCGACCTGGTCGAGCGCTTCTTCCCGAACAGTGATGCCCAGCTCGTCGCTCGTGCGGCGCTGTTCAGGACCGACACGCTGGCCGAGGTGCTGGGGCTCTCGTTCGTGACCTGTCTGCTGGCGCCGCTGGTGGAGGAGCTGTTCTTTCGTGGCGCGCTCTACGGCCGCCTCGTCAAGGTGAGCGTGCCGTGGGCCGGGCTGGCGACGGGCTTCAGCTTCGTGATCGTGCACTCCGATCCCCGACACTGGCCGGCGCTGCTCGTCGTCTCTGCGGCGCTCAGCTATCTGCGCGCCGCGAGCGGATCGCTGTTACCATCACTGGCCTTGCATGTGACCTTCAATGCCGCCGGCGTGCTCGCCCTCGTCACGGGTGCGGTTTCGCCCACGCGCCCGCTCGCGGTTCCGTGGTGGGCCACGACCTGGAGCTGGCTCGGTGCCTGCGCGATCTCGCTCTGGGCGGTGATCGCCGCCGCGCATCCCGAGGCGCAGCGCGCGCGCCGAGAGGATCGGCCGTGAGCGGCGGCATCGCCTTGTTCCTGACGGGAGGCGGCGCGGCCGGCGCGATGTATCAGATCGGCGCGCTGGCTGCGCTGGAGGATGCCATCCCCGGTCTGAACGCCAACGCCTTCGACCTGTTCCTGGGCGCCTCCAGCGGTGCCAGCGTGGCGGCCGCGCTGGCGGCGGGCCGCGAGGTGAGGCGCATCTATCGCGCCTTGCTCGACCCCGCGGACGCGTACTTCCCGCTCGAGCGCAAGCACATCCTGAAGATGGACCTCTCGGAGTGGGGGCGAGCGGCGTCGACCGTGTTCTCGGCCCTGCAGAAAGGCGTCTCGAGCGCGCTTTCGCGCAGTCCGGCGCCTTCGCCGGCAGCGCTCTGGGAGGAGCTGGATCGTCTGTACGACTCACTGCCCGCTGGCTTCTTCAGCCTCGACCGCTACGAGCGCTTCTTTGCCGACCGGCTGACGAGGCGCGGCCACGCCAACTCGTTTGCGTCGCTCGCGCGCGAGCTGCGCGTGATCGCGCACGACCTGGATCGGGGCCGAGAGGTGCTGTTCGGCGAGCCCGGCTTCGATCACGTGCCGGTGACGCGCGCTTGCACGGCGTCCATGGCGCTGCCGCCCTTCTTCTCGCCGGTCTGCGTCGGGGAGCGCTACTACATCGACGCCGGCGCCGCACAGGCGCGCGCGCTCGAAGCAGCCGTGCGGGCCGATGCGCGCGCGGTGGTGATCGTCAACCCGATGGTCCCGGTGAGCAGCAATCATACCGTGCCGACCGGTCACGGCGAGCGTGCGAGCCTGCGCGACAAGGGCGCGATGTGGGTCGCCAACCAGGCGCATCGCATCAGCATGCACGCGGTGCTGAGCGAGACGATCGCGCGCTTGCGGCGCGAGACGCGCATGCAGGTGATCCTGATCGAGCCCGATCCGACCGATACGCTGCTGTTCATGTACAACCCCGCCAGCTTCTCCGCGCGCCGGGCGATCCTGGAGCAGGCCTATCGCACCACGCGCGAGCGCATCTCGGCCTGGCCGCTGGCGCGCCTGTCCCTGATGCCGCAGGGCTCGGAGGAACTTCCTTCGTGAGTTCGAGCCGCGTGCAGCGGCGAGCCGCCATCCTCGCAGCGTGCGGAGCGCTCTGCGCCTGCCGCGACAGTCAGCGCATCGGTGATCACGTGTTGGTCGCCTACGAGGGCCGTCAGTGTCCGGGCTACATCGTCGACAAGAGGAGCGATACGCGCTTTCGCATCCACTTCGCCTTCGAGGGTTATGACTGGGAGGACGACGTCGGCGCGGACAAGGTGCTCGGTCGGGTGCAGGAGGCCGCCGCCGACTGCCCGCTACCCGCGCGCGTGCGCGCCACGCTGGGACTGGCGCAGACGCCAAAGTCGCAGGACCACAGTGGTCAGTACAAGGTGGGGGATCGCGTGCGTGTGCGTTGGCGGGGCTCCGTCTACCCTGCGAATGTCACCAAGGTGCTGGCTCCCGACACGGTGATCGTGCACTACCAGGGGCACGAAGACGCCTGGGACGAGACGATCAACATCGATCGCATCGAGACCGGCCGGCGCTGAATTCAGGGCTGAGAGCCTACCGGGATAGGTCTAAGGCGGCGACTCGGAGTAGCTGCTCGGCGCCGCCTCGATCACGCCGCCGAGGCACTCCTCGATGCGTTCCAGCAAGCGCTCGAGCCCGGCGCCGCTCTGCGACGAGACGAACAGGCTTTCCCTGCGCTCGGCGCCGTTCGGCGCTCCGTCGCTCAATGCAGCCGCCGGCGATGTCAGCAAATCGGCCTTGTTGAGCACGGTGAGGCGTGGCTTTTCCGTGAGCTCCAGCTGCTCGAGGATCTGCTCCGTGGTCTGCTCCTGCTCCCAGGCCTCGGGACTGGAGATGTCGAGCACGTGCAGCAGCAGGTCCGCGTCGGCAGCCTCGTCGAAGGTGGCGCGAAATGCCTTGAACAGGTCCTGCGGCATGTCGCGGATGAAACCCACCGTATCGGTCAGCACCACGTGGCGGCCATTCGGCAGGCGCAGGCGCCGAGCGCGCGGATCGAGCGTCGCGAAGAGTTTGTCTTCCGCCAGCACGTTCGCACCCGTCAGCGCGTTCAGCAGGGTGCTCTTGCCCGCGTTGGTGTAGCCCACCAGGGCGACGATCGACTCCGACCCAGAGACGCGCCGCCGGCGCAGCTGGTGGCGCTGCCGGCTCAGCTGCTCGAGCTCGCGCTCCAGGCGCGTGACACGCTCGCGAGCGCGGCGGCGCCCGATCTCGAGCTTGGTCTCACCGGGGCCTCGCCCGCCGATGCCGCCCGTCAAGCGGCTCAGCGCATCGTCGGTCTGGCTCAGGAACGGCAAGCGATACTTCAGCTGCGCCAGCTCCACCTGCAGCTTGCCATCGCGGCTCGCGGCGTGCTGCGCGAAGATGTCGAGGATCAGCTGGGTGCGATCCAGAACTCGCAGATCGGTGCTGGCGGCGATGCCGTGCGACTGCGCGGGCGACAGCTCGCGGTCGAAGATCAGCACGTCGACGTCGAGGCCGATGGCGCGCGTGACCACGTCCGACAGCTTGCCGCGCCCGACCACGAGCTTGGCGTCGATCTTGTCGCGCAGCTGAATCACCCGATCGGCGACCGTCACGCCCGCCGTCTCGGCGAGCCGCGCCAGCTCTTCCAGGCTGCTCTTGGCGCGCGCCGAGGCGCCGGGACGCTTCTCGCCCACGTGGATCAACATGGCGCGCTCGCGCTGCACCTCGCGCGTGCGGGCGCGGCGCGCGAACTCTTCCTCGAGCGAGGTGATGAGCTGCCCGAAGTGCGGCTGGGGCTGGCCCCAGGGCAGCGGCCCCACGACTTCATAGGCGCCGCCGGCCTCCGAAGCGGGCTGCCCGCCACTGCCGTTGCTTGCCGTCGGATCGGTCGGCATGTTGTAAGCCCAGGTGAGGGCTCCCGGCTCGCCGTCGGGGCGCAGCAACACCGCGCACACCAGATCGAGCCGCAGGCGCGTGAGGTCGACCAGATCGTCTCGCGTCAGCGCCTCACCGAACAGGTGGGTGTGCACGAGCCGCAGCGCGCGAAAGCGACCCTGCGCGGCGCGCAGACGGCCGATGTCGGGCAGCATCAAGCCCGTGGAGGTGCCCACGATCACCGTGTCGACGCTCCCGGATCGGTGCACCAGGGCGCCCACCTGCCGCTTGCATTCCAGCGTCGCCTCGCTGAGCGAACGCACCAGCTCCGGGGTGGCGATCGAGTCCAGGGGGACGCGGCGGCGGTAGATGCGCTCGAGCAGGCGCCGGGCGTGTGGAGATACCCCCGTCGTGTTCCCGTAAATTTGCGTCATGGGGCCGTTGCCCCGCGAGAGTTCTGACCTGACGCGACCCGAGTCATCTGTGAGCGAAAAGCCTTCCGTGGAGTCGAAATGAGCTAGCACGCGGGGCCGGCACGGTCGAGTTGAAAGGCCCTGCGTCAAGGGGCCTGTTTCACGCGCGCGCCGTTTCGTGCATATTCCGCCGCCGTGGCACTCTTGACACCCATGACGCTCGCGGAAGCCCGCGGGTTAGGCGCGCGTTACGGCCTGGAGGTATCGTCCGTCCAGGCCCTGCGCGCAGGCTCGGTGAACTCCAACTTTCGGCTGGAAACGGCCGGAAGTCAGGGGGCCTTCTTTCTGCGCGTGTACGAGGAGCAAGATGCGGCCGGTGCCCGTCGAGAGCTGAACATGATCGCCCAGCTCGCTCGGCTCGGCGTTCCGACACCGGCGCCGCTCGAGCTGCTCGGCGGGGGGAAAGCCGCGGAGCATGCGGGGAAGCCGGTGGGGGTGCATCCCTGGGTCTCCGGTGAGATCTTGTGCCTCGCTCGCATCACGCCCGAGATCGCAAGCCAACTCGGCCGTGCGCTGGCGCGCGTGCATGCTTGCTCCGCGCAGCTGCAGGAGATCCCCGAGGGACGCTTTCGCGTCCAGGATCTATACGTCCGGCTCGATCAGATCGCGGCCAGCACCGACCGTTATGCAGCGGATACCGCGCTGATCCGCCAGCGCCTCGATCACTACACGCGCCAGCTGGAGGCGCTCGGGTCTCTGCCGCGTGGGTTGATCCATGGCGATCTGTTCCGCGACAACGTGCTCTGGCAGCAGGGCGAGCTGCGCGCCCTGCTCGACTTCGAGAGCGCCTCGCTCGGCATCTTCGGTTACGACCTCATGGTGTGCGTGCACGCCTGGTGTTACGGCGACGCCTACGACGTGCGGCTGGTCGCGGGTTTATTCGATGGTTACGCGCAGGAGCGCGCGCCGGAGCCCGCCGAATGGCGCGCGCTGCCCACCCTCGGCGCGCTGGCCGCGCTGCGCTTCGCGACCACACGCATCACGGACTTTGCCATGCGAGCCGCGCCCGGAGAGGCGCCCGCACGCGACTATCGCAGGTTCCTGGCGAGGCTCGCCGCGCTGGAGGCGGGCGTGCTCGCGCCCTTGATCAAAGAGAGAAGCAAATGAGTGTCAGTGGAGGCGGCCGCCTGCCGACGGGCTTGGATGCGGCCATGAAGGTGTTGAACACCAGCGTGCAGGTCGACAGCGCGCTGTGGCGCGAGGATATCGCGGGTTCGATGGCGCACGCGCGCGGGCTCTCGCGCATCGGCGTGATCAGCGAGGAAGAGGCGCGCCAGATCGTGGCCGGGCTGCAGCAGATCGCCGAGCAGATCGAGGGCGGTCAGTTCCGCTGGGACGCCGACAAAGAAGACGTGCACATGAACATCGAGGCGCGGCTGACCGAGCTGGTGCCGGCCGGGGCCAAGCTGCACACCGGCCGCTCGCGCAACGACCAGATCGCGACCGACCTGCGGCTCTGGGCGCGGCGAAAGTGCGCGGAGCTCGAGCTGGCGCTGCGCGAGCTCGCGGACACGATCCTGAATCGCGCCGAGCAGCACCTGGATTTGCTGATGCCGGCGTACACGCACTTGCAGCGCGCGCAGCCCAGCCGCGTATCGCACCACCTGATGGCCTGGCAGGAGTTGCTGTGGCGCGACCTGGGCCGGGTGCAGGACACGGCACGCCGCTTGAACGAGTGCCCGCTCGGCGCGGGCGCCGTCGCCGGCAGCGGCTTTCCGCTCGACCGGAGCGGCGTGGCCCAGGAGCTCGGCTTCGAGCGGCCGATGCGTAACTCCCTGGACGCCACGGCGAGCCGCGACTTCCTGATGGAGCTCGGCTCTGCGCTGGCCATCCTGGGCGTGCACCTGTCGCGCATCGGGGAGGAACTGGTGATCTGGTCGACGGAGGAGTTCGGGTTCGTGCGCCTGAGCGACGCCTTCTCGACCAGCTCTTCGATGATGCCTCAGAAGAAGAACCCGGATGTAGCGGAGCTCGTGCGCGGTCGCGCCGCGCGCGTGATCGGTCACGCCGTGAGCTTGTTTGTGCTGGAGAAGAGCCTGAGCTTCGGCTACGGGCGCGATCTGCAGGAGGACAAGCCGCCGATCTTCGATGCCTGCGAGAGCGTGCTGGTCTGCGCGCGCGCGTTGGGCGGGGCAATCGGCACGCTGAGCTTCAACGCCGAGCGGCTGCGAGCAGCGCTGGGCGCTGGGCACATGTGCGCCACCGACGTGGCGGACCAGCTGGTGAAGCTCGGAGTTCCGTTCCGCAACGCGCACCACACCGTCGGTGGTCTGGTGCGGCGCGCGGAGCAGCTCGGGGTGCAGATCGATCAGCTGCCGCCCGCCGAGGTGCGCGCGATCCACCCCGCGCTGACCGACGAGTTGATCGACTCGATGTTCAGTCTGGAAGCAGCGGTGGAGCGCCGGCAAGGGATCGGCGGCCCGGCGCGAGCTCGGGTGGCCGAGGCGATCGCCGATGCGCGCGTGCGCTGGCGCGCACACTGACGCCGGTCCTCGGAGTCTGTCGGCTCAGAACTCGAGAGCCGCCGCCGTGGGCCCGGTGAACACGAACTGCGTTGCAGGCGCCGGTCGATCGAACGCACCGGTCTGCCAGAGCACGAGCATCGTGCTGGCCGCTGCTCCGAGCCCGATCGCGCCCCAGGTGACCCAGGCGGGCAGGGCGGCGTTCGGTACGGCGGCGTGCGGGGCGACCTGCGCGGTCGCTGCCCCGCCGCCGAGCAGACTACGCCGCTCCCATGCGCCGCAGCGCGAGCCTCGGCAAAGGGCGAGCTCGAGCTCGCTGCCATTGCGCAGGTTCGCCACGGCCCAGCTCGAACAGCGGACGCCCGGGGCAGGCATCGGACCCTGCTCGCCGCGTTCTGTGCCCCACAGGTCGAGGTCGCTGCACGCCGGCGATGGATCGGCGACGCGGAGCACCGGCGGCGAGCCGAGCTCGACCCAGCTGGACCAGACCTGGCGCTGCGCGCGGAACAGCTGCGCGTGGTGGCGGCCCGGGACGACTACCGTGCCGGCAACGGCGCGCTGCCCGTCGAGCAGCAGCTCGTCCCGCGGGCGCAGGTCGACGAGCTCGAGCGGCAGCTGCGGCGGTGAGTCCTGGGGTGCAGCGGCTCCGGCAGCGGCGACGGGCGCGCGCGGCCCCTCGAGAGCACGGCTACGCTGGGCCAGATCGCGTTCGGCCGCGCTCTCGGGCTCGCCCTCTCGGGCCCGCTCTTGTCCTTCCAGCGCGTAGCGCTCCGCGGCCCACCAGGCGGCTTGTGGCAGCTCCGGGTGGGCCGCGAGCAGCTGATCGAGCCGCTCGAAGCTGGCGCTGCTGCCGGGTGCGAGGCTGCGCGCCTCTTCCAGCAGCGTCTCGACTTCATGCACGACGGCCTCGTCGTAACCGGCCACGGACACCTGCAGCGCAGGCACGGGCCGAGCTCCGTGGTCGGAGGCCCAGCGCTCGAGTTCGCCCTGTGGGTCGGCGGCACCGGTCGGCGCGGCGAGCCAAAACACGACCAGGGGCGGCAGCATGCTCCACTCAGACTAGCAGCTGAGCCCGCACGTTCACGTGGTGCCTGGCCCGAGACGGCTCACGTGTGGGCGCGTGTGTGGCGCGCTCTCCGCGTCACGCGTAGCGCCTGGGTGGCCGTATCTCTCGTGCGGAAACCAGCGCCGGAGGGGCACTGGGAGGCAGACTTTTTGCGGGGACACCCGCACCCGAGCACCCAAGAGAGGAAGCGGCAGGTGCAGCTCGACTTCAGAACTCGCGAACTGACCATCAAGCTCGTCTACTACGGCCCGGCGTTGAGCGGGAAGACGACCAATCTGCAGGCGCTCCATCGAGTCGTCGATCGCGACGCCACCGGGCGCTTGATGACGCTGGATACGAAGGATGATCGAACGCTCTTTTTCGATCTCCTGCCGCTGAACTTCAAGGCCAAGAGCGGGGTCTCGGTGCGCATCAAGGTCTTCACCGTGCCGGGGCAACAGATCCATGCCTCCACGCGCCGGCTGGTGGTGCAGGGCGCTGACGGCGTGGTGTTCGTCGCGGACTCTCAGCACGCCGAGACCCAGAACAATACCGCGGCGTTTCTGGATCTGAAGTCGAACCTGGAAGCGAATGGTTTGACCCTCAAGAACCTGCCGCTGGTGATTCAGTTCAACAAGCGAGATCTGCCCGCGAACGCGATCCGCACGCGCGAGGAGCTGGATGAGCTGGCCAAGCGCGGCCGCGAGCCGGTCTATCTGGCCGTTGCGACGCAAGGCACCGGCGTCGTGGAGAGCTTCCTGGGGCTGCTGCAGATCACCTGGCAGTCGCTCAACCAGCAGCACTCGTTGGACAAGAAGTTTGGCTTCGAGTCGGACGCCTTCGTGCAGATGGTCGCCAACAAGCTGGGAGCCAATGCGCCGGTACTGAGGTTGGTCAACACGCGGCTCGGTGGAGCGCCCGCTGCAGCACGGAGCCAGGGCGGAGGACTCTGATGCCCGAGGCGGCCGCGGACAATCCCACCGACGTGCTGGGCGCGAGCGCTGGCCTGCGCGAGTTGCTCGACGCGACCAGCGTGGAAGACGTGCTGAGCAGCTTCTACGCGCTGTTTCAGATTCCCATCCGCATTCTGGACCAGGAGGGGCGCGCGCTGGCCAAGAATCGCAAGCAGCCGGCGCTCAACGACTATCTCGCGGAACTGCCGGCGGTGGCGCGCAGGCTCGGCGAAGTGTACGAGACGCTGCGGCAGCAGGAGCCGGGCGAGGACGGTCAGTTCTCGCTCACCTGCTTCACGGGCGCGACCTACCACGTGGCTTGCATCGCGCACGACGGGCGGCGGATCGGACGCATCGTGCTTGGGCCGTTCCAGACTTCGCACAACGGCGAGCTCTCGAAGGAGCTGCTGGAATGCGCGCCGGATCTGGACGTACCCCGCACCAAGGAGCTGTTCGCCGCGCTGCCCCGCGTGCGCGAGGACACGATGCGCGCGATCTCCCGGCACCTCGGCGTGCTGCTGGACGCGCTGATGTTCGCGGGACACAAGGCGTGGCTCACCGAGTCGATGCATCTATCTGCGGTCCAGGAGAGCTTCCGCGAGCTGGCGGACAAGGCCGAGCGGCTGCAGCAGGCCGAGCAGCGGATCACCGATCTCGATCGGTCGCGCGCCAGCTTCCTCGCCGCCGTGGCCGCTGACTTGAGCGCTCGGCTGTCGGAGGCGAGCGCCGAGCAGCTGGGCGAAATGGCCGCGCAGCTGACGGACCTGGCCCGGCTGGAGCGCGGCACGCTGGCACTGGTGATGGGGGAGACCAACCCGAGCCAGCTGCTCGCCGATCTACAGGCGGAGCTCCGCGCGCGCCGGCCAGGCGCGTCGATCGAGCTGGCATTGCCCAGAGGCGGAGCGCTGCCGCAGCTGGCAGCGGACGCCGGGCGGTTGCGTCAGGCGCTCGGGTTGCTGGCGGAGGACGCCACGGGCCAGGTCGCCTCCTCCCTGCGGCTCGAGGCTTCGCGGCGGGAGTCGCTCGCCGATTCCGCGCAGAGCGGCGCCTGGGTTCTGTTCGCGGCGCCCCTACCGGCGGTGCTGGAGGTCCGGGTGATTCACCTGCGGCTCCCCAGGGCGGAGCTGGAGCGCGACCTGCCGGGGCGGGTACAGCTGGCGCGTGCCCTGGCGGCGCGCCTCGCAGAGGCGCACGGCGGCGGCCTCAGCGTGGAGGACCACCCGCCCAGCGGGGCTGCTTTCGTACTGACCTTGCCGCTCGACTCGACCCGGGGCAAGCCCGACTGAAGCTCGCCGCCGCGCTGCTGCTTGCCGCCCAACGGTGGCTGTGCTGAAAACGCGGGAGCGGTCTTCGCGAGACAGCACATGGTCAGGCGCACGGAACGGCAATGGGTGGAGCGGTTGCGCGAGCGGTTCGCCGCGGGCAGCCGGCGCGTGGCGCTCGGCATCGGCGATGACGCCGCGATCCTGGCGCCCAGCGCCGAGGCGTCTGTCTGCAGCGTGGACGCCAGCGTGCAAGGCGTGCACTTCGACCTGCGCTGGCTCAGCCTCGAGGACGTCGGATATCGCTCCTTCCAGGCTGCTGTCAGCGATCTCGCGGCGATGGGTGCGGTGCCCGTGGCGGCGCTGTCCGCGCTGATCTTGCCACGGGACCTGCCGGCGGAGGGCCTCGACCAGCTGACGCTCGGTCAGCATGCGGCGAGCCTGGAGTGCGACTGTCCGATCGTGGGCGGCAATCTCTCGCGAGGTCGCGAGCTCAGCATCACCACCACCGTGCTCGGCCGCAGCGGCGTCGCGCTGCCCCGCACCGGAGCTCGCGCCGGCGACGAGCTGTGGTTGGTCGGGGCCGTGGGGCTCGCCGGGGCGGGCCTCGCCTGCTTGCGCAGCGGAGTGTCGGGCACTGGTGCCCGCGAACGCGCAGGCGTCGAGCAGTGCGTGCAAGCCTGGCGCCGCCCCCGCGCCTTGCTCGAGCAGGGCCGTGAGCTCACCGACTGTGCGCGCTCCTGCATCGATCTCTCCGATGGCCTGGCGACGGACGCGCGCCAGCTCGCGCGCGCCAGCGGCGTCGGCCTGGTCGTCGACGAGAGGCTGCTGCGCGCCGCGCTACAACCGAGTCTGCTGTTGGCCAGCCGTGCCCTGCGCCGCTCCGCGCTGCACTTCGCGCTCTACGGCGGCGAGGACTACGCGCTGCTCGCCACGGGCCCCAGCCGCGCGCGCCCACACGGGGCGGCGCCGATCGGCTGGGTCACGCGCGGGCAGGGAGCCCGGCTGCACCGTGCGGGCCATAGCATCCCGCTCGAGCGCGGCTTTGATCACCTGGCTCGCCGCTAGCGGCGAGCCCAGTGAACAGCTCACTTGCAGTCGGTGGGAACACCCGCGCCCTTGAGCATCGCGCGGATCGTCTTCAGCGTGCCGTCCTTGTCCACACCGGACGAGGCGGCACCGTCGCACACGCCTGCTGCGGTGATCATGTAGCCTTTGGTGGGCTCCGGCGCGTTCGCTGCGTTCTGGCGCAGGGCAGCACAGCAGGCGGCAAGCCCGCCGCTGGCCTTGTGCGGGGCGGCCTTGGGCGCCGGCGCTGCAGCAGGCTCGGGCGGCTTGCCCGCGTCTTCCGGCTTGAGCTCCAGCGGAGCTACCGCGGCGGCGGGCTCGGCGGGCTTCGGTGCCGCGGGCAGGGGCGGAGGCGGCTCATCCTTGCGACAACCCAGCATCGACGTACCCAGCGCAGCGGCGAACACAACGCCGCGGCACACGGCAATCACGGAAGCTTTGCTCATGACCATGGTTCTCCTACGTCCGCGCGTAACACTGGGCGGATACGATGGCTAGTTTCACGTCCCAGAAGGGGTCCAGGGGTCCAGGGGTCAGGGTTTCCGGACTCGCCATTCCGCCCCGAATGGACCCTGGGACACCCGCGCCCCGATACGCCGCGCAGCGCCGCACGCCTGAGGCCCGGCCCCCAAAATCCCAACGCTGAGCCACATCCGTTTACAGAAGCGAGCCCGGCAGGAGCCCGCCCAAAAGTAAGCCCTCCCAGTGGCAGGTATCAGCTAACACTGGGAGGGCAAGCGGGGCTTGGGGCCCCCGCGCGCAGCGCCCGCGCCGCGCGGGCGGGGTAAGTCCCTGCAGCGAAGCTGCAGGGACTGGGGGGCTGCATCAGCCCCCCTAGATCACGAGCAGCCCATCGAGTTGCCGCAGTTGAGGCACTTGTAACAGGCGCCGTTGCGGACCGTGATGTGGCCGCAGGAGTCGCAGACCGGTGCGTCGCCCATCATCTCTTCGAGTTGCTGGGTGAGCGGGTCGTGCTCGCTGCCGGCGCGTGCGGCCTGGCTCGCCGACTTTTCGGCGATGGCCCGCGTCGGGGCCGAAGTGCTCTTG